>CAYFJL010000188.1:0-6203 GCA_964343335.1 uncultured Polaribacter sp. | reverse complement strand
CTCTCGGTAAACTTGCTTTTTTTCATGTGACAGTTAAAATTTAAAGTTAGAAAATCTGAATTTTAAACTGTCCTATTTTTAGGGAAGGCTACAATGGAACCTTTAGACCAAAGCAGCTAACAGAATTAAGAATTCGATTATAAGAGGGGATAATTACGAATAATTAAAGTTCAAATAAACGATAGAGTCGAAATGAGTTGGGATTTATTCGTGCAAGACTGGGGAAATTTTGAATCTTTAGATGATATTTCCAATGACTTTGAACCACAATCTATTGGTAAGAGGTCAGAAGTCATTGATAATATTAAAGCAGCTGAACCTACGATAGACTTTTCAAATCCATCATGGGGGATATTGGAGAACGAACAATTCACAATAGAGTTTAATATGGGCAATTCTGAGGAATGTGATGGTTTCGTGATGCATATCAGAGGAAATGAACTTGCTCTTCCATGTGTTGGAAATATATTGGATAGGCTTAAATTAAGAGCGGCAGATGGTTCTAGCCCTTTTTTCTTTGATATTGAAAAGTCTAAAGGAGATTTACAAAAATGGATTGATTACCGAGATTCGATTCTTAATAGATAAGTTCAAATAAACGATGAAGCTTAAAGCTTTACATACAGAAATAGTCGAGAGCTTACAAGTTGAAGGAATTCATATTGTTCGTGAAAATTATATGAAATACCCCGAGGGTGAAAGTAACATTTATGCCAAAGATCAGGAGGGACAGATAATTTGGTTTGCCGAATTGCCAAATGAAAAAGATTGTTACTCAAATGATATGGTTGTACGGAAAGATGGATTAATCCAATCATCAACTTGGAACGGGTTTACTGTTTTAATTGATATTGATAATGGAAAAATCATTGAATCAAAATTCACCAAGTAACCAAAGTTCAATTAAAGGATTCATATAAACAGGAAACACAAAATTTGAAAATGAGATTTTTAATAATATTTTCATTATCTCTACCAATATTATGTCTGTCCCAATCAAATCAGGTGATGGCGGATACTTTAAATTTTGATGGTTTTTCAGGTATAATCCAACCAGAGTGGCACACTCCGAAAGGCCAAAGAAATATTTTCCCAAAGAACCGTTTTATGCCCTCAAAATCAGAAGTCCAACAGTTTGAAAAGGAGTTCTTAAAACAATACTCGAAGGCGATAGAAAAACATCACACACTCTACTATGAACGAGAGAAGGAATTTCGTGAAGATTATTCCAAGGAAAGCTGGGGAGATGTGGTAGATTACAAAAATCGAGGAGCCAAAACAGGTCGAAAAGCGGAAAGAAAACTTAAAAGGGAATTCGACGAATATAACAGGACTTATTATGGTGTGGAATTAAATGGAATTCGTTTCCTACGAATTGAATTTGCACCACATAAAGAAAAATGGGTTGAGATACATGGAGCAGGAGAATCGCTATTACAAAATTATCCTCCATTAATGTTTGAATTGGAAACAGGAATTCTAAGTTTAGCTGGGTGGACAGGAAAAGAATAATTGAAAAAAATAACTGATTACAAGAATTAATAGTCAACTAAAGTTCAAATAAACGATTGATAAATCATTGTGAACGAAAATTCTTATATTAGAAAATTCCCCCGAATGTTCAACGTGAAACCTAATCTGGCATCCCTAAAATGAAAGCTAAAAAACTCCTTGATTTTTTTTTAGTTATAATGACTATGTCCATTTTAACCTCTTGTTCCCAAAAGGGAACGATTGATCATCCAAAGGACATTTTTGAAGAAATGAGTTCTGGTGACGATTTGATGTCTTTTTTGGTGGAGATGGATGAAAGGGATATTGTCAAAGTTATTGAAAGTCTTGAAACCAAACTTAAAAGCATTGGATTCCAACACAATGAAAACCATCCTTTGGTCATAGGCAATGATACTCTGGTAAGACCTCAAGGAGCATTTATGTGGGTCAATTCCAGAAATGGAGTCTCCCTTTTCTTGTATGAACTCAAGAACAAGGACGAAGCAAATTCCCAATGGCCAGAATTCAGGGAACACATTGACCGGTACACTGGAATGAATCATGGAAAATTGGGTACCTTCTATTTGAAATTGGAACCTGAACATCCCACAAGTTTAAATGCCACCTTCCTATCCAATAAAAAAATAGTTCAGCTACGAAAGCCCTTGACTTTTGTCTCGTCAGGCACTTTTGAATTTAGTGAAGAACAACTAAAGGAAGTCAACTCCGCCAATAAAGATATGGTCAAAGTATTGGACTACTTGGTAGATGTTTTTGTTTCTGAAAAGAACCAGATTTATAGACCATTGAATGGTAAGTCCTTGACCGAAGATGAACGATTGTTCGGTTTCATCAATTTTTGGACAGAAGTAAAATACAATTTCGCCTTTTTTGATCAAGTGCCCAATCTTAATTGGGAGCAAGTATTGATCGACTATCTTCCCAAGGTTCGGAATGCCTCTTCTAATTTGGAATATTACCGGATTCTCCAAGAAGTTTGTGCTTTGCTCAATGATGGGCATACGAACATCTTTATTCCAAGTGAACTAGAATCGGAGTTTGGGTTCCCTGCTGTAACGATTTCTCCCATTGACGATGCTCTATTTATCACTAACACCGACATACAATTTGAGAAAAAAATTCCATTGGGGTCAAAACTGATAAAAGTAGACGGACTTACTGTTGAAAAATTTATTGAAAAGCAAATCAGGCCATACATCAGTTCTTCCACTGAACATATCCGCCGAAACATCGAAGCCCATGAAGTTCTGAAGGGCATGCGAACAGATTCCGTTAGAATAGAAATACTTACTCCAGAAAATCAATTGAGGCAGCTTTCACTTAGTCGCAATCCTTCCGATACAGAATGGATCATTAAAAATGAGCCCTGGGAACTTTCTTCTTTTAGAAAGATTGGTGATATAGCATATGTTTCTCTCAACTCTTTTGGCAACAGCCAAATTGTAGAAGAGTTTGAAGGCTACCTTGATAGTATTCAGTCTTCAAGAGCATTGATCATAGACCTTAGAAAAAATGGAGGTGGGAGCTCTTGGAATGGTTACAATATTTTAAAACACCTAACAGACCGGCCCATCATCACTTCTAAATGGAAAACCAGGGAGCACAAACCTGCCTACAAGGCCTGGGGCGCCTTTATTGATGGAGATTCGGACAACTTGGGTTCATGGGACCGAGAAGTTTTGGCTTCCTATAATGATGATTATTGGTTTGAAAGCGGACCCGATACCATTGCCCCCAGCAACAACCAGGTAATCAAATTGCCTACCGTAGTGCTCATTGGAAACAACACCGGTTCGGCAGCAGAGGATTTTCTAGTTGCTGCCGACCCGATTGACCATTTCACTACCATGGGAGATTTTACCTATGGAAGTACAGGACAACCCATGATACTACGATTGCCTGGTGGTGGAAAAGCCCGTATCTGCACCAAAAGGGACACTTATCCAGATGGGCGTGAGTTTGTTGGTTACGGAATCCAACCTGATATCTTGGCTCCAAAAACAATTGAGGATATTTTGACTGGGGAAGATTCAGTGTTGAATATGGCAATTAAAAGACTTACAGAAAGTAATTGAATGTACATTCACAGTTCAAATAAACGATAACCACCAGGCAATTGAATATGTTATGAGATTAATCCCTTCCGTAGACATTGAACTATTAACTTCATTTTCAAAGGAAGAAGTTGAAAGTATCCTAATGAATAATATCGGATCAAAAAGAGGAATAGAACTCAGATTTTCAAAAACAAAGATTGAAAAGCCATTTGAAGGTTATTTTGCAAATGGACAATTTGAGATACAAAGGGCCATCAACTATAAAAATTCATTTCTTCCACAAATTAAAGGAACCGTGAGTGAAAGTATGAGCGGAACAATAGTTAGGGCCAAGTTTCAACTGCATGGCTTCGTGATAGCCTTTATGGTTGTTTGGCTAGGTGGGGTTTCGTTGGCTTTGTTAGGTTCTATTTATGCAATAATATCACATGAGGCAAATCCTGCCGTGGCAATAATCCCGCTAATAATGCTCGCTTTTGGAATTGCATTGGTTTATTTTGGCTTTAATTCCGAGAAAGAAAAATCCATCAATGAATTAAAGAGAATATTGAAAGCACATATTAAAAAATTTTAAAGTTCAATAAAACGATAACTTGCGACTGAAAGTGTATAAACAAAAATAATTTCAAACCGAAGATATCAGTTCTTAACTATATGAATACGGATAAGCAAATAGAGATTTACCAAGCTAATGATGGTTCCACTCAAATAAACGTTCAATTTGAGCAAGATACCGTTTGGTTGACACAGGCGCAAATGGGTTAACTATTTAAAAAAAACAAACGTACAATTTCGGAGCAAATAAGAAACATTTTTAAAGAAGGTGAACTGGATGAAAAAATGGTTGTCCGGAAATCCCGGACAACCACTCAGCATGGACTTGGTGTATAACCCTTCCGAGGGCAGGGTAAGTGATACGGGTGACCTTGCCTATTACCATTGTACAGCCCTAGGAAATGGATTCATTAAATATTTAGTAGATTAAGAGGACCTGAGGCAACCAAAAGAACAGATAAGTATAACCCTTATTTACGCAATTAAGTGCAAACTAAAGAATAACGTTAAAAGCATACCAATCATAGGCGGTTAGCACAAATTGAACATCATGAGATTGACAATTCTTCAGATTTTAATATTTTTCTCAGGTAACCTAATTGCCGCACAAACTTCGCTCAAGGAAATTAACCTTGAAAATGGAGCATACAAGGTTGGATTTCGACACTATACAGCCACTGACAGCACACGAACTTATAGCAGAATCTTTGACTATACCAACAAAAAGTTCCCAAGACCAATTCCCGTAAGCATATGGTATCCTTCTGAACAGGAAATGGTTAACAGAGAGCCACTGACAGTTTTAGATTACTTTGAAGTTCTAAAAGAAGAAGAGGAGTGGGAACACCTGCCCAATGATCAAATACTTAATTGGTTCTATTATGCCAATACCCCCGCCAACCAAAAACACCTTTTGGAAACCACGACAGCATACGGTGGTGCGAGATCTGCAAAGGGAAAATTTCCGGTAATCATTTATGCACCCAGTTTCCAAGCTTCCTCCATTGAAAACTTTGCGCTTTGCGAATACTTGGCAAGCCATGGTTTTGTGGTGATATCCAGTCCAAGCAGGGGAACTGAAACCCGTTGGTTCAGTAATAACAATGCTAAAGAAATGGAGACCCAAGCCAGAGATGTGGAGTATTTGATCAAGGAGATAAGTAAGTATCCTGTTGCGGATGATGATATTGCTATTATGGGTTTTAGCTTTGGCGGCCTGTCCAATATCCTGGTGCAGACACGTAATGACAAGGTAAAGGCCGTTGTCAGTTTGGACGGTACTGAAAGATACCAGTATGGACTACTTACCCAGTCACCGTTTTTCGATGCCTTTAAAATGGATGTCCCCTATATGCACATGGCTCAAAAGGACATTCCTGAAATTGTCCTGAAAGAAGACAAGATTGACGCTGCGCTGAACACCGAATTCAAATTGTACGATAGCATAACAAAAAGCAAAGTGTATCGGTTAAAGTTCCACAACCTGAGCCATAGCCATTTTAGCACGTTGGGCGTTCTTTTTGCCGAGAGGGACAAGAGGCAGGATAAAAGCGATCCAGAAATAATGGAATCTTACAAATGGGTCGCTAGGTACACACTGCAATTCTTGGAAGCTACTTTAAAAGGGGATAAGAATGCCTTACAGTACATCGATAACGATCCGCAGTACAATGGAGCTGCGGATGGCTTGATAACGCTACAAATCAAGCGGCCAGAAAAAGAGGCGTACACCTTTCAGGATTTCCATGAGCTGGCCTCAAAAAAGAATTACAAAAACTTGGTTCAACTCCACGACTCTATCCTAAAAAAACATACTTCATTCAAAATTCCCGAAGGCAATTTGAACACGCTCGGCCTACAACTTGTTTTCAATCCAAAAACATCCGATCAAGGCATAAAGGTTTTTCTTTTGGGGACAAAACTCTATCCCAATTCCGCCAATCTTTATGATAGTTTGGCTGAGGGCTATCTATTTATGGGAAATGACAAAAAGGCAATTGAAAGCTTTGAAAGGTCTTTGGTGGATAAGCCGGGTAAAGTGACCCACCTTCGCCGGATGAAACTGACCATGGCAAA
>CAYFJL010000187.1:0-6216 GCA_964343335.1 uncultured Polaribacter sp. | reverse complement strand
AACGTTTCATCATGCGTCTTTTTTGTCCTTTTTCCATGCGCTCTTTCATTTTTCCACGCATTTCTTTTTTTCGTGCATGCGCCACTTTTTCAAATCGTTGAAATTGATCTTTATCTAAGATTTCTTTCATCTGATTTTTGAAGGCGATTTGATCATCCAATCGTTTGTTTTGCATGGCAAATAACTCTTTAGAAGTTGGTCGTTTTCCAGATTTTCTATTTTCCATCTGTTGCTTGCGATGTGCTTCTCGTTCTGTGATTTGCGCCTTAAGTAAGGGCGCTACCTGTTTTTGTTGGCGAGCAGACAAATCGAGTGCTAAAGTCATTTTTTTAACGGCCAATTCTACCTTTTGTTCTGGAGTAAAGTTTGGCTTTCTTTTCATTTTGCGTTGTTGAGCGTTTGTGTTGAAAACCATCCCCAAAGCAAGAATTAAAATTACACTTAGTTTTTTCATGATATGATGTATTTATTTTGTTCTATCTCTTTGACAATCAGTTTTAGAAAAGGTTTAAATTTGTAATTCAAATTAACAACCATTTAACAAAATTGATGATGAAAAAATTGATGTTCCTTTTGGTTTTCTTCCCTTTAATTTTAGTAGCTCAAGACTCTACTAAGGTTGATTTGAGCAATCCTCAAGCAACAATTCATACCCACTTATACTTCTTGCAAAAAGAAAACTTTGCTCCTGAAAAAGCCGCCCAGACAATTTATGGTTTGCCAACAAAGGAGGCGGTTGATAAAGCGGTTAAAATTAAGCGGGTTTTAGATGGAAAAGGCTTGTTTATCGATTTAAAAAAGGTTCCCAATCAACCTGATTACAATGATACTATTGGATATTCAAAATCCTTTAAATACATTCTTTTTCCTGAACGAATGCCACAGATTTCTGTAGAACGAATAGAAAACAATTGGTATTATTCTGCAGAAACCATTGGAGCCATTGATGAGATTTATAGCAGCGTTTTTCCATGGTACATTAACACGCTACAAAAGGCAATACCCAATTCTGGTCATCAATCGATTTTGGGTATGGAGTTGTGGCAATGGATCGGAATCATTGTTTTGCTAATCATCTCTTACATCCTTTTTGTGCTGGTAAAGCGCATTGCATTTCGAATTTTACAGGTCATTCAGAAACGAGTAACCCATTCTATTGACATCGAATTTGACAAGGTGTTAAGAAAACTGGCACATCCACTGGGGTTGATTGCGGCTATTTTTATTATTGATAAGATCTTTCCATCACTTCAATTTTCTTTGGAAGTAAACAAATGGGTGTTCTTAGTCCTGAATATTTTTGAAACGGTATTCTGGATTTATGTCTTCTTAAAACTGGTAAAAGTTGTGATGGCTGTTTATGCCACTATCACGGAAAGGACTCATGCGAAGCTGGATGATCAATTGGTGCCGATTCTCAACAATATCTTATCTGGTTTAGTCATTGTTTTTGGAGCCTTTAAAGTATTGCACTTTTTTGGGGTTGATACCACCACTTTATTGGCGGGTGCTACCATTGGAGGTTTGGCTTTTGCTTTGGCTTCTCAAGATACGGTGAAGAACTTAATTGGAACCATTACCATTTTCTTGGATAAACCTTTCCGAATTGGCGATTGGATTTCTGCAGGTGAAGTAACTGGTGCCGTAGAGGAGGTAGGTTTTAGATCAACTAGAGTTCGAGCTGCAGACACTACTGTTTTTCAAATCCCGAATAGTAAGATGTCGGAGATGGTCATTAATAATAGTGGTCTTCGAACATTTAGAAGATACACAACAGAATTAGGTTTGCGATATGATACACCGCCTGAATTGATTCAAGCTTTTGTAGAGGGCGTTCGAAAAATTATATTGGCTCACCCAGAAACGCGAAAAGATGCTTTTCATGTTGAATTTGTGAGTTTTGGAGCCTCTTCATTGAACATCATGGTCAATGTTTTCTTCCCAAGTTTAGACTGGGCGGTTGAGCAGGCTTCCAAACACAAATTACATATGGCGATATTAAAATTGGCTGCTGCGCTGGGCGTTGAATTCGCTTTCCCATCCACAACGGTTACCATAGAACAGTTTCCAGAGAAGAAAGATTTGTTGCCTACCTATACCACGGATGATGAAACCATTCAGAAGACAGTTCAGGATATTATGGACGCTTTTGAAGCTGAAAATAAAGACATCGAATGAGAAGATTAATAAAGAATTTAGGAGTATTTCTACTCACTTTAGTCCTCCTGTTTGTCATTTTCTTTTTTTGGGCCTCAGCTCCGACATTATCAAAAGATGACTATGCGAAGATTGGAGGACCAGAACCTACATTTGTTCCTAAAAACGACTCCACTTTTAGCATCGTTACGTACAATATTGGATATCTCAGTGGGATGACCAACAATACGGCCGAAAAAAAACCAAAGTCGCTTTTTGACGGAAATCTGGAAGTTGTTGAATCTGAGTTTCGAAAGGTCAATCCGGATATCATTGCCTTGCAAGAAATTGATTACAAGGCAACCCGATCTCATTTGGTGAATCAACAAGAGGCGTTGGTAAACCTTGGTTATCCTTATTTTGCCCAAGCCATTAATTGGGATGAAACCTATTTGCCTTTTCCGTATTGGCCACCTAGTCAACATTTTGGTAAGGTAATTTCGGGTCAGTCAATCGTTAGTAAATACCCGTTGAAAGAACAAGAGCGAAAGGTCTTACAGCGTGTTGCCGATGCACCTTTTTATCGCGATGCATTTTATTTAGAGCGATTGGCGCAGATTGCCAAGGTTGAATTAAATGGTAAAGATGTTGTACTTATCAATGTGCATTTGGAAGCTTTTGATAAGTTGACACGACTGAATCAAATGCGAGAGGTCATGTTGTTATTAAACCGATTTAAAGATCGTTATCCGACCATTTTGTTGGGTGATTTTAATTCAAAATACCGCGATGTTGACTCGGGAATTCAAGAATTTCTGCAACATCCAGATTTAGGTTCAGCTGCTTTTCAAAATGAAACGGTCGGCAACACTTTTAATTCTAGAAATCCTCACAAACGAATTGATTATATTTTCTTCACCAAAAATACCATTGAAGAGATTTCAGGTCGGGTATTAAAGGAGTTTGGAGAAGCCTCCGATCATTTGCCGGTGTATATGAAATTTCGATTGAAGTAAATTGAATTCTTAGATTTTATCGAATCCAGGTTTCAGGAACTACGTCCCAAGTAATATCTCCTGTGGTATTGACTTCACGTGAACCAGCGTATATTTTCACGGAACTAAGTGTTAAGTCAGAATATCTGAGATAGTTATTATAGGTGGTGCCTGCCAATTGAAAGTTTCCAAATAGAATTGTTTTGTTTGCTTGGTCTTCCCAACGCCAGGTTCCGCTTAAAGGATTATCCGGGTCAAAAGGCAATAAGGTAATGGTAGTTCCATCAGACTTAAATATCAGAAAACTACCTGATGAGTTGGTCCATGTAACGTTTAAAAACTCCGCTTCTTCCTCATTACTACTGCATGAAGAAAGGACTAAAATGCCGAAGAGAAGGGTAATAATTTTTCTTTTCAAAATGAGCTAGATTTTAACCTTTAAGATACAAAAAAAAGCCTCGCTTATGCGAGGCTTTTCAATTCAATATGATGGAAATTATTTAGGATCTAAAGCCATATCAATTCTAGCGATAGCATCTTGTAAATGATATCTTGATGTTTGATTTTTAGCTTTTGCCATATTATTTCTGATGTCTCTTTTCAAACGATTCAATTCACCTCTTGCCATGGCTTTAATATCAGACTGATCAATTTGAACAGTACTTCTCTTTAAATAGCCGGCATTGAATCCTCTTTGGCTTTTTGCGTCGTTTAATAAATATGCCAATCTATTGATGTGCGCTCTTTGTAAGCTTCTTCTATACGTATCAATAGTTCTACCATTGTACAACTCAGACCAAATACCTTGGCGTAAGTCATAGAACATGGTTGTAACCGTGTAGGCTTTACTTCCGTGTAAGGTTTCGTTCTCTATCATACGAGCCATTCGACCAGCGTCAAGAACTCTATTTAAACCTCTTGATTGAATAGAGCTAATTCTTTCAATATTTCCTGAGAAATTGGCCAATTCGAAAACACGCTTGTCAATCATCCATTGTGGTGTAGCAAACAATTGTTTGTTCATCCAACGCATGGCCTTTCTTTGATGATCTTTTGGAACGTGAGTATACACAGCACCTTCTTGACCAGCGGCCTTATAGTACTCATATACACCTCCAATATTTGAAGAAACATGACCTACATAACGATTAAACTGACTTAAGATTTGACCATACATGGTTGCCATATCAGCATAAGTTTCACCTTCTTTAGTCGTCCATTTCTCCAAGTTCTTCATGATACGCTTTAAGTTGGCAACACCATAGGTACTTGCCTTCATGGCATCGTCTCCTAAATCTTCTGTTTGTGAACTAGGATCTACAACACCACCTGCTTGTTGATGTCCGAATCTATACATAGGATCACCAGCATGCTTTAAAATCCAAGAATTTAAGATTGGTTTTTCCTCTTTTGCAGTTTTGTCTAAAATTGGTCTGTAACCCCAGTTGATTGCATATTTATCATATACGCCAATATTTGGCATTAAAGCAACTCCTTCATCTCCTGGTTGTGCTACGTAGTTAAAACGTGCGTAGTCCATAATGGATGGCGCAGTTCCGTATTTCTTTGTAAAACTTGCTGAACGTAAAGAATCTACTGGGTAGGCAACACTAGATCCCATATTATGAGGTAATCCTAAGGTATGACCAACTTCATGAGACGATACAAAACGAATCAATCGACCCATAACTTCTGTTTTGAATTCAGTAGTTTGAGCATCTGGATTGATGGCAGCTGTTTGTACAAAGAACCAGTTTTTCAACAAGGTCATTACATTGTGATACCAGTTGATATCTGATTCTAAAATTTCCCCAGATCTTGGGTCACTTACGTGTGGTCCGTTTGCATTCGGAATAGGTGACGCTAAATAACGTACTACAGAATAACGAACATCTTCTGGAGACCAATCTGGGTCTTCCTCTTTAGTTGGAGGATCCTTGGCGATTATAGCTTCCTTGAAACCAGCAGCCTCAAAAGCTACTTGCCAATCTTCAATACCTTGTTTGATGTATTTTCTCCACTGTGGAGGTGTAGCTCTGTCGATGTAGTATACAATCTGCTTCTTTGGAACTACCAATTCACCTCTTTTGAATTTTTCGATATCTTCATCCTTTACTTCCAATCTCCAACGATCTAAATACTGAACGGTTTTGGTTTTCTGTGCATCCAAACCGTAATCAGCTTGTCCTCTCGCGAACCATCCAACACGCTCGTCAAAATAACGACGCTTCATAGGCGTTTCTGGTAACAAGATCATCGAGTTGCTCATTTCAACAGAAATCGAACCAACACTTCCATTTGATGGAGGTCTTGATGCAAAATAAGTTTTCACATGACGCAATTCAATATTTTGTGGGTAACTGCTTACTCTTTCTACGTATGAACGAGTTTTGTCCATTCGAGTAGCTCTGTAACGCGTTCTATATCGCTGTGGAAAGCCCATTGGCTTTACATCCCCTGTCAATAAAGGCGTTGCATCAATTACGACTGCAGTAGTGTCTTTGTTAAAGGCTTTGATTGGGAACGAAAATAATACAGGCTCGAAGTTTGAATTTACAACGGCTTCATTCACAGCCATTGCAGTGTCTGCAACCACTCTATGCGATACAACTCGTAATAAAATTTTCTTGTCTTTTCGTTGCCAACGTAATACTTGCTCATTGGTTTTTCCTCCACCAAAACCGATACCGCTTGCCGTTTTTGCGATTCTGGTTACCATTAGCATTTCTTTCTCCAGCATGTTATTTGGAATCTCAAATAGGTATTTCCCATCTTTTGAGTGAACATCGAATAAACCTTTATCGGTTTTCATGTCCTTTGTAACTACCTTACCATAAGGCTGAATGGCCCCTTTTTTAGGTCTAGGCTTTGGTTTCGGTTTCACTACCGTTGGTGTTTTACCTTTCTTGCTTTTTCGCTTTTTGCGTTGTGCATCAACATCTAAAGTCAATCCAAACACAAATACAACCGCAAGAATTTGAGGAAGTAATCTTTGAATTTTCATGTGTAAATTGTTTGATTAAAAAATAAGTTTTCGAATATACGCTTTCCCCAATCAGGCCAATCTTAAAGAACTGTTAAAGGG
>CAYFJL010000186.1:0-6217 GCA_964343335.1 uncultured Polaribacter sp. | reverse complement strand
ACTCTATTAACATTTTCTAAAAATGAAAAAAACACTGCTCTTTATTGCAATAATTACAATTTTCATTGGTTGTGCTGAGGATACATCAAAGCGTGTTGACTTAACTGGATCCGTTTTCGGAACTACCTATAAAATAACTTATTTGGATAGTGATGAGAACTTCCAAAAACAGCTCGACAGTCTTTTTGAAATTACCAATAACTCGGTTTCTACCTATTTGCCAAATTCAATTATTTCCCAAATAAATAAGGATAAAAATGTTCCTATGGATACCATTTTTAAAGAGGTGATGCAGAAATCCAAAAGAATTTACAATGAAACTGATGGGTTTTTTGATCCAACGGTAGGTAGTCTGGTGAATGCCTATGGATTTGGTCCATCAGATTCAAAAATGAACCTTACTCAAGAACAACTTGACTCCATAATGCCCATGGTCGGATTTGAAAAGGTGAGTATGGCAGGCGATTTTATTTTGAAACAAAAAGAAGGGATTTATTTAGATTTTAATTCGATTGCCAAAGGATTCGGAATTGACATTGTGGCCCGATTTTTCGATACAAAAGGAATCAATAATTACCTGATTGAAATTGGTGGAGAAATTCGAACCAAAGGATTCAAGGGGGAAGGAAAGCCATGGGTCATTCAGGTAGTGAATCCGGTAGATGCCTACAACTCTGGCGGCTATAAGAAAGTAAATCTGTCCAATAAATCCATGGCGACTTCGGGGAATTATCGAAAATTTCGAGTTGCTGAAAATGGAACTAAGTATGTGCATACCATTAATCCTACGACAGGAAAAGCCGAAGAAAGCAATTTATTGAGCGCATCAGTCATTGGATCTTCAGATTGTGCCGATGTAGATGCCTATGCTACCGCAATTATGGCAATGGGACTAGAGAAAGCAAAAGTTTTTTTGAAGAATAGACCCGATTTAGAAGTAATTCTAATCTACACCGATGAAAAAAATGAGCTCAAAGAATATACGAATCTCAAAAACTAGGGTCTAAGTTTTAGAGAGGTTGTTTAGTTGAAACATAGGAAGGTCACCTCAATTAATTCACTAAATAATTTCGTTACTTTGTATCCCACTACAATAAAAGATAGTTCTATGAAGAAAATAATGGTACTTCTGGCATTCCTCTGTTCGTTTAGCGGTTTTTCTCAAACCAATGATGAAATTGCTGGGGTATACTTGAAAAGAGCACGACTTGCCATCGAAGAAAGTATTGATTTTAGAGAAGCCAAAGTTCTTTTTGAAAAGGCATTGAAATACATCGACTCCGTAAAAACGGCCGATATGGCCAAGTTAGGAGCTCGTATTTATTTTGAAATTGGAGAGTATAGAACTGCCAAAACCTTATCGAAAAAGTATTTTCAATTATATAAAAAACGTAAAGACGAACGGTACGATGAACAAGTTGAACTGGCAGTACTGATCAATGATGAATTGGACAAACTGGTAGCTGAAGAAAAACGATTGGAACGCGAACGAATTCTGAAGGAGAAGTATTCAAAATATATTGATTCATTAGAAAATGTGTGGGTGAATCGCGCCACTGAACTCTCCTTTAAGGCCGATACGATCTATGCCTTTAATAAAAACGGAGTCGCCCTATTCTCAAAAGAAGGGAAGTTTGGAGCATTGTCGGATGTAGGTGATGTTTTGGTGCCTGCTGATACCTATGTCGATGTTATTAGCTTTTCGGGATATTTCATTTTTAAAGATAAAGTTGACGAACCAACACAATTGTATTGCTATGATACGAATGTGAATAAAGGATTTGATATTCCTGAACTGGTCGATTTCAATACGCTCTCGACCAATTACGGTGAAATACTTTTACCAAGAGAAAATGGTTTTTTAGTAACCTATCCGAATAACGCTTATGAGCCCTTGGTTATCAATTTAAATTCGCAAGAAATCGTATCCTTTACAGCCGATAAAGATCTCTTTAAGAAGTTCCGTAAGGCAGATGTGATTGACAATTACAATAGTGATGGTGAGATTAAGAAAGAAAAAACCTGGTATACCTTTGGTGGTCATTTAGGTGGTGGGGTACACCCTTTATATTTGCCAGATTACAAATTGAGTGCCTTTTTATTCTCTATAGACGGCACCATGAAAAAGTTTGGTGCAGATTATGATTATCTAGGTCCGTTTCATCAGAATGCCATGCAAGCCAAAAAAGGAGATACTACTGTTTGGTTGAATCAAAATGGAACAGAGGTAGAAGCTGTACAAGATAATGCAAAGGGTTACGAAGGAATTTCAATTGTTAAGAAACGAAAAGATGGAAACTTCCAGATTTTTCAAAACGGAATTATGGTGCTAGGCAAGCAGCGTCTTGAAAAGATGCAAGACTTCATTCGAAAGTTTACCGACAAATAATTACTTAAAACAAACGGGTAATATTTCGCCCTTCATTAACGCATATCGCTCTAGTTGTTCTGGAGCGATTTTTTTTGTGTAGTCAATTTCGTGGACTTCAAAGCCTGCGGCTCTCAGTTTATCGAAGTAATCTTTCCCGTAAACACGAACATGATCATACTGTCCGAAAATAAGGGTACGTTCGGTTTTGTCGGTTATGCTGTCGTCTTCAAAGGTTTCTTCCAACTCCATATTTTGCGGCACTTGAAAAATTCCCATTCCCCCTTTTTTCAATATTCGGTACAACTCGCTCATGGCTTTGTCGTCATCCGGAATGTGCTCCAATACATGATTGCAGAAAATGATATCAAAAGATTCATCTTCAAAAGGCAAATCGCAGATATCGGCCTTAACATCTGCTAGTGGAGAGTTTAAGTCAGTCGTGAGGTAATCGATATTTTTCTGGTTTCGGAATCTTTTGTAAAAGCATTGTTCCGGAGCAAAATGTAAGACTTTTTTATTTTCTGTATTGGTAAAAAAATCAGTCTCGTCTTGAAGATACAACCACATCAATCGATGTCTTTCTAAGGAAAGTGTGCTGGGAGATAATGCGTTTTCACGCTGATTTTGGTATCCATAGGGAAGTAACTTCCGAAAGCTTTTTCCGTCAATAGGATCAGTGAATTTGTTACCCTTTAAATAGAATGCAAAAATGGGTCGAACCCAATAACTCAAAGAGATTAACCATGGTCTTGGAATGGTGTTTAGTATGAGTTTGAAGAGTTTCATTTATACCACTAATGGCTCTTTTCGGAATGGTTCTTCTTCATCACTTTCGATACCTAAGGCTTCATAAATGTATTTGAAAGTTGATAAAAGCTCTGGTTTCCCGTCTACAATAGCCACATTGTGTTCGAAGTGTGCAGAAGGTTTCTTATCGAGAGTGGTAATAGTCCATCCATCACTGTGTTGTCGAATTTTGTGTGTACCCATGTTGATCATCGGTTCGATCGCTACAACCATTCCTTCAATGAATTTTTTACCGCGACCACGTTTGCCATAATTCGGCATTTCAGGGTCTTCATGCATTTTTCGTCCCAATCCGTGTCCGACTAATTCTCTTACCACGCCATATCCGTGATTCTCTGTATATTTTTGGATGGCATAACCTACATCTCCAATTCGGTTTCCAAGCTTAAATTCTTTGATTCCCACATACAAACTTTCTTTGGTGACTTGCAGTAGTTTTTCTGTTTCAGGATCAATTTCACCAACGGCGAATGTATAGGCATGATCACCGTAAAATTCATTCTTTATAGCCCCACAATCAATAGATATGATATCGCCTTCTTTCAAAGGTTCCGTGGTCGGAAATCCATGAACTACTTGTTCATTCGGACTCATACAAAGAGTGTTCGGAAAATCATACAATCCTAAAAAACCAGGTATAGCCCCTTCAGAGCGAATAAAATCTTCTGCCAGTTTGTCTAAATAGAGCGTGGTTACTCCAGGTTTCACTTCCTTGGCCAACATGCCCAAAGTACGAGAAACAATAAGAGCACTTTCGCGCATTAATTCGATTTCTTCCTTGGATTTTGGTATGATCATTTTAAAAAATTAGGCTACAAAAATATGAGATTATAACGACATTTTAGTCCTTCTCATAGGAATGCTTGTAAGGCTCTCCAGAAATGATTTTTAAGATATCTTTCTCCATGGTTTCTCTAGGATATTCTACAAAGCGACCTACTTCCTTTCCTTTGCGATAAAAAATGAAGGTTGGCACCCGAATGATATTGTATCCCTGCTCAAGACTATCAGGCGTGGCTTTACTTCGATTCACAGTCACTAACTCGAAGTTTTTAAGGTCATAACCCGTTTCATCTAAGATTTTATAGAATCGTGGGGTTTCGCGTCTGCTATCCCCACACCAAGTGCCCATAAATCCTTTGATTTTGTATTTTTTAATCTTTTTCTTGATTTTATCGATCAACTCTTTATCGGTCTTGTATTCTTGATAACGGTCATCAAACCAATATTTAAAAGATTCGTCTTGGAAAGATTCTTTGTTGGCGATGCCAATCAAATGTCCTTGCTCATTTTTCTTCGCTGTTATTTTCTGCTGTGCTTCACAACTCAGGAATGAAAGAAATAAAAAGAAAAGAAAGATTTTTTTCATAGTTATACCAGTGTTTTTTGTGTCATTTCAGTTGGTTGCTCAACGCCCATCATGTGTAAAATAGTCGGAGCAACATCACCCAAAATACCATTTTTTATGGAAGTAAGGTCCTTGTCAATTAAAATTAACGGAACCGGATTGGTGGTATGGGCCGTATGCGGACTTCCATCCGGATTTTTCATGGTTTCGCAATTTCCATGATCGGCTATTAATAGGGTAGAATAGTCATGCTCTAAAGCGGTAGTGATAATATCTTTCACACAACTATCAACGGCTTCACACGCTTTTATTGCAGCTTCCATAACCCCGGTATGCCCGACCATATCTCCATTAGCGAAATTCAAACACACAAAATCGACCTCTTCACCTTCTAACTCGGGGATGATGGCATCTCGAATATCATAGGCACTCATTTCGGGTTGTAAGTCATAGGTGGCTACTTTCGGCGAGGGACATAACAATCGTTTTTCACCTTCAAATTCTTGTTCTCTACCTCCTGAAAAGAAAAAGGTTACATGCGGATATTTTTCTGTCTCTGCAATTCGAATCTGTTTTTTACCTGCGCTCTCCAACACTTCTCCGATGGTGTTTTCAATATTCTCGTTATTGTAAATCACCTTGATTCCCTTGAATGTTTCATCGTAGTTGGTCATGGTCACAAAATACAATGGTAGTTTGTGCATGTTATATTCGTGATCATCAGTTTGCGATAAGACTTGCGTTAACTGTCTACCTCGGTCTGTTCGGAAATTAAAGAACAACACCACGTCATCATTTTGAATAGTTGCTTTTGGATTTCCTTCAGCATC
This sequence comes from uncultured Polaribacter sp., assembly GCA_964343335.1. Taxonomy (GTDB): domain Bacteria; phylum Bacteroidota; class Bacteroidia; order Flavobacteriales; family Flavobacteriaceae; genus Polaribacter. The sequence goes on along the minus strand of CAYFJL010000186.1, from coordinate 861 downwards.
CGTCATAACGATAGGTTTGATAAATTCATCGGTTACACCATCATCATAACTTGCTTGAATACTCATTTCTGCATTGTTAGATTGCGTTCCAGTTCCGTTTACTAAGGCATCATAGGCAAGCTTCACACGTTCCCAACGCTTATCTCGATCCATGGCATAGTAACGTCCAATGACGCTGGCTAGTTCACCTGTAGTGTTGGCTAAATGATTTTCGATTTCAGCTATAAAACCCTTTCCGGATTTTGGATCACAATCACGACCGTCGGTAAAGGCATGCAAATACACATTTTGTAATTCTGCTTCCGAAGCGGCATCTAACAAACCTTTTAAGTGGTTGATGTGCGAGTGAATTCCTCCATCAGAAACCAATCCCAATAGATGAATATTCTTTTTATTTTCTTTAGCATACTGAAAGGCATCTTTCAATACCTGTTCGTTTTGAAGGTTTTTTTCTCGAACCGCGATATTAATCTTCGCTAGGTTTTGATAAACAATCCGGCCAGCTCCTAAATTCATATGACCAACTTCAGAGTTCCCCATCTGGCCTTCTGGAAGTCCAACATGTTCGCCGTCCGTTCTCAATTGGGCGTGAGGAAATTTTGTGTATAAAGAATCAATAAATGGAGTTTCGGCGTGATCTACAGCAGAAACAGCTGGGTCTTGAGTGATACCCCAACCATCTAATATCATTAAAATTACTTTCTTGTTCATGTTCAAATATTTACCCTTAAAATTACAAAGTTTTGTGAGTCGAAGGTCATCAAAACCTATCTTTTTAGCCTTAAAATAAGGGATTTGTCAATTTGATAATTCATTAGATAATATGGAATTTTAACAGACTTATAGGGCCTAAAATTTGTA
>CAYFJL010000185.1:0-6237 GCA_964343335.1 uncultured Polaribacter sp. | reverse complement strand
AAGTGGCTGCATTTGATTCGCCCCTAGGTGGCTGTATTTGACCGCCCGCTGACAATGAATTATTAGGAAATCTGCCTGGAAGCAGTTTTCATCTCGGATTATTCAGCAATTGTATACTTTGTATACTGGCTGTTAATTTAATCTGTCAAAATGCAGTCTAAGACTGGAATGTCGGAAAGTACTTTTCGGTTAAATTGAGCGGTCTAATATTCAGAATATTGTATTTATGGAGAAATTTAGACCAGTTCCCGTTCTGTTTTGGTTTTGATTTCACTTTTACGGTAACCTCTTGCATACTACGCCCTCTAAGACCGCCTGTTGAATTTTACGACCGTCACTCTTCATTCCAGTTTGTGATTCGATCTTTATAATCGAAAGATGCAATCGGCGGAATTCAAACGGCTTGTCGAATTTAAGATTCTGAGTGTTGGCGATACTCATGAATGTGACGGTTGCATCTTCCTCAGTGAATGCGTGTACATCTCCTACCTTCTCTCCGTTTTGGTAGATTGTGTTCTGATCTCGTACTGCTAGAGCGTCCGGTAGTTTAGGGACTACAGCATCTGCCACATTGCGCGCAGACTTCCCGACATCAATTTGACTGTGCCAAAGCTTCCACAGCAAGAAAATTGCTGTGAACAAGATTACTATGGACATGCAAGTCTTTAAGATCGTTTCCATTTTGCCATTGTTAGCGGTTATAGGGTAGGGATGCCTTTTTTCCTAATTTATCTGATCCAGGTATCTAATCGAAGTTTTATCCCAGTTGTGATGCGGAAATTGGCGTGGGCTAGTGCAATTCCTACAGTTGTTAGGTGGAATTTGGATAATTCGGAATCATTCCAAACATTAAACAGATGATTCAAGTCAGGCGTAATTGAACATATAAATATCTTCACCTCTTTATCGGACATTCGATATTTACTTTGAATTCCCTTTAATTTTTCGCAAACACCCTCCTCGATGCCGGCTATCTCGCAAATCTCACTAATTCTATCATTATCCATTCCGCTCGCTTGAAATTTTGATTTATCGTGTAGGCATGGGATAATCACACCATTAAGGGAGTCGAAGGTGCCTACTGTTTTTTCTAATTCATTTTTGTCGAACCCTTTGCAAAATAAACCTGGGTAACAATGGAGTAATACATTTTCTAGTGGTTGCAAACTGCCCAAATGCATAACTGAGCCACATCCGGCATACTCAAGATGCGCGTAACACGAAGAGTCAGTAGAAAGAGTTTTTACGAATGGCGCCAAATGGCTTTGAAGGAAGCCCTTTAGGTAATCAAAGTTTATTAACTTATTATTACGAGTCTTTGTAATAAGAAACGAAACTGTAAGAGCATCTAGCTGTTCTTTTGTTAGTTTGGGGGCAATTTGTAATGATTCATCCAAAACAATTTGATGGATATTACGCTCAGATTCTGTGGCTCGCTCGACAAGAATATCAACGAGAAGATCCTCAAGATTTTTGTCACCTGTTCTAGCATATTCTTTTTGTGCGTTGAATATGGCCATTTGCATGGCTGGATTTGATGCTGAATACAAATAGTCTGGTTTCTTTACACGAAGTTCTTCAAGAAAATGGTCAGTTAGCTCCTCTGCTCGGGTAATTGCTAGCTCGGCGGCCTCTTTCGAGAGTTCCAGAAAGTTTGCCTTGTAAACGTCTAATGCAATCTCTTTTGCATCCGTGTATGATATTCCCTGTTGGATCGTAACCGACTTTCCTTGAACGTTGGTAGATTGATTACCTCCCTTTTGCTGCTGGACATCGTCGTTAATCATTCTCGTTTTTGATCGATATATCTCTACCTGATTGTAGGTTATTGGAGAAGTGTCCACTCTTCTGAACTTGCGTCGGGCGTCGTTTAGAAAGCCTTACAAACAACGCAATAATTCCTGACAGTGCGAATACTCCAACCCCACTGAAAATCCACTCCTTATTTTCGATTATCAAATCCATTATTGCTTAGGTTTTAGGGTTTAAAGATTTTTATATCTTTTTGCTTGCTAACATATAAAGGCAAAAACGTCAACTTGATTAAGAAGTTCAAAGTGGCCTGATTGCCGGTATGTGACCCAATAAAAAAACTTATAAATCGAAATGGGAGCCATTCCTCACGAATCGTCACGTTTCTGTGAGCAATTCAATTGGATGTGAATTCTTTAATCATCCTGAGTCATCCCGAATTTGCTCAAAAATGGGCAGGTAGTATACAATCTGGATTATACAATGAGCAGTTGGTTTCTAACAGTCGTGAAAAGTACGGGCTGGATGCTTTGGGAGGTAAAAAATTTTACTCTTAAGTCCAAAACGCACTTCCTCACGAATCATCACGCTTCCTCAGGTGTCTGCAATCCAATTGGATGTGAAAACTTGAATCCTCCTGAATCATCACGAATTTGCTCAAAAATGGGCAACTAGTATACAATCTAGGGTATACAATAAATTTCGAAAACAGGACTGCTTCAGGCAGGTTTGATGGTAGAATGAGGGGTTCAAATTGTATACTTTGTATACGGCTTGACTATTTGATTGGCTCCAATTTAGCTAATCCGATTATTTTCTAACGATTATCCCGTTCAACCTTTTCAGCACCCCCAATTTTCACAGAGAATCCCCGTTGTGTGAGATTTTCAAAGGCGCGAGATAAATTAACTTTGCTGAAGAAAGGGAGGTTTGTTTTAACGCTGGCTCCATTGTCACCCAGAATCAAAAATACAACTTCATAATCATTACTTTTCAATCCATTGATCGGTATCAGATCGATCGCCATTTTGTTAACTTTTTTTAAAACCTTACGTGCTTCCTTTCTGAAGTTTTGGTCTCCAAGTATTAATTCAGCTGAAACACTTCCTTGGGCGAATAGATGACTTAGACCGGCTGATCCTCCTTTGCGGTGCTTAACGTGCACTAATTGCTTATCTTGAGTAAGAATGTCACAAAGTTCAATTGAAGTAGTTGTTTTTGTGCTTTTAACGAGTTTACGATCCAAAAGATGATATCCAAGGAGCTCTGCAGCCCTTTTGTTGTAGTCAGCTTCGGTTTCGATTTTTTCTGTGGTTATTGTTTTCCCATTCTTTTTTGCCTCTCCTTCCCAAATGTGAATACTGGGAAATCTAATGTCTGTAACTTGGATACTTTTCAATGTTGACTCTATACTGGCCTTAAAAGACTTTTCAATTTCATACCAGTTCCCCCCGAAAAGGACATTCGTGGCACTCTTGGTGGGGTTGATTTCAAAGTAGAGGCAGGAGTAAACTGAGTAATTGAATTCATTATCATGAATGTCAGTCAAGAAAAGACGATCATTTCTGATGGAATCAATCGTAACAGATTTGACATCAATGTTCGATAAGTATGTGGTTGCTTCGATGGTTGGAGTTAATTCCCGTTTTGATCGTGTGAAACTAAATCCAACAACTTCGTCCCATTTTATAATTTCAGGTAAGGTAATTTCAATGTTTGGATCTTTCTTCTTCACAGCTCTGAGCAGTGATTGATTTAGTTTCTTTAATGAAGTCTCATCCTTGATACGTCTTATGTTATCCACCCAGCCGAAGGAGTCCTTATAGTGATCCAATTCGTAATAGTCGATTAATTGCGAAGCAAGTTTGGGAAAGTCTTCAACTTGCATTTCTTGACCGAATGAATAAATCGCATCTCCACCAGAAATGTTCTTGTAAGGAATATTTGATCGTGCAGAACCCGTGACCGCTCTAAGAACATCTCTAAAAATATCTACTCCGAATACGCTTGCCTCAGAACCTCTGGCAGTCTGGGTCTTTTTCTGAATAGGTTGATCTTCAAGCGTATGAAGGTTGACGCTACGAAGGCTTTGATGGTCAAGAGTGTTCAGGGCTGTTTTTATTCCGAAATCTTGCTGGAAAAATCCAGAGTTAAGTAGAAATCGACCATAGCCAAAAGTGAACGCAACCACGCTTCCACTTACACGCAACAGTAGAACAGCCGAGCTAGATTTGTTTGAAATCTGTTCAATTCTATCGCCAACAATATTATCTATAAGTTCCGCCCAACGGGGACGGCGCTCTTCCTGGTTCTTTACGAATAAAATTCCGTCAATGTCAAACTCCTGATTTACCTTAAACTCCAAAATTTGTGCATCAGCGCGCAATAAGTCGTTAAAGCTCTTATTTGAGAACTTTTTATTAACTAAAAGTGAGTTTAGGTATCTATACTGCTTTTTATCACTCATTTTAAAAATAAGAAAGCGGTTCTAGGTATGTTACATTCTACGATATTTCCTGGAAAAATACCATAGTCTCACAGGCTTTATACCCGTTCAGGCCTTGGAAATGTTTCCCAGAAATATTGTGCAACGTAACATCATGGTTGAACATTGTTGTCACATGTAGTTTCTTTTCTTGAAGGCTTTGATGTCTTTTGTGTTCAACGCGAACCATTCACCATTTTTCCTTTTCTCACGAAAGCGATTATGCCAATAAGCCTCGATACCGCTTGGATCATCAGTTCGTATGCTATGAATGGGTTTTATCCCTTCTGGTAGTTGAATTCCGAGTTCATATTGTCGTCTGTCGAGCGAGTTGGTGAAACCGATTTTATAGAAACGTCCAGATTTCATAAGATACACGAATCCATCTCGTTCCTTCGATTCCATAGTTTCGGTTTCGTCACTTGCCAGGGCAATTTCGTCGCATATTTGTTTTACTCTCGCATCTGAAGTGTGCTGTGAGAGTAGAGAAGCTAAATGAGACTTGTTTCCAATTCTTTGGAATACATTAGCTGTAGGTAAGGAGCTGTCCTGCTGTCTGTGAAGTTTGATTTCTGCTACTGTAGGAAATCGGTCTAGCTTTAACACTATTGTTTCTAGACAATCTAGAATGAACTCGTTTTCGTAAGCTTCCTTATATTTGTTTGGAATATAACCTGCTTCCAGAACCGCATCACTCCATCTTGCCCAATAGCGTCCCCGCCATTGTGATTCTGAGATACCTGTCTCCCTTGTGAATCGAGCTGCGCCGAAAGGAATATCACCATTTTGAGCGGCAGTTCGACGAATTTCTGAAAGAATATGGGCTTTGTCCACGTTCACAATGTCTCTCTTGGGAGCTCGAAAAAAGCTGTAACCGATGCAATATTAGCGTGATGTGGAGATTTTGTAAAGTAATTGTAATCCTTGTTGTTTAGAAATGGATTGAGACTTCTGGTTCTACTATTGGCTATGGTTTGGACAGTTATTGATCATATAAACAAGCTAAAGGGGCGGCGCGCTGTCGCGCACTCGCCCCCTTGGAAGCTGGTTATGGCATCAAGCCAGGATAATTCCTTCTACAATCTCGGCAGATACATTTCATCGTTTTGCAGTCTATGGATGAGGTTTTTATTGTTAATTTGCCACAACAACTGCACATCATCGGTTTCTTTCCAATAATCGTGAGCATTCGTTCATCTAGTGGTTCAATTGGGTCTGGTTTTATGTGGAAGCGGTAGCCTAACGTCGCAGCTGGAATATCATAGCATCTCCAATGTGACTTTTTGGTTTTCATAGCTTTGGATTGGTTTCTTCACTTTGCGTCTTTTTGAAACGGCGATGGAAGAATGTAATGTCTATGGGTTTCCTGCTTGATCAATATGTACAAGGCGGTGACCGGCTGGGGAGTCCGTTACGCGTAGCGACCGGCGGCGAGGCGAGCTGGCTGGTGCAGCCCTCGCCTCCGCTCCCCAGCCTATGATGATTGTTGCTAGGCAGCTTTTTCTCCATCAAGCAAGGAACCTCGGGTGATGACGAATTTTCCTTTGTCCGCCCTGTATTGCTCCACCTTGATGATGATGGGGGTTAGTTCTGGCAGTCGCGGATAGTGGATTACCTCTTCTTTTTCAATTTTGATGGCTGGATCAGTCGCATCAAAATACTGAGTGAATTCCACAACACCGGGTTTTAATGAGATTTCGACTGTTAACAGAACAAATGCACCGGATCCGTCCCTTTTTTGAAACAGCTTCGGCGTTTGTGAGATGATCATTCCTGAAAGGTATATCCCTGGAGTGAGCATAGTTGTTTTGATTTCTTTGACCATACGGATATTTGGTTAGTGTTTTTTATTTCGATTTTTTGATTGCCCAAATAGCGACCATCCAGGGCAATCTCTAATATCAGATGGTCGAAAATGTCTTGAAAGGGGCAGGGGAATTCGAACGTATTGATGTGCCCTTCCTCATCGGTGAATCTGGCCATTCGGGACCATTTTTTCA
>CAYFJL010000184.1:0-6275 GCA_964343335.1 uncultured Polaribacter sp. | reverse complement strand
TGCGAATAAGTTAGGTGTAAATATTGGGTTCGATTTATAATTTATAAATTAGCCTTAGTAATTATTCCTAAACACTGTGCGATACCTTTCTATCGTTTTTTTACTCCTAGTGTGCTTTGCCTGTGGTAATTCAGGGGAGGCTGATACGACTGTTCAAGAAAAACCGACTGAGTTCAAAACCAAAGTACAGTTTGATCCGGTTGTTTCCATCAACGATGAAGTTCGTAAGGACTTTGAAGCTTGGGAAGACTATCGAAACTTAGAGAACTTCATGAAGCGTTTTATGAATGCTTCACCAGAAGAGATTTTGAGTAATGCCTTGGAGCTACGAAATCTCGTGAAAGCTGCAAAGTTCAGTGATAAAATTCCCGAGTTATACAACATTCCACCTGTAAAGGCACGGTTCAATATATTATACAATCAGACCTTACGATTGTCGGACATGACCTTTATCCCAGCGATTAAAGCCGAAGAGGTTATTGAAGAGAACAAGAAGATTCTTTTAACCTATTCGAGCATCAATTCAAGATTCATCAGTATTGTTTCCAAAAAACGATTTGAAGATGAAATAGATATCGATATCCAGTATATTGGTCTTGATTCTACAAAGATTGATAGTATTTCTAGAAAGACCATCAATCAAACTTTGAAGGCTAAGAAAAAGAAGGAGGATTCACTCCAAAAGACCGAGATGAATACCAAGATTCGGAATTCCATTTTCAAGAAAACCAAGAACTAATGCGCTCAATACTTCTCATTTTATGCATGGCTTTGGTAGGATGTAATCCTGCTGAGAAGCCCACACAATCCTTAGCGGAAATTAAAACCGAAGTCAACACATTGATGAATGATTGGCATGCGGCAGCTTCTGAAGCCAATTATGAAAACTACTTCTCAAAGATGGATAACATATCTATTTTTATTGGCACCGATGCTTCGGAGAATTGGGGTAAAAAAGCCTTTCAAGATTTTAGCAAGCCTTATTTTGATCGCGGTAAAGCATGGGATTTTAAAGTGTTAGAACGCAATGTGTACACCAGCAAGAACAGCGATGTGGTTTGGTTTGATGAGTTGCTTAAAACCTGGATGGGTACCTGTCGAGGATCGGGAGTGCTAGAAAAAGAATCCGACACATGGAAAATCAAGCACTATGTGCTTTCCGTTACAATTCCGAATGATGACATTCAGAAAGTAATGGTTGCTACCAAAGAAAGAGATTCCATTTTTCAATCGAAGTTTTTAAAGTAAAGATTCTTTAGACTTTACAGTACGTCAGGCTGAGACTTTCGATACTTCGACTTCGTTCAGTACAGACCCAGCGCTTAAGACGGACCTGTCGAAGCTCCTCACTATTTGTTCACAGAATATGTTATTTATCTTAATGTCAGACTGAGCCTTTCGACTTCGGTCAGTACAGGCCCAGCGCTCAAGACAGGCCTGTCGAAGTCCTTTAATACCTGCCTCGTTGAGCCCTTCTTATCCCAATATTTCTTTTACCGCCTTCGCAATCAAATCGTATTCATATCCCTTATTAAACAAGAAGTTTTTAAGCTTTTGTTTCCGCTGATATTCATTGGTTTCTTTAAGCAACCCGTTTTTCTTTTCTGCCAATTGTAAAAGCGTTTTGTAGTAATCATCTTCTTCTATTTCTAGAAACCCTTTTTTGATACTATAGGCCGAAATATCCCGAAGTTCCAACTCTTTTTTGATGCGATTCCGTCCCCATTTCTTTATGTTGTGCTTTCCGCGAACAAAGCTTTTGGCAAAACGCTCTTCGTTTAAATAATTCTCTTGAATAAGGTGAATGATGATCTCTTCTTTGGCTTCTGGTATCAGAAAAAATTCCCTAAGTTTTTCTTCGACATCTTTATGACAGCGATCTTGATAAACGCAGTAATACTCCAGTTTCTTCTTGATTTCATCGACTGTATAAGAGGGTTTGGAATTCATTGAAAAGTATGAGGAAATTAATACTTAGTTGAGATAATTGTTTTCAAATCCATTTCAAAAAGGACCTTGTTCAAATCAAACTCATTCATTCCCGCTTTGATTTCTAGTGAGTATAATAATTTTACTAGTCTTTTATCTTTTCTCGAGAAACTAGGAGAAGGAGGATTTGCATTGGCGTAGAAAATACTTCTTCTGGAATTTAGATACCCCATCATGCCTAAAGACCTTAAAAACAATCTCTTGAAATTTAAAGTTCCTCTGTCATATGAATTTGTTTTTTCAGGAACAATACAAAAGCTTGCATTGCTCAGCCTTCCATTATTGTCATTATTTCTATAAGAGAAATGATCAAAATTTGGACTAGCAAAGAACTTTTGAATAGGGATGTTAAAATCTTTGATGTAATCCTCAATAGCTCCAAAATAGATTTTAATGTCTCCTTCCTTTTGAGTTTTTGTTTCTACAAATTGCATCCCCGTCAGCTCTTCGACATTCGAAATGAATTCTGCCAATCGCTTTTTTGAGATGAATTTTAATTCCCCTTTGATGAAGTATTTTAAGGTATCCCGATCCTCCCATTTGATCAGTGTTGTTCTTTGATTATTGTGCTTTAGAAACGCGGCATTTACAAATTCAGAAATAAGAGCTCGTTCTTTTTTATTTTGAGAAAAGCATGTTAGGGACGCGAAGATGACAAACAGATATACTATTCTTTTCATAGGAGTAAATCAATTATTTTTCTGACGGAAAATACAAAAAGGCTCGCAATTGCGAGCCTTTTCTTTTTGTAAACTATTAAAATTATGCTGTTGCTACCTCGGGTATTGTTTCAGGTTCTGGCTTTACTTCCGAAGAACCAAACTTGGTTTGCAACCACATTTTAAATCGTGTGATGAGGTAGAACATGATCGGTACCACCACAAGGGTTAAGAATGTTGCTACAAACAATCCGTAGATTACTGTTTTTGCCAATGGTCCCCAGAAGATCACGTTGTCTCCACCAAAGTAAATATTCGCATCAAATTCACTTACTAGCGTTAAGAAGTTAATGTTCAACCCGATGGCTAATGGAATCAATCCTAAGATGGTGGTAATTGCTGTTAACAATACAGGACGTAGACGCGCTTTTCCGGCTTTTACGATAGCTTCAAACAAGTCTTTCTTTGGTAAGTAGGTATTGCGATCAATAGCGATACCCAATTCCTCTTTTTTACGATCGATCAAGAGCTGTGTATAATCCAACAAGACGACCCCATTATTCACCACAATTCCCGCTAGTGAGATGATTCCCATCATGGTCATCATGATCACAAAGGAGGCTCCCGTAATTACGATTCCGCCAAATACGCCAATGAAACTCAAGAAGATCGCTACCATGATAATGAATGGCTTCGAAATTGAGTTGAATTGGAAGATCAAGATGAAGAAAATCAAAGCCAATCCTTTGAAAAAAGCTCCCATTAAGAAAGCCTGCTGCTTGTTTTGCTCCTCAATCTGACCTGTATAGTCAATCTTAATATCACGTGGCAGTTCGGTAAAGTTTTTCATTTCTTCTTTTACCTGATTCACTACCGCCGCAGCATCTACGAATCCAGGTGCTAACTGCGAATACACAGTCACCACTCTTCGAGTATCTCGGTGCTTGATCGCACTAAATCCGGAGGTATTGCTTTGGTTAGCAACGGCAGAAACAGATACTGCTTTTACCTGTCCGCTTGACTGGTCTCTAAAAGTAATTTTCTGATTGAAAATGGCACTTTTATTATATCGAATGTCTTCTGCAAAACGTATGTTGATATCGTAATCATCACCGTCTTCCTTGTAAATTCCGGCTTTGGCGCCGAAGATGGCATTACGCAATTGCTGCCCAACTTGCCCAACCGATACACCTAATTCTCCAGCCTTCTGGCGGTCTACTTCCACACGCATAGCAGGTTTGTCGCGGTTCACATCAATTTTTAATTCGTCAACACCAGGTACGTTTTTCGCATTGATAAAGGCACGCATTTTTTCTGCAGTTGCGATTAATTCTTCATAATCATCACCTTCTATTTCGATATTGATGGGCGCACCTGTTGGTGGTCCGTTTGCATCTTTTTCCACAGAAATCAGTACCCCTGGATAAATTCCGGTTAAGGCTTCCTGAACCTTTTGACGCAGCTTCTCACTATCCAAACCACGTCTGTATTTATACTGACGCATAGAAGCGGTTATTTTTCCTTTATGCGGCATCTCTGCAGCTGATCCACCATCGGTTTGCGGATTACCTGCTCCTTCACCAACTTGAGAAACCGAACTCTCAACCATAAAGTTGTAATCACCTTCCATGTAGGTATTTTCATTCAGAATACTATATACTCTGTTTTCAATGTCTTTAGTGATCTTGTTGGTCTTATAAATGTCCGTTCCTTGTGGATATTCAATATACACCACTACCTGATTTGGTTTGTTGTCTGGGAAGAATTCGATTTTAGTTCGTTGGCTGGCAACGGAAGCTCCGAATCCTCCAAAGGCAGCAAAAAGCATGATAAAGGTACCCACTGTAATGGCGATGGGTCTCCAACTACTCAAGGCACCTCTTAGTGTTGCTTCATAGGCATTTTCCAACCATACCAGGGTGTTCTTTTGGAAATAGTTCGCTGCTTTTCTCAAAAACAAGCGGTATACCCAAAGCATAACTGCGGTAAATACCATTACTGTTCCTAAAGCTCTAAATTCACCACCCACCAACATAATGATGAGTCCGAATCCGCCTACGATACCAGTGATATAAATGATGCGTTTCAATGGCATGTCTTTATCCTTGGTATTCATGAATTGAGAAACCAATACAGAGTTAAAGAAGATTGCTACTACCAATGATGACCCTAATACAACGGATAAAGTAATCGGGAAGTAAATCATGAATTGTCCGAATAACCCTGGCCATAATCCTAAAGGCACGAAAGCCGCAACGGTAGTTACCGTCGAGATGATAATCGGATAAGCAATTTCACCAATTCCTTTTTTGGCTGCTTCAACACGACTCAATCCCTCTTCATCCATCAAACGGTATACGTTTTCTACCACTACAATTCCGTTATCTACCAACATTCCCAGTCCCATAATCAATCCGAAGAGGATCATGGTGTTTAAGGTATAACCCATCCCGTTTAAGATCATCAATGACATAAACATCGACATCGGAATCGCAAATCCAACGAATAGGGCATTTTTAAATCCGAGGAAGAACATTAATACGGTCACCACGAGAATGATACCAAAGATGATGTTGTTCACCAAGTCGTCAACTTGAGAAATGGTTTTATCAGATAAGTCGTTTGTAATGCTAACTTCTAAATTTTTTGGGAAGCGATCGGCAAGTGCTTTTTCCGTAATAAGTTTCACCTTTTCAGCCGCTGCCACCATGTTTTTACCGGTACGCTTTTTCACATCCAACATCACTACAGGCTTCCCTTCTTTACGTGCGAAAGTCGTTTTGTCTTTAGCTTTGAATTCAATAGTAGCAATGTCTTTTAGGTAAATCGCTTTTCCTTTTTCGGCCTTAACCACAAAGTTTTCCAGGTCGCTTGGTTTTTCAATTTCACCGAGAATCCTGATGGTACGACGTTGACCACTAGCAATTAAATTACCTGCGGAAGAAGTAACGTTCCCTCGTTTGATTGTGTTGATCACGTCATCAAAACTCACCTGCATGGCCATCATTTTATAGATGTCAACCGCTACTTCTACTTCTCTATCTTGTACACCACGGATATCAGCTTTTTTAACTTCATCCAAATCTTCAATTTCATCTTGAAGATATTCAGCATACTCTTTTAATTGCTGCAATGGATAGTCTCCTGAGATGTTGATGTTTAAAAACGGAATCTCTTCAGACATACTCAAATCGAAGGCATTCGGATCAACTTTGGCACCATTAAAGGTTGGCCAATCTTCCGACGCTTTCTCGGCATCTAGTTTGTCTTTTACCATTTGTTTGGCAACATCCACATTCATGTCGTCATCAAACTCAACAATAATCATGGAATAATCTTCTTGGGATGTGGAAGTTATCTCCACAACACCACTCAATCCTTTCAATTGATCTTCTAAGGGATCGGTGATGAGTTTTTCAATATCCTCTGCAGTATTTCCTGGGTAGAGGGTACTTATATATATTTTAGTCTCCTTGATTTCTGGAAAATCTTCACGCGGCATGCTGAAGTAAGCAGAGATTCCAAGTACTAGAATCAAGAATATGGTCACATACATCGTAGAGCTATTGGCGATGGCCCACGACGACAGTTTAAATTCTTTATCGGTCTTTTTATTTGTAGTCATTT
>CAYFJL010000183.1:0-6283 GCA_964343335.1 uncultured Polaribacter sp. | reverse complement strand
ATCAGAATATCCAACCCAATGAAAATTAATTTATTGGCTAGGAGTTACGTAAAATATAAGTTAAATTTGATTTAATGATTTTACTCGTACTTACAACCCTTGCTACGTTTGTGGTGATGGAAGGTATTACATGGTGTACCCACAAGTTCGTAATGCATGGATTCTTGTGGTATTTGCATGAAGATCACCATCAGCCGAAATACAACGGTGTTTTTGAAAAGAACGATTTGTTCTTTGTCATTTTTGCTCTGCCCAGTTCGATGTCTATCTATTTCGGATTAAAAATGCAATTGTACCATTTAGCGGCTATCGGATTCGGAATTGCATTATACGGATTGGCATATTTCTTAGTGCATGATGTGTTGATTCATCAACGTTTCAAATGGTTTAAGAGAACCAAGAATCGATACCTAATCGGACTACGTAAAGCGCATAAAATTCACCATAAAAACTTAGGAAAACACGATAGCGAATGCTTCGGAATGTTATTCGTTCCGTTTAAATACTTCAAAAAGCCTAAGGTTAGTAGATCTTGAAAACACAACCAAAATCAGCATTGATCATCGGAGCCGGAATTGCAGGTTTGGCAACATCCATCCGACTTCAAAGTGCTGGGATACAAGTTAGCGTATTTGAAAAGAATGCGTATCCAGGAGGTAAGCTCACTGCTTTTTCCGAGAAGGGATATCGCTTTGATATGGGACCATCGCTATTTACCATGCCGCATTTCATCGAAGAGCTTTTTGCGGTTGCCAAAAAGGATGTGAACAACTATTTTGAGTATCATAAGAAAGATACGGTCTGCCATTATTTTTTCGAGGATGGTACGGAATTTCAAGCCAAGGCAAATGCCAATGAATTCGCGGAAAGTGCGGAAGCTGTTTTCGATGTGAAAAAGACCGATATCCTGAATTACTTTGAGCGAAGTAAGAAAAAATATGATTTAACAGCTTCATTGTTTTTAGAGAAATCTTTGCACCGCAAATCGACATACCTTTCCAAAGAGACGATAAAGGCCATTCTTAATTTGGGTGCTTTAGATATCAATACGAATTTACACCAGTACAATTCAAAAAGTTTTTCAGACCCTAGATTGGTGCAGTTTTTTGACCGATTTGCAACTTACAATGGTTCGGATCCATATCAAACGCCTGGCATCATGTCTATGATTCCGCATTTAGAGCAGTATTTCGGTACTTTTTTTCCGAAGGGAGGCATGCATTCCATTACCCAGAGTTTGTATCAACTTGCTCAAGATATTGGAGTTCAATTCCACTTTGATACCGAGGTTGATGAAATCTTGGTAGCGAATAATAAGGCAGTAGGGATTAAAACCAAGACCGAAGAATTTAAAGCGGACATTATTGTTTCCAATTCTGATGTTGTACCAAGTTATAGAGGTCTCTTGCGAACACAGAGAGCTCCCGAAAAGGTGTTGCGTCAGCCAAGATCGAGCTCGGCATTAATATTTTATTGGGGAATTAAAAAGGAATTTCTTCAATTGGATTTGCATAATATTTTCTTTTCCGAGGATTACAAAGAAGAGTTCAAGACCATATTTCAGCAAGAAAATGTTATAAATGACCCAACGGTATATGTCAATATTACTTCCAAGGAAGAGAAATCAGACGCGCCGGAAGGCTGTGAGAATTGGTTTGTGATGATCAATACACCGAGTAATAAAGGTCAAGATTGGGAAGAAATCATTGAGAGAAGTCGAAAGAATATCATTGATAAGTTATCCAAATTACTCGGAGTTTCTATTGGTGATCTTATTGAATTTGAAGCCATATTAGATCCGCGAACCATCGAGAAAAGAACCAATTCTTATCAAGGAGCGCTTTATGGGGCTGCGAGTAACAATAAGTTTGCGGCTTTTCTGAGACACCCAAATTTTACCAATAACATTGGTAACCTTTACTTTTGTGGAGGTAGCGTGCATCCAGGAGGAGGTATCCCATTGTGTTTACTGTCTGGAAAAATTGTCTCTGAATTAATATTGAAGAACTAAAATGTCTCAAAAGAACAAGATTTATCTGTCCATCTTCTTAATCTGGCTGTTTAACATTTCGGGCATTTTAGGCATCCTTTCACAATATTCGGATTGGTTTTTGGGTCTTACACCGTTAAACCTGTTTTTGTATATTTTTTTCATCGCTCTTCATGTTGAAAGACTGAATGGTAATTTTCTCATTGCCTTCTTCGTTCCTTTTGCTTTTGGCTTTGTTACCGAATACCTAGGAGTGAACTTCGGATTGATTTTTGGATCCTATGAATACGGTGAAAATTTAGGATATAAGGTGCAAGGTGTACCGTTGATGATTTGTGTAAATTGGGCGGTGCTGGTCATTACTTCGGCGGATATCAGCGAAATTATTTCAAAAAATAAATACATAAGAGCTGCCGTAGTCGGATTTTTAATGATGACGCTCGATATTATTATTGAGGTTTCAGCACCTCGTTTTGATTTCTGGGAATTTAAAAATGAAGTAGTACCCTTGCAGAATTATATAGCGTGGTTCATCATTTCCTTCTTTGCATATTTAGTATTTGAAAGATTTCCTATCAAAACAAATAAGACAATTTCATACCACATCTTTGCGGCCATAACCGTATTCTTTATTACCTTTCTAATAGTTTGAAAAACAAGTACGACTTTATCATTACGGGCAGCGGGGCTTCAGGATTAATTCTGGTCTACCGGATGATTCACGATTCGTATTATGATGATAAGTCGATTTTATTGATTGATAAGGTCCAAAAAGATAGCAATGATCGTACCTGGTGTTTTTGGCAGAAAGGCCAAGGAGAATGGGACGATATCCTAGAGAAATCTTGGGAAAACATCGCCTTTAAAAGTACGGTTCATGCCGAGGAGATTTCCATTCAGCCTTATACCTATAAGATGATTCGAAGTGCTGAATTCTATAGAAAGATTCACAAGGAAATCCATCAAAAAAGTAATATTTCAATTGTCTATGATACAGTTGAGAGCATCCAAGAAGTCGACGGTATCGTAAAAGTTGAAGGGCAAGATGTATCGTATTTGGGTAGCAAAGTACTGAATAGTATTGTCTTCGATAATGCTTACCGAAATCAAACCAAGTACCCTGTTTTAAAACAGCATTTTTTAGGCTGGTTTATCAAAACCGAAGAGGCGTTTTTTGATGACAGTACAGCCACTTTTATGGACTTTACCGTAGAGCAGAATAACAATACCCGTTTCATGTACATTCTGCCAATGAGCAAGAATGAAGCCCTATTTGAATATACCTTGTTTTCCGAAGATCTTTTGACGAAACAGGAATATGAGGATGCCATAATACAATATCTTGAAGAAAAAGGTATTACAAAATATACTATTGTTGAAAAGGAGGAGGGTGTCATCCCGATGACCTGTTATAAATTTTGGGAACACAATTCTAAAAACATCTTGCATCTAGGAACGGTAGGAGGATGGTCTAAGGCAAGTACAGGGTATACCTTTATGAATATTGGAAAGAAAACAAAGGATCTTGTAAATTTCTTAAAAACAGGAAAAGACCTAAATACCTTCCATAAAACCTCTCGATTCTGGTATTACGATTTGTTGCTACTCGATGTTTTACACAAAGAAAATGCGATTGGATCCGAAGTTTTTGGATACTTATTTAAACGAAATCGTACCCATCAAATTTTCAAGTTTCTAGATGAAGAAACCTCTTTTCCCGAAGAGTTTCGAATTATGGCTAGTATTCCGCCTTGGAGATTCATTAAGGCGCTTCTCGGTCGAATTTTCTAATAATCTGCACGTTAGGTCAGAAAGTATGCTGCTGATTGGTGAAAATCAATCAAAAAAAGTAGTACCTTTAAAAGGTCAATCAATCTTAAGTGTTCTTTCCATACGAATAGGACTTCTTAATTTCTTTACCATCAACCAAAGCAACATGAAAGAATTATTCGATAATGTTTCCTATAGTTGTAGCAAACTGGTTACTAAAAAATACAGTACCTCGTTTTCTATGGCTGTAAATATGTTATCGCCATCCATCCGAAGTGATATTTATAATATCTACGGATTTGTTCGCTTTGCTGATGAAATTGTAGACACATTTCATGATTACAGAAAAAAAGAACTCCTAGATAAATTTGAGAAAGATTACTACTTAGCTATAGAGCGAGGTATTAGTTTAAATCCCATTCTTAATTCTTTTCAGCATACGGTGAACAAGTATCATATAGATGATGAGCTGGTAGAAGCTTTTTTGGCGAGTATGAAGGCTGATTTAGATAAGAAGGATTACCTAACAAAAGAAGAATACGAAACCTATATTTATGGATCTGCAGATGTGGTGGGGCTGATGTGTTTAAAGGTCTTTGTGAATGGCGATCAGGAGAAATTCAATCATCTCAAAGCTCCGGCCATGCGTCTTGGTTCGGCATTTCAAAAAGTTAATTTTTTACGTGATTTAAAAGATGACCTAGAGGTTTTGAATCGATCTTATTTTCCTGATTTAAATTTGGAAGAACTCGATCAAAGAACCAAAGATTTGATCGTTAAAGAAATAGAAGAAGACTTTGAAATAGCTTTCAAAGACGGAATCTTAAAGTTGCCTGTCGAAGCGAAATTTGGCGTTTATATGGCTTATCGATACTATCGAAAGCTCTTGAATAAATTAAAAAAAGTACCTTCAAAAAAGATCATGGAATCTCGGGTTCGTATTTCCAACCCAATGAAAATTAATTTATTGGCTCGGAGTTATGTGAAGTATAAATTGAATCTAATTTAATGTACGGATTTGTAATTACCCTTGCTACTTTTATTACGATGGAAGCCATCACTTGGTGTACTCATAAATACGTAATGCACGGATTTGGATGGTATTTGCATGAAGATCATCATCAACCTAAATACAGCGGAATCTTCGAGAAGAATGATGCTTTCTTTCTAGTTTTTGCTATTCCTAGTATGCTGCTATTCTGGTTCGGATCTGAAACCACACATACCTATTTATTATTTTTTGGTCTTGGTATTTTATGCTATGGAATAGCCTATTTTCTTATTCATGACGTATTGATTCACCAGCGATTCAAGTGGTTCAAAAAAACTAAGAATCGATATCTAATTGGTTTGCGAAAGGCGCATAAGGTACATCATAAGACCTTAGGCAAGGAGGGAAGCGAATGCTTCGGGATGTTATTTGTTCCCTTCAAATATTTTCAAAAACCAAGAATGAAGTCCTAACTACTCCATTTGATTTTTTCATTTATAGTTGATGGAACTTTTTCTTGCGAACTACAAAATGGTTCCAAACCACACTGAAATGTTCAAAATATGCTTTGTCTTTCTTGATGGTTCTTCTTCGTTTTAAATACTTAGGAAGCATTTTGTAAAAACTAAAGTGTGCTCTTAGTATCGACCAGGTGTGTATTGGGCGTAACTCAACAATAAATTTGATGCCCGCTATGCCGTCTAAAATAAGACGTGAAAGCACCACAATAAGGAAATAACGCTTGGGAATATTCTTGACAACATTTAACAAGCTGTTTCTGAAGTTCAAAAATGTTTTCTGCGGATGTGATTCCTGTAGTGTAGCACCTCCAATATGGTAGACTGTAGAAAGACCAACGTATTTGATATCATAACCCATGTTTTGGGTACGCCAACTCAGATCAATTTCTTCTTGATGAGCAAAGTAGTCCTCATCGAATCCGTTTAATTCATGAAAAACTTCGCTACGCATGAAGAAACAAGCCCCAGAGGCCCAAAAAATTGGATGAATATCGTTGAATTGTCCTTCATCAGTTTCGAGGTAATTAAAAATTCGACCTCGACAATACGGATATCCGAAGAAATCGATAAACCCGCCGCCCGCTCCGGCATATTCGAATTTTTGTTTGTCTTTGAAATCTAAAATTTTAGGCTGAATGATGGCTGTATTGGGCTCTTTTTCAAAGGTATTGAGAATAGGAGTTAACCAATTATCGGTCACTTCCACGTCTGAGTTAATCAAACAATAGATATCAGCATCGATATGTCGTAAGGCATCGTTATATCCTTTGGCATATCCACCATTAGTTTCATTCTTAATGATTTTTACATCTGGAAATTGATTTTGAACTACTGCAATGGATGCATCGGTTGATGCATTGTCTGCCATATAAATGGTAGCCTTATTGGAGCTATGAGCAACAATGCTTGGTAAAAATTGTTCCAATAGTTTTTTACCGTTCCAGTTTAGTATGACGATGGCCGTTTTCAAGTCAGCGAATTTACATTTTAAAACCCAGTAATCTCTTAAAA
>CAYFJL010000182.1:0-6295 GCA_964343335.1 uncultured Polaribacter sp. | reverse complement strand
GTTAATCACAGTAACTACGGTATCTGCCACACGAATGGATGAAATAATTTCTCCAACAAAATCATCCAATCCTGGAGTATCCATGATATTTATTTTGTAATTCCGCCATTCGGTATGTAAAGGAGTTGCAAAAACAGAGGCTTGTCTTTCGTGCTCTATTTCGTGGTAATCTGAAACGGTGTTTTTGGACTCAATAGTTCCTCGTCTCTTTAATATTCCGGCCTCAAATAGCATTGTTTCAGATAAGGTAGTTTTACCGCTATTATGGGCCCCAACAAACACAACGTTTTTAATGTGTTTATCATCATATATTTTCATGCGCACTAATTTTAGGTTTCACTTATAAAAGTACAGATAGCAATCCTTCAAAAAGATGACTTTTGTTAGGTTTTAAGAATAAAACCCGACAATTTTATCACTTTCTAAAAGTTGCTATTTATGCCGAAAATTTATGCTATGAAGTAAGCTTTGGTTGATTGATTTTAAAGTACTTCAGCAATAAATTAGTTAGTTGTTTCGTGCCTTCCATTCCCCGTTGTAGGTTATGGTGTTTCTGTGAGTACTGTCTACGATCAAAGAGGCGTTATTGTTGGCGTATAAGGTATACTTTAGCTCCAATGCCTCTTCATCTCCTTTTACCCACATACTAATGGTATATGCTTTTTTGCGAGGGTTATATGTAATTGTCTTGCCTTGAATCGGTTGGTCTAGGTTTAAATTTACTTTCTGACCATTATAGTTGTTCACCAGGTTATGCTGGCCAAAGAATGGCAACTTCATGGAGATGCGATCTGCATCCAAATGAACATGGTTTTCTACATTGGTTAGATTAATGTAATGGGAGTTGTTACCAAGGATTAACAAACTTCCGTTATCAATACTAAAAGGCGTTACCAAAGGATTTGCCTGTTTTGCTTTGAATTCGATGGTCTTGTTATAAACAACGTCTTTCAGTGCGTTCAAATCGCTTTCTGAAACAACCTTGTTTTTGGTTGCACATCCGAATAAAAATAAAGCCAATAAGATGTTTAAAATGTAGCGCATGGGATCTAAGTGTTTGAATTTTAGTTCATTGAAGATACAAAATTATTTTCAGCTTTTTGAAAAGGAAACGTTAAAACGCTTTCTAAGAGCCGTTCTACTCTTTAATGAGCGTCCAATCGCCGCGATAGGTGATAGCGTTTCTGTGGGTCGAATTGACCACCATTTGAGCGGTTTGATTTGGATGTAAGGTGTAAGAAATTCGCAAGGATTCTTGTCGCCCTTTCACCAATAGTTTTAAGGTGTAGGTTTTTTTCTTCGGATCGTAAACGATGGTTTTCTCATCAATAGGTTGGTGGAAAATCAAACTGTTGTCATCGCTGCTATAAGCATTAATGATGCGTTGTTCCCCGTAGAATGGCAAATCCATGGAAATGCTATCCTTGTAGATTTTCACGTAATTGTAAATGTTTGCCAAGTTTACAAAAGCCTGATTCGATCCCGGTGGCAAAGTGTTGTAGGCACTGAGGTTGTTGCCAAATCGCAAGGGTGAAGCGCTTCGCCCTTCAAAGGCAATGTTTTTTTTATACACCGCATCTTTTAGGTTCCTCATTTTTTTCTCAGAAACCAACACATCTTTGCTGGCGCAGCCCATAAATACCAAAAACACAAAACCTAAATAAATGCGCATATCCTTTATTCAACTGTGAAACAACCCATTAAAATTACCAAATAATTAAAATGGATGCCAAGGTTTTAACATAAAATATTGTAATCTTGACAACACATTTAAGCCCATGGTTTCCATTCTTTTTGAAGACGATTATTGTGTGTTAGTGAACAAACCAAACAATGTCTTGGTGCATCATGCCCATCATTCGCGAAATGTGCGGGCTGAAGCTTCCTTGTTGGATTTATTGAAAGAATCATTGGGAATCAAATTGTATCCCGTGCATCGTTTAGACCGAAAAACTTCTGGTGTGGTATTGCTTTGTAAGGAAACCAAATATGTTTCAAAATTTCAAGAGTTGTTTACCAGCAATGCGATTTTGAAAGTATATTACGGTCTGGTACGTGGATTTGCTCCGGATTCGACACTGATAGATAGTCCGGTGAAAGGTCGTGATGCCAAAGTGCATAAAGAGGCCCAGACTGAACTGAAAACATTTGCTACCACTACCCTTTCCATTCCTGTAAAACCTTATGATTCGTCTCGCTATAGCTTGGTAGAGCTTCATCCTAAAACCGGACGTATGCATCAATTGCGTATTCACATGCAGAAAATTTCACATCCCTTAGTTTGTGATCCGAAGTATGGTGATAATAATCATAATCTAATGTTTGAAAAGGAATTCGGAATTACCAGTCTGTTTCTACATGCTGGAAAGTTGGCGTTTGAGCATCCGTTTACGAAAGAACGAATTCATGCCGAAGCAGCCTTCCCAAATCATTGGAAGTTTGTATTTGAAAAATTCGGATGGAATGATCCGCTTACTGTTCAATAGACTGCGAGTGGAAAGCCACTAGCTCTCCTTCTTCGAAAGTCGGACTCACTTCAATGGGATTGCAACAAACTTCACAATCCTCGATATAAGTTTGTGTGTAAACGCTGGCGTCAAAAATCATGGATATTTCTTCCCAGCAATAGGGACACTGAAAGAAATGTTCTTGTTCCATTTACTCCTCGATAACTTTTAAGACTAGTTTTCCGTTCTTTTCGCCTGAAAACAAACGATGGTAAGTTTCCTCGAAGTTTTCAATGCCTTCGTAGATGTCTTCTCTTGACTTTAATTTGCCTTGCATCATCCACATACCCATTTGCTTGGCGGCTTCACCGTATTTCTTTGCATAATCCATTACCACCATTCCTTGCATGGTAGAACGAGTTACCAACAAAGCCAAATAGTTGCTAGGCCCTTTGATTTTACCTGCATTGTTATACTGAGAAATCGCCCCACAAATAACGATTCGTGCACGCATTCGTAACTGCGTTAAGGCTGCATCTAGAATCTCACCACCCACATTGTCGAAGTATACGTCAATGCCTTTGGGGCAGTTCTTTTTAAGTGCTCTATAGATATTTTCTGATTTGTAATCAATAGCGGCGTCGAATCCGAGTTCGTTTACCACATAATCACATTTTTCTTTTCCGCCTGCAATACCTACAACCGTACATCCTTTAATCTTGGCTATTTGACCAACAACTGACCCCACAGCTCCGGCAGCTCCTGAAACCACTACGGTATCCCCTTCTTGGATTTTACCTACTTCTAAAATTCCGAAATAAGCTGTCATTCCTGGCATTCCGAGTGTACTGATGTAGGTTGGCATCGGAACCAAATTAGGATCGACCTTATACCAGTTTTCACCATTGGTTGCGACATACTGTTGTACACCTCCCCATCCCGTAACACAATCGCCTACTTGAAAAGCGGTTTCTCCTTTGGTGTCAATGACCAATCCGATCGATCCAGCACGCATCACATCGTTAATCTGCATTGGAGCGATGTAGGAACGCGAATCGTTCATCCAGCCTCTCATAGCAGGGTCTAAGGAAATATAATGCTGTTGAATTAAGACTTCTCCGTCTTGTAAAGTTGGAACATCATTCGTGGCTAAAGCCCATGTTTCTGAGTTCGCAGCCCCATTCGGACGCTTCTTAAAAAGGATTTGTTTGTTCGGCATAATTGGCTTTTTGAGTAAAGCCTTAAAGATACCGCTTTTAAGGAAATAAAATCAGGAACAACAATGGGAAAATCATACCTGCTAGAGCCAATTTCCATCCTCGTTTTTTAAAGGTATTCTTTCCAGCCGGAATCAACATTCCGGTGATGGCAATGACCAACATGGCTGCGCCAAAAATGTCTGAATACCAAATCCAAAATTTGTTGGTGGATTTGTGCAAATACATCGAATGACCAATGATGGGTACTTTTCTTTTGAACTCTAACTCCCCTTTCGATTCATTCAATTTCAAATCCAAAATACCATTGTCTTTGAAATACACACGTAAAGAACCATTTCGGATGCGGTGACTTTCGTAGGTAGCTCCGAAATCCTTGGTAGCTTCGGATAAGAATTCTTTGGTGATTTCTTTTTCATTGGCTGGCAGTTCTAGGCTTACTTCCTTACTTTCAAAAGTGTAATTCATTGGATACCAGTCCTGTCTGTGGTTTAGAATGATTCCTGAAAATGAAAATGCAATGATTAACCCTACGTAGAAATAGGCGAAATCTCTATGAATACCTCGATTGGTCAATTTTTTCATACCTCTAATTTAGAAAGGCACAAATATATTTAGAATAATTCTAAATAAACTAGTAATTCATTAAATTTTCAATGGATTCTTTCAATCGATTTTTGGGTAGGTACTGCCCTTCTAATTTGGATTGAAACGGAATCGGAGTTTCCAAACTTGCCAATCGTTGCACTGGAGCATCTAAGTACTCAAAGCAGTTTTCTGAAATTAAGGCCGATAAATCACTTGCAATACCGCCAAATAGTGAATCTTCTTGTACAATCAACACTTTGTTTGTCTTTCGAACGGATTGATATATGGTCTCGGTATCCAATGGTTGTAAGCAGCGTAAATCAATCACATCAGCTGAAATTAAGTCGAATTCTTTCAATACATCCAATATCCAATGAACGGATGCTCCGTAACCGATTAAGGTTATGTCACTACCTGATTGTAATACATTTGCTTTACCCAATTCAGTTGTAAAATAACCATCTGAAACATCCTGATACACCGAACGATATAAAGCTTTGTGTTCGAAGAATAATACCGGATTCGGATCGTTAATCGCTGAAATTAGCAATCCTTTGGCATCTTGTGGAAATGCCGGATAAATAACTTTCAATCCGGGTGTTTTGGTAAACCAAGCTTCGTTTGTCTGACTGTGAAAAGGTCCGGCTCCCACTCCTGCTCCACATGGCATTCGAACCACCACATCCGCTTGTTGATTCCAACGATAGTGTGATTTTGCCAATAAGTTTACAATTGGGTTGAATCCGGATGAAACGAAATCGGCAAATTGCATTTCCATTACGGCTTTCATACCATTGACTGACAACCCATAAGCCGCCGAAACAATGGCGGATTCACAAATAGGTGTATTTCGCACTCGTTCTTTTCCGAAAGCATCAACAAACCCTTCCGTTATTTTAAAAACACCGCCATATTCAGCGATATCCTGACCCATAATCACTAAATGGTCATGTTTCTGCATCGCTTGTTTCAATCCGTCTGAAACGGCATCCACGAAGCGCATATTGGTTTTGTTGTCTAAAGGAGTAACTACTTCAGCTTGGTGCGATTTATAAACATCATTGATTTCGGTTTGAAGATCTGGAATAATATCTTCTTCATCGTAAGCCATTTTCAAATGCTCGTTGATTTCAGCGAGAATGGCTTCCTTCATCGAAACTTCTAATTCTTCGGATAGGATCCCTTCTTCTTTCAAAAAGTGTTGATAGTTTTCTATTGGATCTTTGGCCGCCCAATAATCCATCAAATCTTGCGGAACATATTTGGTCCCACTGGCCTCTTCATGACCCCGAACTCGAAAGGTTTTGAATTCTAATAAAACGGGTTTCGGATTTTGACGAATCTCTTCAGCGAACTTTGACACTTTCTCATAAACTTCAAGCACATTATTTCCGTCAATCACGTGACTTTCAATTCCGTATCCAATTCCTCGTTCAGCCAAGTGGGTACATTTGTACTGTTCTGAAGTTGGAGTTGATAAACCATAACCGTTATTTTCAATACAGAAAATCACAGGTAAATTCCACACCGCCGCAACGTTTAACGCTTCGTGGAAATCACCTTCACTTGTCCCTCCTTCTCCGGTAAATACCGCGCAAACTTGATTGTTTTGCTTGAGGAGATTCCCCAATGCAATTCCGTCTGCCACACCCATTTGAGGTCCTAAATGCGAAATCATTCCGACCAAATTGAACTCTTGGGTTCCGAAGTGAAAACTTCGATCACGACCTTTGGTAAATCCGCTGGCTTTTCCCTGCCATTGTGTGAACAATCGATATAATGGAATGTCGCGGGTTGTGAATACACCCAAATTCCGATGCATCGGAAGAATATATTCTTCTTTTTTAAGAGCTGATGTAACACCGACAGCAATGGCCTCTTGACCAATGCCAGAGAACCATTTGGATATTTTACCCTGACGTAATAAAATGAGCATTTTCTCCTCGATCAATCGAGGTTTCAACATACGTTGATACAATTCCAACAAAGTGGTGGAATCGATATCGGTAGTCTTTTTATAATGAATGGCCGGAATCAATGGTT
>CAYFJL010000181.1:0-6306 GCA_964343335.1 uncultured Polaribacter sp. | reverse complement strand
CCACAACCTTATCATTTACCAAAATGGTCAATTCTTCACCTTGATCCAATTCAAAATGTGTGTGTCCTTGACAAACATTCACCTTTAAAATTTGATTTCTAAAGTTAATCTTGAAGGAATATCCAGTCCATTGAGACGGAATACGTGGTGTAAAAGACAGTTTCCCATCTTTGATACGCATTCCTCCAAATCCCTCAACGATACTCATCCAAGTGCCCGCCATTGAAGTAATGTGCAGTCCTTCATGTACCTCGTGGTTGTAATCATCTAGATCTAAACGTGAAGTACGTAAATAGAAGGTATAGGCTTGCTCCATACGACCTAACTTTGCCGCCTGTACACTATGTACACAAGGAGATAGAGATGATTCGTGAACTGTAAATGGTTCGTAGAAATCAAAATGCTTCTCTAAATCTTCGGTTGTAAAATGATCTTCGAAGAAATAGAATCCTTGCAAGATATCGGCTTGCTTGATATAGGGTGATCTTAGAATGCGATCCCAAGACCAATGTTGATTGATAGGCCTTTGCGATTGATCTAAATCGGCTACAGAAACTAATTCCTTATCTAAAAATCCATCTTGCTGTAAGAATACTTGATGATCTTCTGAGAATGGGAAATACATGTTATCTGCAACAGCCTTCCATTTGCCCAATTCCTCATCTGTGAAATTGGTTTTTTGTTTAATTCGGATGTAATCCGATATGTGGTCAACTTTTACGTTTTCAATACATTCCAAAGCATATTGAATACACCATTGTGCAATGTAGTTGGTATACCAGTTGTTGTTGACGTTATTTTCGTATTCGTTAGGCCCTGTAACTCCTAAGATTACGTATTTGTTTCTAAGGGTTGAGTAATTCGCTCTTTGATGCCAAAAACGTGCAATTCCGATTAATACTTCCAATCCTTTTTCAGGAATGTAAGTCAAATCGTTTGTGTAACGTTCGTAATTGTAAATAGCAAAAGCAATAGCCCCATTTCGGTGGATTTCCTCAAAGGTAATTTCCCACTCGTTATGACACTCTTCACCATTCATCGTTACCATAGGATAGAGCGCAGCCCCATTTGTAAACCCTAACTTTTCAGCATTTTCAATGGCTTTATCTAGGTGTTTGTAACGATATTCTAATAATTTACGAGCAACCTCCTGATCTTTGGTTGCCATGTAGAAAGGAATACAGTAAGCTTCTGTATCCCAATAAGTACTTCCTCCATATTTTTCACCTGTAAACCCTTTCGGACCAATGTTCAATTGCGCATCAGTTCCTAAATAGGTTTGGTTTAGCTGAAAAATATTAAATCGAATTCCTTGCTGAGCCTTCACATCACCATCAATAGAGATATCGGCCATGCTCCAAATCTTAGCCCACTCTTCTTTTTGAAGTTCAAGCAGGTTGTCGAAACCAAAGGTAGTAGCTTTTTCAAGTACATTCGATGCAGCTTGAGCTAGTTCATCTTTTGGATGGTTTCGATCTACGACATAACCTCCAAACTTTTGAATAGTGGCTTGTTGATTCGCATTGACTTCAGCAACAAAAGAAGACGTGATTTTGTTATTTGTTTGATTGTGATTGATGTTAGCATCAACTGCTTTTCCATCGATATACAAGAACGATTTCATGAACGTGCAGGTATAAAAATGGGTCTTCATCGTTTTTGCAACAATGAAAGCGGCATCTTCTTTCTCTTGGATATCTTCAATGTTCCAGAACTGATCGTCCCAGTTTGAATCTTCATTGTGAATTCCTCCATCCAAATACGGTGTAAACGCAACGGCAACCTTCTTATTTAAAGGAGTGATGTTGTATTCAATGGCACCAACTTCATCCAAAGCTAAACTTAAAAATCGTTTGGTTTCAACATTAATTTCCACGCCATTTTGCAAAGTAGCCTCAAAGCTCCTAGATAACCAACCTTCTTTCATGTTGAGCTCTCTTCTGAAGTTATTAACCGATTTACATGTGTTGAGATCAAGCTCTTCTCCATCAATTGATACATCAATACCAATCCAGTTTGGAGCATTCAATACTTTGGCAAAGTACTCTGGATAGCCGTTTTTCCACCATCCTACTCTGGTTTTGTCAGGGTAATAAACACCTGCAATGTAACTTCCTTGAAAAGTATCTCCTGAATATTTTTCTTCAAAATTAGCACGCTGCCCCATGGCACCGTTTCCAATGCTGAAGATACTTTCGGAAGATTTTACGTTGTTTGGATCAAAACCTTCTTCTATGATAGACCATTCATTCGGAATGATATAATTTTGATTCATTTCAATTTCTTTTAATTTCTAAAAAATACGACACCTAGTTAGTCACTAACTGGTTTAAAAAGTCAATTGATATTTCTGTAAAGTCTTTGAACACGTGATCTGCTTCATGCAACACGTCTGGTTCGCCAATCCCAATAGAAACCATATTTGCTGCATTAGCAGCTTGGATTCCGGCTATAGAATCTTCAAAAACAATGCAATCACTAGGTCGTATTTTAAGACCCTTTGCACCTTTCAAAAACACTTCTGGATCTGGCTTTCCTTTTACTACAGAATTACCATCAACAATGCATTCAAATTTTTGCAATAGATGAATTTTCTCAAGAATTGGCACTGCATTCTTACTGGCCGAACCGAGAGCAATCCCTTGTTTATTTTCGATTAGGTAATCCAATACCTTATTGGTATCAGGAAGAATTTCACTATCATCCATCTTAGAGATGTAAGCAAGATATTCCTCGTTTTTTTCTACAAGCAAGCGCTCGAATTCGCTTTCAGAAACAGTTTTGTTACCCCAATTTAAAATCTTCTCAAGACTTTTAATTCGGCTCACTCCCTTCAGTTGTTCGTTTTGCTCCTTTGTAAAATCAATACCCAATGAATTGGCGAGATTTCGCCAGGCTAAAAAGTGATACTTGGCCGTATCTACAATTACGCCGTCTAAGTCAAAAATAAATCCTTTTTTACTCATCCAATTATGCATTTGAAGTTTCAACTGTATCGTCTACATCGGTCACTCTTCTCACCAACAATGCGGCAATAATGAACGAAAATCCGCTTACTACCAATGCAAAAATTGGCTGGTCATTGTATAGGTATTTCACCATTGGACCTCCAATTAAAGCATTCAAAATTTGCGGTAATACGATAAAGAAGTTGAAAATACCCATGTATACTCCCATTTTTCTTGCAGGGATGGAGCCGGCCAAAATTGCATACGGCATCGCCAAAATACTAGCCCAAGCGATACCGACACCAACCATGGAGAGAATAAGCAAGTTTTTATCTTGAATCACATACAGTGATAATAGACCAAGAGCACCAATAATGAGTGAATACGAGTGTGTCTTTTTTCTACCTAATTTCTTGGCAATTGCTGGCAAGAAGAAGGCATAAATTGCCGACACAAAATTGTAAACTCCAAATAAGATTCCGACCCAGTCACCTGCATCTTGGAATCCTTTACTATGAGTATCTGAAATATCCAATCCGTAGATATGCGATGCGATAGCAGGCGTTGAAAACACCCACATACCAAACAATCCAAACCACGAAAAAAACTGAACCCAAGCCAATTGTCTCATTGTTGTAGGCATTTTGGCAAAGTCAGAAAAGATATTCATCAAAGAAGATTCTTCCTCAACAATTTCTTCTCCTTCAGCTTCATGGATTAATTTCATTTCCTCTGGTGAGTATTCCTTGGTCGTAAATACCGTTACTAGGATACTACCAATAAGAACAGCCGCTCCTATAAAGAAAGACAATAACAGATTGACAGGAACCTCCCCTACAGCTGCTTCATTACTTACCCCAAACCAATTGGTTAACACATAAGGCAACCATGACCCGATGACAGCACCCACACCGATTAAAACGGTTTGAACACTGAATCCTAAGGTTCGTTGATCTGAAGGCAGTACATCTGCTACTAAGGCTCTAAATGGTTCCATCGCAACGTTAAACGAGGCATCCATAATCATCAACATTCCCGCTCCAACCCACAATGCAGGCATAAAAGCAGTGAACATATCTGAATTTGGCATGAGGATGAGACCAAATGACGCAAGTATGGCACCTACAAGAAAATATGGTCTTCTTCTACCCAAGCGCGTCCATGTTTGATCACTATAATGACCAATGATCGGTTGAACAATGAGACCTGTTAATGGAGCAACAATCCAAAACCACGAAAGTTCGTGAACATCAGCTCCAAAAATCTGTAAGATTCTACTAGCGTTTGCATTTTGAAGGGCAAAACCCATCTGAACTCCCAAAAATCCAAAGCTTAAGTTCCAGATTTCTAGAAAAGAAAGTTTACGTTTTTTCATCTATCGTATTTAAGTTAATGAATACGATAAGCCGAGACTTATCAATTGATTCTGTGTGAAGTGAAAAATTATTGATAAATCATATTTCGCAATCCAAATATATGATTTTCAACCAAAAAGTGTTAAAATATTGAGATGTTTCTACGACGACGTTTTCGTGGACTCTCTAATGATCAGGTCACTGGAGATGACATTTCGCTTGGGTTTGTAGTCTTCTGAGTCGTTTTCAATATGATTGATAAGCATGTCTACCGCCTGTTTCCCCATCAAAAATCCATGTTGAGCAACCGAAGTGATAGAAGGTGATGAATACTCAGAAATTAATCCGTCTGTAAATCCGATGACTGAGATATCATAAGGAACTTCCATGCCTTTTGCTTTTGCATATTTGATGCATTTAGCGGCATAGATCTCATTTACTGCTAAAATCGCATCAATATCTTTGTTGAAAATTGGCGCAATTTGATCATTGAAGTTTTCGTCCTCATCGATTTCGACTATAATTGACGTATCAGATTTTATATAGTGTTCAATCAGTGCTTTTTCATACCCTTGTCTACGTAAGGCACTCACGCTCACGTGATTTGGAGTTGTTACCAAAGCAATGCGTTTACAGCCAGTACGCAACAGATAATCAGTAGCTTTGTAACCTCCACCAACATCATCCACCACTACCTTATCGCAAAGAATATCGCTAACCACTCGATCAATCATAACCAATGGAATTTCCTCTGAAACTAAGTCTTTAAACTGAGTGAAATCTTTATTCTCCATCGTTTCATTGGCAATAGATACAATCAACCCGTCCACACTTCCATTCGAAAGTACTCTGAGGTTTTCGTATTCTTTTTTGAAAGACTCATTAGAAAAGCAAACCATGATGTGGTAACCACGCTCATTGGCAACTTCTTCGATCCCTTTAATTATGGTAGAAAAGAAATGGTGAACAATTTTTGGGAGAATGACTCCTATCAACTTCGTTTTTTGGTTTCGTAACTGTAGCGCAAGGTTGTTTGGCTTGTAATTGTAGAGATTTGCGTAGGCCTGAATTTTTTGTTTGGTCTCCTCACTTATTTCGTGACTG
The DNA here is from genome assembly GCA_964343335.1 of uncultured Polaribacter sp. Classification (GTDB taxonomy): domain Bacteria; phylum Bacteroidota; class Bacteroidia; order Flavobacteriales; family Flavobacteriaceae; genus Polaribacter. The sequence continues at coordinate 899 of CAYFJL010000181.1, read as the reverse complement.
TCTTTCAGCGCCTTAGACACCGTTGACGTTGAAACTCCCAATTCTTTTGCAATTGTTTTAATGGTAATTTTTTGCCTCATTCTTTACATTATTCAAAATTTCGCCTATCAAATTTTACGAAACTTACGATTTTTTCATTTAAGTTGTCAACACGAAACCGATTTCGTAATGTTAAAAGTATTGATTTTTTTAACAGTTACACCTATATTTACGTAGTGAAGTGTAAAATTATTGTTAATATTTCGAATATTAATAGTTATTAATTAACAATGTATAAATGAGAAATTTTAAATTACTTTTAATTGGAATGCTTTTATGCACGTCGTTTAGCATGTTTGCCCAGCAAACTGTAAAAGGGGTCGTAAAAGAGAAGGCATCCGGAATGCCTTTACCTGGGGTTAGTGTTGTAGTAAAAGGCACAACTACGGGTACCGAAACGGACTTCGATGGTAAATTCACCTTAAGTAATGTAAAAACTGGAACGGTATTAGTTTTTCAATACTTAGGATTTGCTGACAAAGAAGTTACTTTAGGAACGAACTTCAATTTAACCGTTGAACTTGAAGAGTCTTCAGAGCAATTAGACGAAATCGTTGTTGTTGGTTATGGTACCACAACCGTGAAAGATGCTACGGGTTCTGTTGAATCAATCACAGCCAAAGAGATGACTAAGGGTAACATTGTAACCCCAGAAAACCTACTGAACGGTAGAGTTGCTGGTGTAAACATCGTTACAAGTGGTGCTCCGGGATCTGGATCAGAAATTAGAATCAGGGGTGGTTCTTCTTTAAATGCATCTAACGATCCGTTAATTGTAGTAGATGGTTTACCACTACGTTCTACTGCAGGAGGATCTAGAGGTCTTTTAGCGAGTATTAACCCAGCCGACATTGAGTCGT
>CAYFJL010000180.1:0-6324 GCA_964343335.1 uncultured Polaribacter sp. | reverse complement strand
TGTTGTGCTTTCGTTATTTTTTTCTGTCGGCATCAAACCATTCAGCTCTATTCCAACTTGGGCTTGTTCCACCGAGTTCAGGAAAGTGTAAATCAGGGTTGTCCGATTGTATTAGTCCGATTAATTTTTGTCCGGTCAAAAGCCATACTCTTGATTCTCTTGCTATAATGTCAAGAATTGCTTCTGCAAATTTTCCGTCTTCCTCTACGAAATTGTCATATCGTCTAAAAACTAAAATCAGTCCTTTATATCTCTTGTTGTACATATCAGTGAGACAATCCTCAAATGCATTTAGATTCTCACCATAATAGTCTGGAAAATTGAGAGCAATTTTTAATTTCTGATGTGCGTTTTTGCGATTCCAATTCCGACAATTCATTTCAATAATTTCGAAATTGTTGTTATTAAACCAATTCAAATCTTCGCCAAGAATTCCATTTTTGAAATACTTGCATATTGGTCCGTCTTTCAAAATCTCAATATCCTTTTCTATTTTCTCTTCGTTTGTTTCCATTTATTTATTCAAATCCGAGAGTTTTGTCATAATGAAGCACAACTCTGGCTTGGGCGCAGTGCGAGGAACGAGCATTGTCGCACAAGCTGTGTTGTACGAAGCCCTTTATATATACCTATATCTTTCGACCCATCCCATCAAATAGTCATTATCTTTCCAGTAGCTTTCTAGATTAATGGCTGATATAGCAATAGGATGCTCCTCAAAACTCCAAAAACCTTCTGGCTTCCTTTGATAAGCCTCAAAACACCGAAAAAACACTTCTTGTGTTCTCAATTCAATTGCTCCTTTATTGTTGAAATTCTGTCTCCACATAGCATTTGTATCAATATCCCAATATTCTTTGCTTCCCCCTACAATGATAAATCTAAACTTATTTATCGCTCCAAATACTGAATCTAGAGCTAATTTTTCAGGAGTATACGTATTATTAATTTTATTAAATTTGGATAAAGCGACCTCTAGAATTGATGATGGATGTCCATTATTATTCAGTAACTCGGAATTAGGTGTAAGAATTTCAACAAGCACCCACTCTGGTCCGTCGGAATTATCATTTAACCATAAGAAGTCTATAGTTTCTTCACATAAATTTAATTCATAAAATGCTGGTTGTATCCCAAACTTTCTGCTATATAAGTCATGAAGTAGAAATGAATTATTTTTAATCAATTCAGTAAGTTCCCTTTTTGATTTTCTATTAATAGCCCCTTGTACACTTCGTCTCAGTCCATCTATGTTCCAATCATTATTCTCCTGTTGATTGTTTTTATCAAAATAATCATCAATGATATTCAAAAATCTATAAACCAAATTATTGTATTCAATGCTGGTTTCCGAAATTGCTAAATTATATTTCCTCTTAATTTGCTCAAATTGATTAATAAGCATCAATACAGAATTTTCAAAGTGGACATTTCCAGTCGTAATATCTCGCATACCCGAAAATGCGTTTTCTAACTGATTCTGTGAGACTAATCTCTTTAATTCAAATCTGCTCATATAACTAAATTACATAATACCATTAACATTGAACTGATTCCATCAATAAATTGCTTTATTGTTTATTTAGTTTCGTACAACGAACGAGCGCGATGCGCAGTCCGAGGTGAAGAAAAAGGGTTCCGCGATTTTCGAGCCGAAGGATTGCGTTTGCGTGGTGTTGTGCGATGGCCGACCGAAGGGAAGGTCCATCGCATGACACCCGCGCATCGCGCTCGTTCGTTGCTGACGCCATCCTCCCTTCGGTCGGAGGCGTCAGCAACGGCCAGCTATAGGGCGTATGTCCCGGCTGTTCAATTTCAGATAAAAGTACCGAATCCTCATCACAGTTTCCAGAAAGCACTATGACATATGCCCGATGAGCGTCTGCTATGTGTATTTATTCCCAGATTAGTTCGTGAAAAAACTTCAGTGCGTTAGTTCTGTATTTTTTGTCTTTGGGGTTCAATATTTCCTCAAAAGCGCTGTTGAAGGTTTCAACAAATCTGTCCCAGAATAAATACGGGTTAATCACCATAAATCCTTCCTTCTCCATTAGTTGCCAAAAAGGGGTTCCCGTGTGATCCAAATACACTCCTTTAGCTTGATAACCATGGTTGAAAGTATTTCTTTGGTATTTATGAATTACATGAGAGTATTTCTTGATCGATTTTTTGTCTGACGTTCCATGAATTAATTCGAACCCTTTATAAAAACCTTTAGAAGGTTTTTTGTCGAGATCTTTGTCCATCATTCGGTAGATGGGAGTAACCACTTTCTTTGATTGTTCAAAATCACTTTCTTTTTTGATTTTCTCCATATCAGATAAAACCCTACCTAGTGTTTCAATACTCAGGAGTGTTAGGACACATAAAGAAAATGGACTCCAGATAATAGGCTTTCCTTCTTCGTCTCTTTTTGCAATCTCACTGGTTTGTTTGATTAACAATACGTCCAATCGAGTCTTTAGAAGTTCAAGTTTGCGTTGGTCATTGGTGATTGCTCGGACCTCTCCGTATTTTATTCCACCCCCCTCAGGTTTTTCTCCAAAATATGTATCGTCAGGAACCCCCATATTTCACAACGGTTAGTACATGCGACGTGGCGGCAATTAGCCGACATGATCGTCAGGTACGTTGTTATTGGTATTTTTATCTATTTTCTGCTTCAATAATTGATGTTCCTCATAGTTTTTCGGTTGAATGATTTTCTTTGCCAGATCATAACTTAGTTGATTCTTGAAAATACACTTTTGAAGTAAATCTTTAAGCATCTGCATTTGATGATCATTTCTTAGTTTGTAATGTCCGATTAAGTTAAGACCTGATATTGTTTTGAATTTTATCAGGTTCAGCCCATCTGAAACATTATTTTTAGGACTTAAGTCCCATTTATGTTGGTTGTCTATTTCATGATATTGAATGCTGATATCTGCTATTGATTTCCAATCTATCTTTTTTCCATTCCAGACAATTCCTATTTCATTAATGACTAATTCCCCTTTTTTCCCTTTTACGCTTTCATATTTCGAAAAGAAACTATTTAGTTCTACGAGCTTAGATAGTATAAACAATCCGACCATTGTTAATCCAGCATATTTTAGGATTTCTTCATTTGTGTAATTCATGAAAACAAGAATTATGAGAGCAAATATTCCAGCGAACATGCTAACTTTCATGTTAAGATTCCTAAATTTTGCTTTATATTCTTCATAAAGCTCAAAGTTCATATTTGATTGTATTCATTCTTCAATCTATTTAACGATAACGGTTTTCATATGGCTTATGGCGGTTTCGAAGCACTTTCCTGTACACCGAAACCAAAGCTTGCTACGAAGTGGAAACCTTACTGGGAGCCGTTTAGCCGCCATAAGCTTTATACTTTTTTAGGCACCGTTTTTTCTTTTTTAATATCCTTCAAATGGACTATCAAACTCTATCCAAGCTGTCCATTTTTCATTTTCATTTCCACAAATATCCATCAAGCTGAATCTCACTTTGTATTTTCCGTTCTCCTTGTAGTCAAAAGCACCCGAACACATTCCATGTCCTACGCTTAAGGTGTTTGTGTTGTCAAAACTCAAAAAGTAAGTTGTGGATTCACCACTCTCCAATTCAACAAGTTCAGTTTTTACCAATACATCCGATTCGTCTTTTGTCTGAATTTTAAAGTCCGCATAAATGGCAGGTCCACAACCGTAGTGTATTATTCTTTTATCAACCAATTTAGGTACGTTCAATAGTTCAGGTTTTTCGGTGTCTGTACCGCCATCTACTTTCCATGTTATTGGTTCATCCTTTTCAAGCTCTGTATTCCATCTGCTTACAAGAGAACTTTCAAATTCATCAAGTTTATCAATTTTTAGTTGGTACGTTCTTCCTGCAATTAGTTTTTCAACTGGTTCAAGAATAGCTTGAGTCAATCCAAACAATCCTTTGTAAGTGCTTTTGACGTTGAGTTTCACTTTATGTCCTTCAGATTCAAGATATATTGGATATTTTTTATTCAACGAGGTCACTATTTTTTGACTTCTGAAATACCCTGTTAATACAATCAGAGAATTTTGTTTAAGAGTCCCTTTCTGTGGAAATGTCCAAAGTCCATCCCCTGCACAATCTGCAAAAACCTGTCCCGTCGTAATAAAACTTAGAAGTAGGATTATAACTATTCTCATGTCGTTTTTTTTTATGGTGGCTAACGGCCCTGGTTATGGCAAGTGCGGGGTTTTGAAACCTAATCTTTCTCCGCCAGACCGAATTTTATTTTGGTGCAAAATCTTAATTTTCAAGCAATCAGCCCGCATTTGTTATAGTAGATGTCACCTGTAGGCTTTTTTCACTTTTTTCCATAATATTCTAGTTTCGCTTTTCTCACTCTGAAATAAGCAGCGAAAACCAGTGACAGAGAAGAAAGCAAAATTATCAAAATCCATTTAAGTATTCTCAAATAATATTCATATTAGTAGGAATGGTGCAATGAACAAAATGGTTAAGACGGCTGAAATTCCTATTGAAGCAATCAGAATCTGCCTGTTTATGTCGTATTGCTCCTTAATTTTTTCTTTAGTCACAACCCAAAGTGTCCCACCGAAGAACAGAGTTGCCAGGATTTGGGGAGTTGGTGAAGTTGGAGGGAATAAGCTGTCAAGAGCAGGCACGCCAAGTGGTTCCATGTTCCAAGTCATGATAACGAGACCAAATGCACAAATAGCCGAATAAGTTAGGTAAGCAACCAATAAAATCCAACCACTTTTTTTCCTTAACCAAAAAAGGACTGTTGCAACGGGAATTAAAATCAGTGGTAGAATATACTCAACAATGCTCATGTCCCATCCTGGTGAACTGTCCGTCAACATGAATTTTATAAGTCCGAACTGGTTGTACCATTTGAAAATGGCAATTAGTCCGAAAATGATTGTTATCAATCTTATTAGTCTTTCTGCTGTCGGGGCTGCTTTCTGAATAGGGTTGATTGTTTCTAAAACGGATATTCCAATTTTTTTTACTTTTTGTTCAACTTCTGCTCTTTTTTCATTTTGCCTTTGCTGCTCTCGTCGTTCAGCTTCTAACTCACTTTTTAAGTCTTTGATTTGTTGGTCAGACAACTTTCGTTGGTTGATTTCAGTCTTTGCTGCTTCAACGGCTTCTGTTTGATAGTCAGATTGGTTTTCAATTACTCTGAATAGGTCGGAGTTCGAGAATGATTTGTATCGTACGGAAAATTGATTCATTGTCGTTTTTTAAGCCCGCAGGTAACGGTTAGTATAAGAAGCGTAGCCTCCCGATAGTCGGCTATGATTTCTTATACAGTGTTGTGTGCTGGTCACTTTTGTTTAAATATCTCAAATTCAGGATTGTCCTGATAAATTTGGTCAATTGTCTTCCCTATTTTTTCAGTTAATAGATCAAATGGAGTTCTCCATAAAGACTCAAATTTCACATAGTCTGAAAAACCCCGCTCGCCTTCAGCCGCTATTATTTCTTCTTTTTCAGAGGAATCAATTTCAGCCTGCACATTTTTGAGGTTAGTTAATTCAATTTCTATTGGTTCTCCAAATTCATATCCATATTCACCGTCACAACCACTTATAACTCTAACCCGATTTCCATTTACAATCAGATTAAACCCAAAAGCGTCAACAGTTCCATTTTCAGCTAAAGCTATAATTGTTTTGTTAGGGAATCTTTTACAAAGGTTCTTCTCCAAAACAGATGGCTCATCATTGAAAAATTTTTCTGTCTGGTCAGCACTTATAATCCAAAAGTTGTTTTCATAGAGTCCAAAACCGATTCCTTCATAGTTTTTGTTTGAAGCTATCCGAAAATTAATTTTTTCGAATGATATCAAAGTTTTTCCATAACCAGTCATGTCAACTAATTCATGTAATTCTTTCCTCTCTACATCCGTAACGATTATGAAATATTTATTCCAAGACATTCTTGCGATTTTATTCTTTTTACTTGCACACAACGAACGAGCGCGATGCGCAGTCCGAGGTGAAGAAAAAGTGTTCCACGATTTTCGAGCCGAAGAATTGCGTTTGCGTGGTGTTGTGCGATGGCCGACCGAGGGGAAGGCACATGGCATGACACCCGCGCATCGCGCTCGTTCGTTGCTGACGCCTCTGACCGAAGGGAGGATGGCGTCAGCAACGGGTTGGTTACGCGCCGTAGCCGGAAACTTCATCAACCATCTTGATCTCATCCATTCCCTTTCCCAAATTCTTACTGTTTTGAATAAGCATAAGCCCCGGCTATGGTCGCCGTAGCTTTTGTTAGGTACGGTTATTCGATTATTTTCCCTATTCCTTCAATATCAGGTTTATCCGG
>CAYFJL010000179.1:0-6330 GCA_964343335.1 uncultured Polaribacter sp. | reverse complement strand
TACAACATAAAGTATTCCATTTTATTTTGTGGGATGAAAAATGACAAAATGACAACAAAGCCTAACATTTTTATCCTCTACACGGGCGGAACCATTGGAATGGTGAAAGATTACAATTCAGACGTATTGATTCCGTTTGATTTTGATCAGATCCAGGAACGCATTCCAGAATTAAGGCAATTGAATTGTGACATCAAGACGGTTTCGTTTGATCAGCCTATCGATTCGTCCAATATGAATGTAGAACGGTTTCAAGAAATCGTAGCTCATATCGAATCAAATTACGAGGCTTGTGACGGTTTTGTCATACTTACCGGTTCAGATACCATGTCTTATACGTCTTCTGTCATTAGTTTCATGATAGAAAACCTACAAAAACCTGTGATTTTCACAGGATCACAATTACCCATCGGAGATTTACGAACCGATGCTAAGGAAAATCTGATTACAGCCATTCAAATTGCATCGTCACATAAAAACGGAGTACCTACGATTAGAGAGGTCGGATTGTACTTTGAATATAAATTGTATCGAGCCAATCGAACCACCAAGTTGAACGCTAATAATTTTGAAGCGTTTGAATCTATGAATTATCCCATTCTTGCAGAAAGTGGGGTGCAATTGAATTTCAACCGAAAGTTCATGAACATTCATCCATTCAATAAGAAGCCGGCCATTTTCCGAAGGGATCTAGATACGAGAATCGCTGTATTAAAGTTATTTCCTGGCATTACTCAAAACGTCATAGAGTCTGTTGTCCTCAATCCTGATATCAAGGCAGTTGTCCTGGAAACTTTCGGCTCAGGTAATGCGCCAACTTGCGATTGGTTTGTGAAGGTGTTAAAGAAAGCCATTGACAATGGAGTTGTGATTGTAAATGTAACTCAATGTGTGGGTGGATCCGTGATTCAAGGGCGCTATCATACCAGTGTTCACCTTAAAAAAATCGGTGTTTGGAGCTCTAAGGACATGACTACGGAAGCAGCCGTTGCCAAATTGATGTATTTACTTACCAAAAACCTTACAAAACGCGACTTTAAGAAGTACTTTAAGAAATCACTAAGGGGCGAAATTTCTTAGTTAAAAATTTTGTTTAACCCTCTATTTTTTGTTTCTTGAGCGCCCATTTTATGGAATTTATCAAGGTGTTGAATATTAACAACGTAGAATTCAATAATTGATATTAAAATTTATATCTTTAACCCGTAACTATTAAAATTAATTTATAACAAAGATGAAAAAAGTAGTAAAAGCCATTTCTTTGGCAGGATTTGTTTTTTTTGGAGCTGTTCAATCCACTTTTGCTCAGGAAGCAACAGTAGAAGAAGCTAAAACTTTTCACCAAATATTAAAACAACGTTTTATTGAGGGAGATCCTCAATTCATGGGAATCGTATTAGTTGCATTAATCTTAGGATTAGCAATAGCTATAGAAAGAATTATTTATCTAAACATGGCAACAACAAACACAAAGAAATTAGTTTCTAACGTAGAGGAAGCTTTGAGTTCAGGTGGTGTTGAAGCTGCTAAAGAAGTTTGTAGAAATACAAAAGGGCCAGTTGCATCAATTTTTTATCAAGGATTAGATAGAGTTGATGAAGGAATTGATGAAGCTGAAAAAGCTGTTGTTTCTTATGGAGGTGTACAAATGGGATTATTAGAAAAGAATGTTTCTTGGTTATCTTTATTTATCGCCTTAGCACCGATGTTAGGATTCATGGGAACAGTAATTGGTATGATTGATGCATTCGATAGAATTGCTGTAGCAAATGATATCTCTCCAGGTGTTGTAGCAGGTGGTATTAAAATCGCACTTTTAACAACAGTATTTGGTCTTATTACGGCTATTATCCTACAGATTTTTTACAACTACATCGTATCTAAAGTAGATAGTATTGTAAATAACATGGAAGATGCTTCTATTCAATTAGTTGATCTTTTAGTGAGATATAAAAAATAACAAATTATGAAGAGTAATAAGTTATTAAACATTGCAATAGCAGTAATATCTGTGATTGGCATCATCTTATTCGTAAGGGTGGCAGTTGAAGATAAAGAAGCTCTTGAGTCAAGCGTAGATTTACAAAATGGATTAGTTAGTCCTTTGGTATATTATTCTACCTACTTGCTTTACGCTTCTGTTATTATTGCTTTGGTCTTATCAATGATAAGCTTGGTAAGAAATCCAGACAATTTAAAGAAAACCTTAATGGGATTGGCTGTTCTAGGTGTTATCTTCTTAATTTCATACTTCACTGCCGATTCAGGTGCAGTGTTAGATACTCAAGGAGTTGTCCTTGAAGGGGGTGAAGAAGGATCTACAACAAACCAAATGGTAGGAACAGGAATCTGGTATAGCGTCTTTTTAGGAGCGATTGCTAGTGTGTTCTTTGTATGGGATTTAGTAAAAGGATTAGTTAAATCATAATTTATGGCAAGAAGAGAAAATCCAGAAATTAATGCGGGCTCAATGGCTGACATTGCGTTCCTTCTGCTAATTTTCTTCTTAGTAACAACTACTATGAATGTGGATTCTGGTGTATCTAAGAAGTTATCAGAAAAACCGCCACCAAATTATGAGCCACCTATCATTAAAAAGAAAAATATCTTCGAAGTTAATATCAACAGAAAGAATGAACTGTTGGTAGAAGATGACCGTATGCAGTTGAAAGATTTAAAAGAAGCTGCTATGAAGTTCATCGATAACGGTGGAGGTGTTGGAAAACCAGGTGAGGATGGAACTCCAGGGCAACCATGTGATTATTGTCAAGGAGAGAAGTTGGAAACGTCTTCTGACCATCCAAACAAAGCGGTTATTTCCGTTCAAAGTGATAGAGGTACTGAATATGGCACATATATTGCAGTTCAAAACGAGTTATTAAAAGCGTATAGAGAGCTGAGAGATAGATTGTGTAGACAACGTTACAACATGTCATTTACAGAGCTAGAAGAAGCTTATAAGGATGACAAGAATAACGAGGATTTAAAGAAAAAAGTTGAGGATATCAAAAAAGCATACCCTCAAATTATCTCAGATGCAGAACCAACTTCTGCTCAATAATTTTAAATTTTTCACGTATGTCAAAGTTTAAAAAGAAGAAAAAAGGAATGCCAGCGGTAAACACGGCGTCATTACCTGATATTGTTTTTATGTTGTTGTTCTTCTTTATGGTGACAACTACAATGAGAGAAACAGAATTGGTTATTGATTCTCCAAGATTACCATCGGCAACTGAAGTTAAAAAGTTAGAGCATAAGAGTTTGGTATCTACCATCTATGTGGGTAAACCAAAGGATGAAAAGTATGGATCAAGTTACAATCGAATTCAATTGAATGACAAGATTGCAACTCCAGAAGATATCCCAGCGTTTATTTATAACGAACGTTCTAAAAGAGCGGAAGAAGAAGTGCCTTACATGACCACTTCCATCAAAGCAGATAGAGAATCTAATGTTGGTGTAATTACTGATATTCGATTAAAATTAAGAGATGTGAATGCTCTTAAAATTAGCTATTCCGCTTCGAAAGCTTCACAATAAAAATCTTTGTATTTTAATATAAGAAAGGGCAATCTAAATTAGATTGGCCCTTTTTTATTACGATAATTTACTACTTTAGAGGTATTCTTCCATCCATGAGAAATTTAGTCATCTGCATCCTTTTTTTGTTCTCGGCGACTTTAGGTTTCGCCCAGAAAGACTCATTATCCATAGGGGATCGATACGCCGATGATCAACTTTACTTCTCGGTTTCTTATGTGCAATTAATTAGTCAGCCAACCACCATAACTAGAAGTGGTTTCTCTTATGAATTTACGACTGGATTTATAAAAGATATTATCCTAAACAAAGAGGGCACTTTTTCCTTTGGATTAGGAGTAGGATATGGTTATCAAAATATTACGCATCAATTGAAAGTTGAGGAAGCAAATAATACCACCATCTTTGGAAACGCTGCAGGTTTAACTGATAATGCATTTAGTTCGCACAACCTTGAATTTCCTTTGGAATTACGCTGGAGAGCTTCTACGGCTAATAAATATGATTTTTGGCGTATCTATACCGGGGTTAAATTTTCTTACAACCTGCGTAATAATTTTGATTTTATCGAGAATGGAAATGCCATTAACTATACAGATGTAAGTGCCTTCAACAAATTGCAATACGGATTGACCCTTTCCATTGGATATGACGCTATTAATGCCTATCTCTATTATCCACTTACACCCGTTTTCGAGAACGCCACATTCAATGGAGAATCTATTGATACCAAAACGTTAAAGTTCGGTGTGATCTTCTACTTATTGTAAGAAACTCGAAAAAAGCAAAGGGGTCATTAACCCAATGAAAAATCCAACATAAATCTCCTTAGGATTCTGACTCCTGAGATACAACAAAGAACTTGCTAAAAAGCCAGACAAGAGAATGAAAACGATTATAAGGCCTAAAAAAGACTTGGCGTAGTGACTATTTAAATGGAGGAAAAATCCGGTTGCAATTCCCATGGCAACCAAATGCAAACTAGCTTTGACCTTCAAGAAAGAGACAATGTAAATAAAGCATAATGCCGATGCGCTGGAATAAAAAAGCGTTCCCAAATCTCTTAAATTCGGAACGGCATAAAATGCTTTGCCCATCAAATAAAAAACGAATAGCATGGTTAATACTGGCAGTTTTCGCTCATTCAATGAGATTTTGTCATAATTGGTCAATACACCCAATCTTCGGAATAAGAAAACGAAAAGAATCGGAATTAAATAGGTGGTAATAAAAACCAATGCAAGAATGGTGAGTCGAAGCGACTTCGGAAATATGATGGGAACCGAAAAAAAGAAACACAGTACTACAACCGTTGGCAAGACAATAGGGTGTAAAACAACAGATAAGAAATTTAACAGTCTCATTAAATCTCTTTTCGTAGTCGAGCCACTGGGATGTCTAGCTGTTCTCTATATTTTGCAACCGTTCGTCTTGCAATTGGATACCCTTTTTCTTTTAAAATCTTGGAAAGTTTTTCGTCCGTAAGTGGTTTGCGTTTGTTTTCTTCAGAAATAACGGTTTCTAATATTTTTTTAATTTCTCGTGTAGACACTTCTTCCCCTTGATCATTAGTCATGGATTCGGAGAAAAACTCTTTGATGAGTTTTGTGCCATAGGGAGTAGAAACGTATTTACTATTGGCAACCCTAGATACGGTGGATACATCCATTTTTATTTGGTCGGCAATATCCTTTAATATCATTGGTTTCAGCTTCCTTTCGTCTCCGGTTAAGAAGTAATCATGCTGAAAATGCATGATGGCATTCATCGTCACCAAGAGGGTCTGTTGTCGTTGTTTGATAGCATCAATAAACCATTTGGCAGCATCTAATTTCTGCTTGATAAAGAACACCGCATCCTTTTGGGATTTATTTTTGGTTTCTGCTTCCTGGTATCCCTTTAGCATGTTCATGTATTCTCTTGAAACATGAAGTTCGGGTGCATTTCTAGAATTCAAGGTTAGATCTAAGATTCCATCCATGATTTTAATGGAAAAATCGGGAACAATTTGTTCCACAATTTTGGAACTTCCGCTGTAAGAATTTCCTGGTTTCGGATTTAACCTAGCAATTTCTTCAATAGCTGCTTTCAGTTCGATTTCAGAAATGTGAAATTTTTCAAGGAGCTTCTTGTAATGCTTTTTTACAAAGTGATCAAATGCTGTTTCGAGAATGTCTATTGCTGTTTCTCGAACTTCATTGAGTTGCTTGGATTTCAATTGAATTACCAAACACTCTTGTAGATTTCTAGCACCAACTCCAACAGGGTCTAATTTCTGAACCGTTTGAGTCAGGATTTCAATTACTTTCTCTTCCGTGGTAAAAACATTGCCTGTAAAGGCCAAATCATCCACCAAGTCGAGAATATCACGACGCAAATAACCACTTTCATCTAGACTTCCTACTAGGAATTCGGCAATAGCCTTTTCATCTTCAGTCAGCCTGAATGTATTGAGTTGATCTTTTAAAGATTGCTGAAAGGTGGTTCCAGCTGCATACGGAATTGATTTTTCCTCGTCATCCGCTGAGTAGTTATTGGTTTGCGTTTTATAACTCGGAATTTCATCATCACTCAAATACTCATCAATATTGATGTCTTCTGCGTCAATTTTTTCGGTTCCGGTATCGTCGTATTCTGATTCGAATTCCGAATCTAAATTGTCTTTTTCATCCTTGCCAGTATCAAGGGCTGGGTTTTCTTCAATTTCTTGTTTCAATCGCTCTTCGAAAGCCTGAGTAGGTAGCTGAATCAACTTCATCAACTGAATCTGTTGAGGCGATAATTTTTGTA
>CAYFJL010000178.1:0-6365 GCA_964343335.1 uncultured Polaribacter sp. | reverse complement strand
AATCAAATCGGATAGTTATGTCAGTTCGAGTGAATTTTGAGGAACGAAAAATTTATATCGAGAACAAAATAACTTCTCGATACAATTTTCTCCTAAAGTCGAAAATCACTCGAAGAGACAGTAAAGAATTTAGTTTATGAAACTGAAAGTATGTGGAATGAAATATGAAGCTAATATTCGAGCGATTGCCGAATTAAAACCTGATTATTTGGGCTTCATCTTCTATTCGAAATCAAAACGAAATTTTGATGGAGAAATTCCAGTACTTTCTAAGGATATTAAAAAAACCGGAGTCTTCGTGAATGAAACGGTAGACAGCGTTATCCATCTAATTGAAGAATATCAATTACAAGCAGTTCAATTGCATGGAGATGAGTCGGTTTCATACATAGAAGAATTAAAATCAAAGAATATTGAAGTCGAGATCATCAAGGTATTCGGTATTAAAGATTCATTTGATTTTTCCACTTTGAAAGACTATCAATCTGTTGTCGATTACTTTTTGTTCGATACCAAAGGAAAAGAACGAGGAGGAAACGGAGTAAAGTTTGACTGGTCGGTTTTAAAAGAGTACCCTTATAAAACGCCAATTTTCTTGAGTGGCGGTATTGGACTTGAGGATATTGAAGAAATTAAAAAAATAAAAACCACAGGTTTGCCAATTCATGCTATTGATGTGAATAGCAAGTTTGAAATTGAACCTGGTTTAAAAAATATTGAAGACATACAGCGCTTCCACAATAATTTAATAGCATTATGAGAACAAAGTTTCAACCTGATGAGAACGGGTATTTTGGAGAATTCGGAGGAGCCTATATTCCGGAATTGCTATATCCAAATGTAAAAGAAATTGAAGATAATTACATTCAAATTATCGAGTCTGAAGAATTTCAGAAGGAGTACAGAGGACTCTTAAAAGACTATGTTGGTCGCCCGAGTCCCTTATACTATGCAACGCGTCTTTCTGAGAAATACAAGGCTCATATCTATTTGAAGCGAGAAGACTTAGTCCATACGGGAGCTCATAAAATCAACAATACTATTGGTCAGATTTTAATTGCTCAGAAACTAGGTAAAACTCAAATTATTGCTGAAACTGGTGCAGGTCAACACGGAGTGGCAACGGCAACCGTTTGTGCGCTGATGGGGATGGATTGTACTGTTTTTATGGGTGAAAAGGACATCGTTCGTCAAGCTCCAAATGTTGCCCGCATGAAAATGCTAGGAGCCAAGGTGGTTCCCGCAACTAGTGGTAGTAAAACCCTGAAGGATGCTACCAATGAAGCCATTCGTTATTGGATTCAGAATCCGCATACCTTTTACTTGATTGGTTCTGTAGTCGGACCACATCCGCACCCAGATATGGTGGCACGTTTACAAGCCATCATTTCTGAAGAAATAAAATGGCAAATGAAAGAAAAAACCGGAAAAGAAAATCCAGATACCATCATCGCCTGTGTTGGAGGTGGGAGTAATGCGGCCGGAGCATTTTATCATTATTTAGAGGATGACGAGGTTGAATTGATTGCTGTTGAAGCAGCTGGATTGGGTGTAAATTCAGGCGAGAGTGCAGCAACCTCTCAATTGGGTGAAGTGGGAATCATCCACGGAAGTAAAACCATTTTGATGCAAGATGATTATGGTCAGATTGTTGAACCATATTCCATATCCGCCGGTTTGGATTACCCAGGAGTGGGTCCTTTACATGCCTTCTTGTTCGATAGTAAAAGAGCAAAATTTATGAATGCCACAGATCAGGAAGCTTTGGATGCAGCCTTTGAATTGACCAAAATAGAAGGGATCATTCCAGCACTAGAAACCGCGCATGCTTTTGCAGTGCTGCCGAAAATGAACCTTCGTGAAGATCAGGTAATCGTGATTAACTTATCTGGAAGAGGAGATAAAGATTTAGAAACCTATATCAAACACTTGGATGCCTAATGAATACAATTGCAAAACATCTAGAAACAAAGGATCGTAACAATTTATCCATCTATTTCACCTCTGGATTTCCAGAGTTGCACGATACGCAAAAGGTAATTGAAGAACTAGGTAAGGCAGGAGTGGATTTTATCGAAGTGGGACTACCATATTCGGATCCCTTGGCAGACGGACCCACCATTCAAGATAGTTCAACCATTGCACTGAAAAACGGAATTAATCTGGATATCGTTTTTGATCAATTGATGCGTATTAAAGATTCTAATAAAACACCACTTGTGGTGATGGGTTATTTGAATCAAGTTTTGAAATACGGCGAAAAAAGATTCTGTGAAAAGGTGGTTGCATGCGGAATTGATACCGTTATTCTGCCCGATTTACCGATGGTAGAATTTGAAAATCACTACAAGGCTTTGTTTGATTCCTATGGCATCAATAATGTCTTTCTAATTACACCAAATACTTCCGAAGAGCGCATTCGAAAGATTGATGAATACACCCAAAGCTTTATTTACATGGTAGCTTCAAGTGCCATTACGGGTGCCAAAGGTGAAATATCAGCACAACAAATTGCTTACTTTGAAAGAATCAAAGCCATGAATTTGAAAAGCAAACTGATTATTGGTTTTGGTATTTCGAACCATTCTACTTTTTCTAAAGCTTGTGAATTTGCGAACGGTGCAATTATTGGCTCAGCCTTTATCAAAAACCTTCAAAATAACGGAATTCAAAATATTTCGTCCTTTGTTAAAGGAATTCGAAACGTATAGTTTGTTTGACTTTCTTTGAATTGGATAAATCCCATTTAGACTTTCTGCGAAGAATGTTTTAACTTAGGGAGCCAATTCAAAAACAAACAACATGACGCAAAAATTTCTGCGATTATTCGCATTGTTATTCTGTTCAACACTGATCGCTCAAACGGCTTTGATTCGGAATCCGAGTTTGAGTCCGAGTGGTAGCGAACTCGCATTTTCCTATCAAGGAGACATCTGGGTTTACAATCTAAACACCAAAGTTTCAAAACGTATCACCATTCATGAGGCCTATGAACGGAATCCAATTTGGAGTCCGGATGGTATGAATTTAGCCTTTGCTTCCAACCGAAAAGGAAGTGATAATGTATTCATGGTTTCCAAAAATGGAGGAATGCCAGAACAAATGACCTTCTATCCAACAACCGATGTACCTTACGATTGGACCAAAGACAATAATATACTTTTTACGACCAGTCGTGTGATGAAAGTACCGCCACGTGACTCACAAACGTATCATGTCAATTCAAAAGGCGGAACACCACAACGTACCATGACTGCTTTGGGTAGCATGGCAACACTGTCGCCTGATGGAAAGTTTATCGCCTATGTGAAGGGGTATTGTAGACTTTCAAGAGAAGACTATGAAGGATCAGCTCAACGAGATATTTGGCTTTTCAATACCGAGAATGGTAAATACATTCAGGTTACCGATACGCCAAAGAATGAGCACACTCCGCAGTGGGACAAAGATGGAAACTTATACTTCGTTGGAGCAGAAAGTGGTAGATATAATATTTACAAGCAGCCAATCAATTCAGCAAATGGATATGTGGATGGAAGAGCTCAAAAGTTAACCAATCAAACTAAAAACGGAGTCGTATCTTATTCAGTGAGTGATAATGGAACCATTGTGTATTCCACCTTATTCAATTTATATCACCTTAAAGATGCTAAGCTTAAAAAGCTGAAATTAGATTTAGCCACTGACTACCGATTTGAATCTGAGAAAACCACAACCACTACTGGGAACATTTCAACCTTTGATATTTCTCCGAGTGGCAAATTAGCAGCTTTGGAAATTCAGGGTGAAATATTCGTGAAATTGAATAACAAGGAAAAAAGGAATTCGAACAACGTAAGTGATCATCCGTTTAGGGATAGAAATCCGCAGTTTATAAGCGATAAAGAAGTTCTGTTTATTTCGGATAGAGACGGTCACAACGAGATTTATGTGGCTCGTTCTCTAGACACCTTAGTTGGTTTAGAGCGAAGCTTGAAAATTGAGACCAAAAAGTTGACTTCCAGTAAGGAAGATGTTTACAATTTGTTGGTTTCTCCAGATCATAAAAAAGTTTCTTATCAAGTAGGTAGAGGTATCCTTATGGTTGGTGATTTCAAAGACGGAAAAATCACCAATGCAAAAGTATTTTCTGATACATGGGGAGCTCCTGAAGGAGTTAGCTGGAGTCCAGATAGCAAGTACTTGGCCTACTCTCAAGAAGATTTAAACTTTGATAGTGAAATCTTTATTCAGTCGGTTGCGAATCCTAAAATGAAAATTAATGTGTCTATGCACCCACGAAGTGATGTAAATCCGATGTGGAGTCCGAATGGGAAGATGATTTCTTTCACCTCAAACCGAAGTGGAAACAGAGGAGGAATCGATTTTGATGTTTGGATGGTATACCTTCAGCAAGAAGACTGGGAGCGTTCACGACCAGATCGTCAAGATGGTGATTACTATCAAAAACCCATCAAAAAAGGAAAGAAATCCAAGAAGGTTTCTGTAAAGATCGATAGTGATAAGATTTATGATCGATTAGCGCGATTGACCTATTTGTCTGACGACGAATACGGAGGTGTTTTTAGTCCAGATAGCAAATACATTTACTACTCAGCTACCAATCCTGCAACCAACCGAAGAAGTTTTTACAAGGTGAAAATTGATGGAGGACGTCCGAAAGAAATTAAAGGAACGTCTAATGTAGGCGGATTGATTGAGCAAAAAGGGAAATTCTATTTTACCTCAAGAGGTCGTTTGAATGAATTGAATACCAAATCTGATAGAGTAATGGCCTTACCTCATTCGGCAAAATATTCTCAGGATTTCAAGGCCATGAATGAGCAGATCTTCGAGGAAGGAACCAGAGTGCTTACCATGGGCTTCTATGATCCTAACTTCCATGGATATGATTGGAAAGGATTGATTAAGAGATACAAACCATTAGCCATGAAGGCGACTACAACGCAAGACTATACCTTCGTATTCAATCAATTATTGGGTCAATTGAATGCCAGTCACATGGGTTATCGCACGGGCACGCCAGAGCGTCGGAACAGTGATAATGTGGGTATGCTTGGTTTAGAAGTGAAGAATACTAGCAAAGGCGCTGAGATTTTATTTGTGTTGAATAATTCAGTAGCAGATAAATCGAAAGTTGATTTAAAGGTTGGAGACGTGATTACCCATGTAAATGGAGAGAAAATTCAAGCCAACACGAATTTCTATAGCCTACTAAAGAATACGAGAGGTGATGAGGTGTTGTTAACGCTTTCCGATGGTAAGGAAGTAGTGGCAAGAACAACTGGAAGTCTGCGTGCATTGCAGTACCAAGCCTTTGTAGATTCACGTAAAAAGTTGGTAAATAAGTTTTCTAAAGGTCGTTTGGGATACATTCACATTCAAGGAATGAATGCACCTAGTTTCGAAAGATTCGAGAGAGAATTAAAGGCCAGTGGATACGGTAAAGACGGAATCGTTATTGACGTTCGATACAATGGTGGTGGTTGGACCACAGACCGTTTGATGGCCGTTCTAAATGTATACCAGCATGCTTATACCATTCCGAGGGGAGCGGCGAAGAATTTGGCCAAGGAGAACAAAAAGTTCACCAAGAACTATCCGTTTAACGAAAGAGCCATTCTTTCTGTAAATACCAAACCAACGGTAGCCCTTTGTAATGAATACAGTTACTCCAATGCAGAGATTTTCTCTCATGCCTATAAGAATTTAGGCCTAGGTAAATTAGTAGGACAGCCTACCTTTGGAGCCGTTATTTCTACGGGCGGTTACAGCTTGAGTCAAGGTTTTGTAAGAATGCCATTTAGAGCATGGTATGTGGCAAAATCAGGTAAAAGCATGGAGAATGAAGCGCCTGCTGTACCAGATTACCTTGTGAAGAATGCTCCGGGATGGAGTGATCGAGGAGAGGATGATCAATTGAAGAAAGCAGTTGATGTATTGCTACAACAGCTAGATGAATAAAAAGAAAAGCCCGAAGTTTACCTTCGGGCTTTTTTTATGCTGTTAATTTGGAATTAATTGGTTTCTACAACAATAACTCCATTAGCTCCACGAACTCCATAAACTGAAGCATCTGGGCCTTTTAAAACGTATACTTTTTTGATTTGCATCGGAACAATATTTCCGAAAATATCTTGATCTACTTCAACACCATTTACAATAAATAAAGGTCTCGTACTACCATTTACAGAATTAAAACCACGAATGGTAATCACGTTTTGAGCGGTAATGTTTACACCTGGAATTCTACCTCTTAGATAGTCGTAGATGTTTCGAAACTGAACAGGGTCTAATGTCTTTTTATTTACGTCATTAAATACCTGATATTCTTCTTGCTCTCTTAAAGTGATGGTCACTTTTTC
>CAYFJL010000177.1:0-6395 GCA_964343335.1 uncultured Polaribacter sp. | reverse complement strand
GCTCCTAAACATTGCAACAAATGAGCATAACTTCGGAACAACTAAAATGATATTTCGATAAAACATTGCAATTGTAACTTGGGGGATTTATAGTTGTGATTTAAAGAAGGAGCCTAACGGCTCCTTTTTATTTTTATGTAGATATAAAGTATCTTTGCAACAGATAAAAATCTACCTTTTACTCAATGAACAACGATTTAAGCGATTACAGAAAATCCTACGACAAAACGGAACTTTTAGAATCCAATTGTCCTGAAAATCCTATTGAATTATTTCAGCAATGGTTCTTAAATGCAGATGAAAACCCAAGTGTAGACGAATCCAATGCCATGACTCTATCTACCATTGGAAGTGATGGTTTTCCAAAAAGTAGGGTTGTATTGTTAAAGCGATTTACCTGGGAAGGATTTGTTTTTTACACAAACTATACTTCTGAAAAAGGAAAAGCCATTGCAGAAAATAATAAAGTATGCATCTCCTTCTTTTGGCCAAGCCTAGAGCAACAGATAATCATCAAAGGTACCGCAGAGAAAATCGCCGAAAACCTATCGGATGGTTATTTTGAATCAAGACCAGATGGTAGCAAATTGGGCGCCTGGGCATCCGATCAAAGTAAAGTAGTAGCTTCACGAGAAGAACTGGAAGAAAGTCTAAAATCCTTTGAGAAGAAGTTTCACAAACAAGAAATTCCGAGGCCTGATCATTGGGGCGGATTCATTGTAAAACCAGAATCATTAGAGTTTTGGCAAGGAAGACCCAATCGAATGCATGATA
Organism: uncultured Polaribacter sp.; assembly: GCA_964343335.1. Classification (GTDB taxonomy): domain Bacteria; phylum Bacteroidota; class Bacteroidia; order Flavobacteriales; family Flavobacteriaceae; genus Polaribacter. The sequence continues at coordinate 5,621 of CAYFJL010000177.1, read as the reverse complement.
GAATTCGCTATACCCTCCAAAAAGATTTTAATTGGAAAATGGAGAGATTAGCGCCATAAATTCTATATTTACAACAATAGATTATTTGGAATGAAAACCCTATACATTGTCAGACATGCCAAATCCTCATGGGAATACAGCGGTATTGCTGATATCGATCGACCATTAAAAAAGAGAGGGATTACCGATGCGCATTTGATGTCTAAAGTCCTTTCCAAAAAAATTGACAGACCGGATGTTTTTCTTTCCAGTAGTGCCAACAGAGCGCTACATACGGCTGTTATATTCTGCGAAAATTTTCAATATCCATTGACCAACTTAAAAATCCGAAGACAACTATATAGTTTCAGTGATGGTTATTTGGTGAAGACGGTAAAAGCCCTTGATGATGCTTTTAGTTCGGCCATTATTTTCAGTCATGATCACGGAATCAACACCTTCGTAAATAAGTTTGGGAGTCAACCAATTGCTCATGTACCAACCTGCGGAGTAATCGGCATCCAGTTTAATGAAAAACACTGGAAAGATCTCAAAAGAGGTAAAACCAAGTTGATTGAATTTCCTAAAAATCACAAGTAGGTAACCGTGTTGGAAATAAAGAAATACGGCGCTATTGATATTGGATCCAATGCCATTCGATTACTCATTGCCAATGTCATCATTTCGGAAGACAATCCACCAAAATTTAAAAAATCATCCTTAGTACGTGTACCCATTAGATTGGGGCAAGATGCTTTTGTGGAAGGGAAAATTAGCAAAAGTAATATCACTCGAATTATTGACGCCATGCAAGCATTCAAGCTACTCATGAATGTCCACAAAGTAGAACGATATAAGGCTTGTGCAACATCAGCCATGCGAAACGCATCTAATGGCAAAGAGGTTATTAAAAAAATACTCAAGGAAACTGGCGTATCCATTGATATCATTAACGGTAAAAAAGAAGCCGAAATCATTGCTTTTACCGATCTGAGTGAACTGATTGAAAACGACAACAACTACCTTTATGTAGATGTTGGAGGTGGTAGTACTGAGTTCACCATTTTTTCAAAAGGAACCATAAAGACTTCTAAATCCTTCAAAATGGGGACCGTTCGACTGCTAAACAACAAGAAATCAGTGAATAAAATGATTTTTGCTGAAGTTGAAGAATGGATTCGAAAAAACACCAAAGATTTAAAAAAAATTGCCCTCATTGGTTCTGGTGGAAACATTAATAAATTGTTCAAGTTATCAGGTAGAACAGAAGGAAATCCAATTTCTTACATATACCTCAACGCCCAGTATCAATTTCTAAAAAAACTGACCTACGAGCAACGAATCACCGAACTTGGGTTGAATCCAGATCGAGCGGATGTCATCATCCCTGCAACCAAGATTTTCCTTTCGGCCATGAAGTGGAGCAATGCGAAGAAAATTTTTGTACCTAAAATCGGGCTTTCTGACGGGATTGTTAAAAGTTTGTACTACAATAAGATTTAAACCAAAATATCAAAGGCAAGCATTTGTTTTATAAATGTTTTTACTACTTTTGAGGCTAAACTATCTTTGAGGCAAAGAGTAAATTAATTTAGAAGCATGAAAAAGATTTTTTTCAGTTTAGTATTAAGTTTTTGTGGTATTGTAATTTATGGACAAGATCTTCCTACGAATCCTGAACCAGGAAAGTGCTATGTAAGATGTAAAACTCCAGATGTTTACAAAAAAGAGGCCATTCGAGTTCAAGTAGCTCCATCCTATAAAAAAATCGTAACCTACCCTGCACAGTATAAAACCGTTGAAGAAAAAGTTTTAATTAAAGAGGCCGGGGAAAAATTAATGGTTGTTCCTGCTGTTTGGGGAACTCAAGAAGTTACCTATTACGAAAAAGAAGACGGAACAAAACTTGAAGTTCAAAAGGCAATATTTACCCAAGAGTCTGAAACAGTGGAAACAAGAGCTGCTTCTGCAAAGTGGGAAATGGCTGAGAAAATGCCAAATTGTGAGTCGACCAATCCTGATGATTGTAGATATTGGTGTTACAAGCCTGTACCAGCAGAATTCAGAACGTTACCCGTTGAAAGACTTCAAAGCGATGCCAAAGTGATCAAAATTCCGTTACCTGGAGTACGAAAATCATACAAGCGTCGTGTAATGGTGCAAAGACCTACGACGACAATCGTTCAAACTCCGCCTGAATATAAAACTATTACTAAAACTGTATTGGTAAGTGATGCCAGAGCTGAGGAAGTAGTTGTTCCTGCAGTTTTTAGAAACGTTACTAAAGACATCTTGGTAGAAAAAGGTGGTCTTTCTTCTTGGAAAGCTGTTGATTGTACATTGATTGACAACAATCCATTACCGATTAACTGGGACTTCGCTAGTGCGGTATTAAACGACGGAGCAAAGAGAATCATCGACGCGCGTCTTCTTCCAATTTTGAAAACTGGATTCGCTGTGTTTATTGAATCTCATACAGATATGCGTGGAACCAGAAGAGATAATCAAGATTTATCTGATAGAAGAGCGAAGGCCGTTGTAGATTACTTAATCACAAAAGGAATCAACCCTTCTCAATTATATGCAAAAGGATTTGGTGAAACTAGATTATTAAACAAGTGTAAAGACGGTGTAGCTTGTTCGGAAGCGGAGCATGCTGTAAACCGTAGAACTACCTTTAGAGTGGTTAACCAGAGATAAACGGTTTCGAAATAGAAATATTAAAAAAAGCTGAATGGTTTCCATTCAGCTTTTTTAATATCGTTGAATTACTTTTTCGATAAAAGGATAATAGTAATCAGTTAGGATATAGCCTTTTTTCTCTGCTATCTTTCTTCCCCGATGATTCACAAAGAGAAAGGTTGGAAATGATTTGACACGGTATTTATCTTGGACAATTAAATTATCTCTCAACTTATCCGTTGACAATAAAGTCATATCTCGAGGAATATCAACTTCCAATAAAATTAAACTTGATTCGGCCATTTTTTGAAAACGCTCTGTTGGAAAAAGTTCTTTCTCAATAATCTTACATGGTGCGCACCAATCAGAACCCTTGAAGTAAATCAGTACTGGCTTGCGCTCTTTTTTTGCTCTTTTTAAAGCATCCTTATAAAAAGGTTCCCAATGCAATGAATCATTCTTGACCAATGCATCCTGAGCCGATAAGGCCATTGAAAACAAGCATATAAAAACAAAGAGTGAAATTCTTACCATAGTTCTATAAAATCAAAAATGATACCAACCAAAATGACTTTGATGTTTCGTCACCTAATCCAAACGTAATTTTACTGTTGCTATTATTCATGGTAAGAAACTTTAAATTCTTGGAGGTGCTTTGTAATCTGATTATCAAAGGATTTGGAGTCATTTATAAATTCAACCTCAATTCCCAAATAACTCAAATTCGAAATTTTATCCTTTAGTCTTACATAATCTTTTTCAGTGGTGACAATAAGCTTGCTTTCACCTCCCAATTGATGAAACGAATCCATAATATCTTTAACATCCTTAGCGGAAAAATGATGATGATCTGGGAATTCCAAATGGCGAAATTGAATTTTTTGATCTTCAAAAAAAGTGAGTAATGGTGAAGGATTAGCAATTCCTGACACCAATAAAATTTTCACATTTTCAAGCTTCTCAATAGCCATTTCTGAATAACCGCTTAAGGCATCATTATACTTGATTCTTGTAAAAAATACTGGCTTCTTGTATTTTGAAAATCGATTACGAATTTTGGTCTGCTCATTTTCAGTGAGTGTATTTGGACATTTAGTCACCACAATACAATTTGCCCGATTTACACCTCCTCTTGGTTCTCTAAGGTTTCCCATTGGCAACACATAGTCATCCACCAATAAGTCATTGTATTTGGTCAATAAAATATTGAAAGAAGGCTGCACCGCACGATGTTGAAAAGCATCGTCTAATAAGATGACATCAGGTTTTACTGAATTCAACAAATTCTGAATCCCCTCCACCCTCTTTTCACAGACGGCAACGGAAATATTTGAAAATTTGGAATGGTATTGAAAGGGTTCATCTCCTATTTCTAAAGCATCTGAATTCGCATCCGCCAAAAGATATCCTTTGGTTTTTCTTCTGTATCCGCGACTCAAAATAGCCACTTTATAGTCATCCTGGAGTAATTTCACTAAGTATTCAACCTGTGGAGTTTTACCCGTACCTCCAACGCTTAAATTTCCAACATTAATAATCGGTATAGGAAAAACCTCAGATTTGAAGCCTTGTTTGTCATATAATAGATTGCGCAAGGATGTAATGGTTGCATACACCAAGGAAAACGGAAAAAGAAAGAAACGAAGTACTTTCATCAGAATAAAAGTACAATTAAAATATTAACTTTGATTCTATATACATCATCTAAATGACAATAAAAGAAGTTGCAAATATAATTGAAGAATTAGCTCCCCTAGCCTATGCCGAAGATTTCGACAATGTAGGTTTATTGGTTGGAGATTACCAAACAACGGTTACTGGAGTATTGGTGACGCTCGACACCCTCGAAGATACAGTAGATGAAGCCATAGCCAGTGGCTGTAACTTAATCGTTAGCTTTCATCCTATTATTTTCTCAGGTTTAAAAAAAATAAACGGAGCTAATTATGTAGAACGTGTAGTTTTAAAAGCCATTCAAAACAACATTGCCATTTATGCCACCCACACTGCGCTAGATAATTCAATTTTGGGTGTGTCAGAGGGAATTTGCAACCAACTCGGACTCATAAACACAAAAATTTTATTGCCTAAGAGAAGGGTGTTAAAGAAACTAACCACCTATGTTCCGAAGGTGAATGCTAACGAATTGAAAACGCAACTTTTCAATGCCAGAGCCGGAAGTATCGGCAACTACGATCAATGTTCTTTTAATGTTGATGGATTAGGCACCTACCGGGGTAATAACAGTTCGAATCCGACGATCGGTAAAAAGGGAATCCTGCAAGAAGAAAATGAAGTGATGGTTTCTGTCATTTTTGAAGCACGATTCGAATCGAAAATTCTAACGGCTTTGCAAGAGCATCATCCCTATGAGGAAGTGGCTTATGAGGTAATAACCACCGACAATACGTACCAAAATGTAGGAATGGGTAAAATTGGCGAACTGGCAGAACCCATGTTGGAAAATGATTTTTTACAATATGTAAAAATGACGATGAACACCCAATGCATTCGTCATTCCAAATTAGTAAACAAAACCATCAAAAAAGTAGCCGTTTTAGGAGGATCAGGAAGCTTTGCCATAGAGGATGCCAAAAGACAAGGAGCCGATGCTTATATCAGTGCAGATTTTAAGTATCACGATTTCTTTAAAGCAGAAAATAAAATTGTCTTGATGGACATAGGACATTATGAAAGTGAGCAGTTTACAAAAATGCTTCTAAAAGAATATCTTACGAAAAAAATTACTAATTTTGCAATCGTTTTATCAGAAAAAAGTACAAATCCAATATTTTATAAATAAGCATGGCAAGTAAAAAGGAAGTTTCAGTTGAAGAGAAATTAAGAGCGCTATATGATTTACAATTAATCGATTCTAGAATTGATGAAATTCGTAATGTGCGTGGTGAATTGCCTTTAGAGGTAGAAGATTTGGAAGATGAAGTTGCTGGCCTAAATAA
>CAYFJL010000176.1:0-6416 GCA_964343335.1 uncultured Polaribacter sp. | reverse complement strand
TTTCTCTCCAATTTCTTCTGCCCATGAAATAGCTTCGTTCTTTGAATTGGCTACAATGAATATTCCAGTAGAGGATTCATAATCTTCTATGATTCCTTTCTTCCAAGAGTCATATGATTCTGGTTCGTGATATGATATACCCACCAAATACTTTTTCATTATAGAGCCGTCACAATCGTTTATTTAAGCATTATAATAGATTCATATATCCAGCCACTACCAAACAGACTATGAAAAGAACAAACCAAAACAAAATTCCTAGAGTCTGGACATCGGATGCTTGTTTTGCTTTTTTATTAAACCCATATTTCTCAAATCGCTGATATTCCGAATCTGTAAAATGATCATTTCGCCACTTAGGCCTTGGAGTGATAAATGGTAATATGAAAAATGACAACCACTCTTCTCTTGTCAAGGATTCATCTTTTCGATTTTCTTTAAACTCGAGATACTTCAAATATTCTGATTCTGTAGTTTGAAGCTCGTCATCCGTTAAACTCCTTTTCTCCAATTCTGCTTGAGCCTTAACAACCACAACCTTATTCTGACTATTTCTAATCACATCCAATAACTCAACATTGGTATATCTATAGATTTTCTTGTCAAGCATCAAAAGTTAAGTTGATTGGATCCATACATAGTTTTTTTGAACTTTGGTTATTATTCACTGAGCTCAATTCAGTTTTTATTCTGTTATCGAATCCCATAGTTCCACAAAAAAGGATTTCTTATTAGACACGAACCAAATTAAAGTAAATATCATAAGCATTGCTACACCGATATTTCCGACAAAAACCCGATAACTATATGGGCTATTTTTAGTTGGTTTTCGATACTTGACTGTTCTATAAATCCAGTAGACCATTAAAAGTTCCAAAATGATAAACTCTAAAATATACATCAATTGAAAATCTGAGTTTTTCTAGGACCAACGATATTATTCAGTTTGATTTCAATTCTCTGATGATACATTAGCAGATTAGTTTAAATCGTTTATTTGAACTTTTAGTTTTATTGAAATATAGACCAATCTGGATTATAGGATCCATACTGTCCATTCAAGGGCGGTAACTCTGAGAACAGTGAAACATAGTTTTCAAGGTGGTCAGTCTCTGTTTGCCTTAGATCATCAACGGGTATTACTTCTATGTAAAGATTATCAATATGGACTTTTTTCCTAATACGATAATATCTCTTTCCCATTTGAGTATGGCCTGATGATGCGGGACCATCTTCTTTGGCTTTCCAATTTGAAAGTAATGCCTTTTGCAAATTTCCTACCCTATCAATAAGTGGCCCTTCTGTCATGCCAATGTATAATAATCCACTATCGTCCTCTGAAAAAAGACGTTTAATGGTTTTTGGCTTTCCATTTTCATAATAATATAGCTTATACACCCCTTTGCTGTCATGTTGTGGAAACTGCCTTAGATGTTCTAGAAACACCGAATACTCCTGATTAACTTTCAATAAGTCTTTTCCCATAATCCAAGTTGACTCAATCGTTTATTTGAACTTATTACTCTTTGATTGTTTTTAATGTTTTACTTCGTTTCTCTCCTTTCCAACTTACAATTACCAATACGAATATTAAAAACATTTGTATTGGTAAGGATAAATGCAGAATGTTTTGCCACAGTTTGATTGTATTTTCATCCAAGGAGTTTGTTTCATTTATCCAATTGATTTTAAGTGTCAAATAAGTTATCTGAAGGATGAAAAATGAATTGAAAATTATTAAAATCTTATTCGTAATACGATTTTTAAGTCTATCCAAAATTGCCTTAATGAGAAAGACGGTGAAAAACACAAGAGGTAGATAAGTGAAAAAGAAATAAAAGTTTGGAACGTTTATAAAATTACCAAGTATAAAAATTCTAGTTGTCTCCATTAGCTCAATGTTTCCAAATCCAACAGTAAGAAAATACAAAGTCAAAAAAGTCAGAAGTGCTATTACGAGCCAGAATCTATTTTGTTTCCACATTATCGTTTATTTGAACTTTTTACAAATTTAATTTAGGTGTCAGTTGTTATATCATCCCAATTTTCTTGATAGCATGTAATCCAATTAAGGGCATAATGTCTTTCATAAACAACAGAGGGATTATAACCATTAGGATAAGGTCTACTATTTAATCCAGCATCCCTTACCGCCCAATGTATTCGATAAATAAGGTCAGTTTGGTCTAGTATTTCTTCGGTACTTCGAATTTCGGATTGCTTAATGAAATTATCCAATGACCCATATTTTTCTTTTGTTCCTTCATGTGCTTTGGTCAAATCACATTCTTCGATTGGTTCATTAAGTTTGTCAACCATTCCAAGAGACCAGAAAAGCACGTTTACGGCTTCGGTTCGCCAACTAGCAGCGATTTTGTCTTCTTTGGTTAAACTCTTTTTTGTTAAGTATTCTTTTTCGGATTTTGAGACACCTTCCCATAGATTGATTTCTTTTAACCAACTTACTATTTCTTTTCTGTCTTCATCGAAAGCTGTGTCAATAATGCCTGTTAATATCATAATCCTAGTTGCAATTTCGGATGGCTTTCTCAGAATGACTTCTTGACTATTTTCAACCAATGGCAAGTGTTCACAAATCGGAATACCTTTTGATTCCAAATATTTGTTTGTCTCTATTTTTCGGGATTCTGATGCTTTCAATGGGTTGTTAATTTATCTAGTTTAAGGAGGTTGATCGTTTATTTGAACTTTTAAGGTAATTCATCCTTTATTTTCTTTCCATTCTTGTATTCGAATATTAATTCATTTCCATCATCATCGAAGCAGAATTCACTACCATGTTTTTTACCATTTAAATATTCACACTTATATATGGTTTTTCCTTCCTTTAAAGTCTCCTCAAGTACCTTTTGACCCTTAAGGTCGTAATGGATTGTTTCTTGCCATTGCCCATGTTTATTTGATAGATATTTGATTCTCTTTTGAGGAACAAACTTTTCGGATACGTGATAAATTGTCTTATTGGATGGTTCTTTTTCTCGGAAATTGAAATAGGTAATATCAGAAAGTATTTTACCATTATCATAAAACTCTTCAAAAACAACATGACCATTTTTTCTGGTTTTTTGAGCTACCCCAGTGAAAATTCTGTCATTAGCAACTTTATAGGCAAGACCATCATTAATATAAATTTCCTTAATATCAATGGTATCTTGTCCATAGCCAAAGAACAGGGAAAATATTGTTATTAATAATGGTGCTTTAAGCTTTTGCTGTATTCTCAACTTTGTTGTCTTGATCGTTTTATTGAACTTGTAATATTTCATTCTTAATGTTTTCCGGAACATTTGTCCAAACAGTTTCATTGGTTAAACTAAGCTCACAGAAGCATTCTTCATGGACAACTTTAATTATATGATTATACCAATCAACATATGTCCAATCCGTTGGTTTGGGAGAATAAAGAGATTGGTTTTGAGGGTCCCAATGAACTTGTGTTGCAGTCCTATATATCTGGGTGAACTTTTGCTCTTCTGGACTAATATTAAGACGGCCTAGGGCATCAATCTCTACTTTCTTTATTACATCTCTCTTCAACCTTTTGAATCGTTTATTTAAACTTTGGTTCTCAAGATATTTTTTCTTCTATCAGCTTTAATGCTTTTCTAAATTCCATATTGTGTGTCGGTGAAGTTTGATAGCTCCAGTCACCTCCATTTTTCAACGCAATCTTCAAGGTCCAAGGGTTTTTTTAGCAAACATCCGACCAGCTATTGAAGTTGCAATATAAAGCCTCATAAACCAATTGTCATTTGGGTTGTAGTGTGAAACACTTTTAACGTCAGAATATTTGAATGTCCTGTAATCCCAAAAGTCTAAAGCTTTTATTTGAAATTCATCCCTGAGAATTTTAATTGTTGGAAATCCCTTTTCCTCAACACTTAAAATTTCGTTTTCCTTCGAATCCTTTATCACAATCGTTTATTTGAACTCTAGTTTAATATTCATTTACATTCCATCTTCCCTGTCTGAAAGCCAATCCATATATTTGACCTTAAGACTATCTCTTTTCTCCATCGAATCAACAATCACATCAATACCACCATCATAGGGAGCTATGATGCATTTATTTGATGGACTGACAAACATTGCCCTTATCTCATCATCTGCAATTGCCTTAAGAATTTCATCTCTGTTTCCACTTTTCCAATTTTCAGTTTTGACGTAAATATCAAAGTACATTTCGTCTTCATATTCTTCAGGTCTTTCCTTGTGTACGTCAATGGTAAAGACCTTTATAAATTCTCCGAAGTCAGTCAGTTCTTTGTAATTGTCATTGGTAGAGTCGTTCGAGTAGAGTCCGAATGAAATAACAACTTCTGATTTTTCTCCAATCAGGTCGTTAATCAGTAGGTTTTGTCGGTCCAGTAAAATTTTATATTCCTCAGCAGAGTCTGCGTACCTTTTTGATTCAGGAAGGCTATGAATTCTTAACCACCTGTCAGGATAGTTGAATTTTAATTCGTGATTGATTGGAAACGATTCTGGATACTCCTTATTCCAATAGTGTATGAATTCGTTTTCTGTCATTTAAAAAGGTTAGCACTACTTGATTAATCGTTTTTTTGAACTTTACTATATGATATCCGTGTATTCAGTAAGCATCTCATACCTTTTCAAAGTAGACACCTGTAATCTCTAGACCTATAATCCTTCCATCATTGTTTCTTCGAAACTTTATAGGCCGGAAGGAAATATCAAAAGTGTCTTTAGAAAGTACTTCCATTTCATCCTTCCAAGCACCGTTCCTATAAAAAAAGTATAGCGTGTTATCCTGCAACTTTATTTTTTTGGAAATCTGTAGGGATGAATTAAGAAACTCCCCCTCGAACTCCCGTAATTCCTCAACAGAGTACGCATGGGGCTCATAAGCCTTAAAAATCCACGGCAGTCCTTGCTCATCACTATAATATTGGTAGCTTTTCACATTATTTTTGATGTCAAACTGCACCAAATTGCCGTTGAACATAAACTGATGGTTCCCTAAGGGTTCAAGTTCTGTAATCTCTTCGCCATCCATTGTGAGTACCGCAAGCTGCCCTCCCTTGATCCTAATACGGTTCATTTTTCTATCCTCGTCGTCACTGCCCATAAACAGGTAATCGCCTTCATACTTTTTCAGTTCATTTTCAGAAAGTGCAACGGCTGTACCGTCCATCTTTTCCTTTTGATTTGGCACTATATCTTCCTGGGGCACGAACATATCCACAAGTTGGAAAAAGCGGTCATCAAAATCCCAATCGAACGTATTCTGCGTTGTGAAGAAAGCGATATCCAGTTCAGGAAAAAATAGGTACTTTGACACGAAGCCCCCTTGGATCATCCCATCAAAACCCATAGCCGAATATCCATTGTGCTCTTCAAACTCGACTCCCAATCCGAAATCAATTTCCACTCCACTATTCAATTTGGCCCTTTCGTGCATTTTCTTATAAAGTGCGGGACTTCTATCTTTGGTTTTCTTTAGTCCTTGGTGCCATTTGAAAATATCCTTCGGGTTGGTCAGTACTTGCCCATCACCATCGTATATAAAAGAATGCAGGTGGGTTTTATAGTATGTACCCTCATCTTCTTGATAACCTATCGCCCTGTTCTTAATAATAGAATACGTACTTGCTTTCTTAACAGTGTTTTTCATTCCGAAGGGAATGAAAACCTTCTCTTCCATGAACTGGGAAAAGGACATTCCGGATACGTTGGCCACAATTTCGGCGAGTAATATGTAATTAGAATTAGTGTACTGGAAATATTCGCCGGGCTTAAAGTTGAGGTCGTTTATTTTGATGATAAAATTCACCATTTGTGATTGGCTGAGCATATCCTGCATGTAAAGGTCCGCAACGCCAGCAACAAGGTCTACCTCGCGTATACCACTGGTTTGGTTGAGCAGTTGCTCAACGGTAGGGTCGCCTTTCTCGTATCTAGGGAGGTTTCCCAGATATTTATACGCCGGTTCTTCCAGAACCAATTTTCCCTGTTCTTCCAAGAGGAGTATTGCAAATGCAGTAAACTGTTTCGCAATTGAACCTACATCGAATAACGTTTCACCCGTAATGGGAACATTGTAGTCCAGATTGGCAATCCCGTATTGTCTTTCAAGAATAATGCTATCACCCTTGAAAACGGCTATCGAAAACCCTGGAGAATTTTCATCTACTTTATACAGAGAGTCGATTCTTGGCTGAATGTTTTGGGCATATGCTGATATAGTTGAAAAGCCCATTAAAAGAAAAAGTTTTAGCAAGGATGTTTTATTCATTGGTTTTATTCAAAAGATATTGGATTTATGATATTGTTACGGTCAGATCACATTTGACTTTAAAGCTTAACGTTTATTTATACTATGCTTTTTCTAATTTCCGCTTTCAAGCTCCCTTACTTTGTTTATTAGGAAT
>CAYFJL010000175.1:0-6432 GCA_964343335.1 uncultured Polaribacter sp. | reverse complement strand
ACGAGGCCCAGGATCCACTTTTATTAATTATACCGAGGTCAACACCTAGGTCGAGTAGTTCACCAACTTTCGAGATTCCTGCGCCGTACATAATGTCGAATTCAGCTTTACGGAAAGGGGGAGCTACCTTGTTCTTTACGATCTTCACTTTAGTTCTGTTCCCGATCACTTCATCTCCGTCTTTGATCTGACTAGAGCGACGAATATCTACACGCACAGATGAATAAAACTTAAGTGCATTACCACCTGTAGTCGTTTCAGGGTTTCCGAACATCACACCAATTTTATCACGCAATTGGTTAATGAAAATACAGCACGTTCCCGCTTTATTAATTGATCCCGTAAGTTTTCTAAGTGCTTTTGACATCAATCGGGCTTGAAGTCCCATTTGGCTATCACCCATTTCTCCTTCGATCTCAGCTTTAGGCGTAAGTGCCGCAACTGAATCTACAACCAATAGGTCGATCGCACCAGAACGAATTAGATTATCTGCTATTTCCAATGCCTGTTCACCATTATCAGGTTGTGAAATGATCAACTCACTTGTATCTACACCAAGTTTTTGAGCGTAAAACTGATCGAATGCATGCTCAGCATCAACTATAGCGGCAATTCCACCTTGCTTTTGAACTTCTGCAATTGCATGAATCGCCAACGTAGTCTTACCCGAAGATTCTGGTCCGTAAATTTCAACCACTCTCCCCTTAGGGAAGCCTCCAACTCCGAGTGCAATATCCAGTGTTACCGAACCTGTAGGAATAACTTCTACATCTTCGATCGCACCATCACCCAATTTCATAACGGATCCTTTACCAAAGGTCTTTTCCATCTTGTCCATGGTAAGCTGCAGCGCCTTTAACTTATCTGCGTTCGCTTTTTCTTTTTTGTCTTTCGTTTCTGCCATATCGTTTATTTTTTAGCAAATTTAGGTAGGTAGGTCGTAAACTTTTTACGATCTTAAAAAAAGATTTATTTCAACTAGAAAAGCTCCAGAATCTCTTCTGCATGAGCTTTAGTTTTTGGTTTCTTAATAATGTCGTGGATCTCACCTTGTTCATTTATCAAAAAAGTTGTTCTGTGAACACCATCGTACTCTTTACCCATAAACTTCTTTGGTCCCCAGATACCATAAGCATTGATCACTTCCTTGTCTGGATCAGCAATGAGTGTAAAAGGTAATTCATGTTTGTCAATGAATTTTTGATGACGTTTCTCATCATCCGGACTTACACCTAAAACAACAATTCCTTCTTTTTTCAATGTGTCAAAATTATCCCTCAAATTACACGCTTGATTTGTACATCCAGGTGTCATATCTTTTGGGTAAAAATAAAGGACCACTTTCTTACCTGCATAGTCCTCTAGCTTTATTTCCTCACCATTCTGGTCTTTTGCTGAAAAAGTTGGGGCCTTGTCCCCTTTACTCAAATTCGTCATTTTGTTGTTTTTTTAATCGTTTTAATGATGATTATTTAATCAAATGTACTAATAAATTTTATTCCTCAATGAAAATCAACTTATTTTTATTTAACAGGTCAATCTTCAAAGCGTTTATAAAAGTTAAGAAAAAAGTTAGGTACAGAAACCTAAATGACAGGGAATTATCAAAAGTTGCTAACTTTAAGGCACGAAAATTGTCACTGGCATCAAAAACAGAAGATTATGAAATTTAAAACACTACTTTTCTCGGTTGCCACTGCTGGAGTTTTAGCTTCATGTGGTGTAGAATACCAAGCTATTAATTTCGATAAGAAAAGAACTCCTTTAAATCCAATTGCACACAAAGGGGTTATAAATTACAACACTAAAGTTGTTCTTACTTACGCTGAAGAAGCGAGAGCTGCTCAAACTGAATACGAAACTACAGTTGCCAGAAACAAGCAACAGTATCAGGAAGCGCTTCAAAAATACAATAATGCCACTCCAGCAGAGAGAATCCTGCAAGGACTAACCAAACCAGAATTAATCTTACCTCCGCAACCAGATCTGCCATATCTCCATGATGAGAATCAACTTGCACAGCAGTTGAAAATTGAAGGCATGAATCGAGGAACCGAAAATGCGCTTCAGGTTGTTGCGTTTTACGAAGGATTCAATGTATCGAATCAAAAAGTAGAAAAGACGACTAAAAAGAGAAAGAAAGACGGTGTTGAGATCGTTGATACCGTATTTGTTGGACAAGCAAGCGTGAAGAATCCTGTTCGCTTACATGTTGAAGCTGCGGGTAGTCAAGAGTACAATCAAAATGTAGCTCAAACTACTGGTTACACAACTGTCAAAACAGCGAAGTATCCTGATAGTACTAAAGCACGCCTGGAATTGATCACCAAGATCGATGCTGCCGAAAAACAACTTCCAAAAAATCATATACCACACATTAATAGGCTGTTGGATAGTCAGTTTGGAACGAAAGACGTAAGATATAGCGTTAAGCTATTTAAATACAAGTCAAATAAAAACCACGATTATTCTGATCTGAATGATGCCGTGATCCAGGCTCAAATGGGCTTTAAGTTGTTAAATAGTGAGCCAAACAAAGCATACGAAAAGCTTGCTAATGCATTTACTACATGGAATCAGGCGTTGAAAGAGCACAGTGATTATAAAAAAGCGAGAATAAACGATAAAGTGAAGCAAGGAATTCTCGTTAATTTATTCGCAGTTTCGATCTTCACAGATAACTGGGATGGTGCGTTGAAATATATGACCGAACTAGTTAACATGAAGTTAAAGTCAGCTTATGCAACAGAATTCAATAGACTAAGAGGGGTTTACAACGACCTTAAGAAACGTTACGACGCGCTTAGCGAATAGAATATGGTCTTAGAGCTTCCCGATTACTTGATCATCATTGGGTTTTTCTCCATTGTACTTCTGATCGGAGTTTATGTGTCCAGGAAGTCAGGGAAAAGCAGTAATGAATACTTTCTCTCGGGAAGAAGTATGCCGTGGTGGTTGCTTGGTTTTTCCATGGTGGCCACTACATTTTCAACGGACACTCCTAATTTCGTAACTGATGTCGTTAGAACAGACGGGGTTGCCGGAAACTGGGTTTGGTGGGCCTTTCTATTGACTGGTTTATTAACTGTCTTTATCTACGCTAAATTATGGCGACGTTCGAACGTGACTACCGATATGGAGTTTTACGAGCTTCGCTATGGTGGAAAACCCGCTTCATTCTTAAGAGGATTTCGTTCGATATACTTGGGAATTGGATTTAACGTCATTGCGATGGGGGCTGTGACACTTGCAGCGATAAAGATTGGAGGCGTCATGCTCGGCCTTTCAAAACTGGAAGTGATCGTGATCGCTGGTTCAATTACAATGATATTCAGTGCTTTAGGTGGGTTTCGCGGTGTGATATACACTGATTTTCTCCTTTTCTTCGTTGCAATGGCCGGAGCAATCGGTGCTGCTTATTACTTAGTGAATATCCCAGAAGTTGGTGGTGTTTCGTCAATGCTTGAGCATGAGAGCGTAAAGCAAAAAATGGACCTGCTACCAGACTTCAATGACCCCGCATCTCTTATTGGAATAATGATCATTCCTTTAGCCGTACAATGGTGGAGCGCCTGGTATCCGGGCGCAGAACCAGGAGGCGGGGGTTATATCGCACAACGAATGCTGGCCGCAAAAAATGAGAATCATGCTGTGGGCGCAACATTCTTCTTTAATGTTTTAAATTATGCTCTTCGTCCATGGCCATGGATCGTTGTAGCGTTAGCCTCTTTAATAGTTTTTCCGGATGTAGCGAGTATAAAAGACGCTTTTCCTAATGTTCCTAACGATAAGCTAGCAAATGATCTAGCATATTCAGCAATGCTTACAATGTTGCCCACAGGATTGTTAGGACTGGTTCTCGCTTCACTGGGTTCTGCTTACATGTCAACTATCTCTACGCATTTGAATTGGGGGTCATCATATATTGTAAATGACTTTTATAAGCAACACGTAAATAAAAGTGCTAGCGAAAAGGAATTAGTGTTGGTTGGCCGATTATCGACAGTTATTTTAATGATCTTAAGTGGAATTCTTGCCTACAATCTCAACAGCGCAAAGCAATTGTTCAACATAGTACTTATGTTCGGTGCTGGAACTGGCTTGATCTTCTTACTACGTTGGTTCTGGCCAAGAATTAATGCATGGAGTGAGATCGCAGCTATGTTTTCATCTGGAGCCATCTCTCTTTTGATCTCCTTTACTTCACTTGGAGGTATACTATTCGGTTTGAAAAATGCCGAAGGAACGATTATTTCGGAAGGAATCTTCCCAGATTGGTTTCAATTTCCGTTTGTAGTCTTAGTTACCACTGTCTGCTGGTTGGCAGTTACGTTCTTGACATCAAAAGAGTCAGATGAAACGTTAGAAGAATTCTATCTGAAAACGCAGCCGGGCGGACCTGGATGGGCAAAGACAGTTGCTTCTCTTAAAACTAAAACAGAGCTGCCTGTCAACACCTCCTGGAATGTTCCTCAGGGAGTATTAGCTATGTTATTAGGAACGATCAGTATTTACAGTGCTTTATTTGCAACTGGAAACTGGATCTATCAGGATTATTCAACTGCGGTAATTTTAACAGCGGCTTCATTAATAAGTGGAATTGCGTTATTGATGGTCTGGAGAAAACTCAAACAACAGATCATTTAATCCTCATAGATCTTATCTAGTGCCTCCTTTAAATTTGTGTGTTCGAAAGAAAAACCTGTTTCCTTGATCTTTGAATTATCTGCCCGTAAACCATCAAGAACTACGGTCGACATTTCCCCAAGGATGATCTTCATCACAAAAGATGGGACGTTTGGTAACCAAAGTGGTTTTCCGAGAACCTTCGCCAAACTCTTTGTAAATTCTTTATTCGTAACTGAATCCGCAACGGCATTATAAGCACCGTCTAATTCATTTTCGACTGCGTGGATGTAAATTCGGACCATATCATCTATGGTCAACCAAGGCATCCATTGATTACCTTTACCCAAAGGTGCACCCACGTAGTTTTTTACCGTTTTCGCGATTTGAGCTAAAGCCCCGCCGTCTTTATCTAAGACTACCCCAGTTCTGATCTTAGCAACCATGTGATCATCAGCAAAGAGGTCAGCGGCTTCTTCCCATCTTTTTACAACCACAGACAAGAAGTCCGAACCGAAATCGTCAGACTCTTTATGCTTTCTTTCTGGCTGATCGTATCCATAACAATTAATTCCTGAAGCACTTATGTAATGGTCAAACTGAGTCATGTTTTTACTCAATTCAAAAAGATAGCGTGTAGTATTTACCCTAGACGAAATGATTTCCTTTTTACGTGTTTCCGTCCACCGTTTATCAGCAATTCCTGCACCGGCAAGATTAACAATACACTGAACGTTCTCTAGTGCCTTGTCATCGATCTTTTTATCAGATGGGGACCAATAAAACTCATTCTTTTTTTTGGGAGACCTTGTAAGTATCCTTACTTCATGTCCCCTTTCTTTAAGAGCCTCAACGAGCGGTCTTCCAATTAAGCCCGTACCTCCTGCGATTAATATTGTTTTTCCTTTTGGCAACTTTGATCTGTTCTTTTTCGTTAACAAGTCAAATCGATCAAAAGTTTAATTTTTATGATCGGTTTAATTTAATCTGGGTCAAATGTAGGATAAAACTTACTCCTTCTTTACCTTTGAACTAAAACATATATGATCATGAGAACAGTATTTGTACTTTTTGCATTCCTTTGCCTTTCAACTGCAGCGAGCTTCGGACAAATTGCAACAGAAACAGAAAATGAGAGAATTGAGCGTATCACTAAAGATGAGTTTAAAAAAAATCTCGAATCTGAAGAATACATTGTTTTCGATGTTAGAACTGTTGAAGAATACCAGGCTGGTCATATCAAAAATGCAAAAAGCCTAAATGTGAATGGCAAAACTTTCGAGGCAACTTTAGAACAACTTCCGAAGAATTATAAATACATGATCTACTGCCAGTCAGGAGGTAGAAGCGCAAAAGCTTTACAAATGATGAAAGACGCAGGTTTTATTCATGTGCTAGAACTTGAAGGCGGTTATTCAAAATGGTAATTAAAAACCTTTTGCCTGAATTATTGTTTTGATTCGAGAATAGAAAACAATGATTCGAGCCGCTCAATTTCAGGAGTATTTTCAACGTTACAAGACGGGTTTTTTGGTTATCCTTCTGTGTATCTTTTATACAGTAGGAACCGTCGGTTTATTATCTGATCAACGCTCATCTTTCTTAGAATTGAGTTTTCTGAACCTTGCTATTTCATTTGCAATTTTGTTGATCGCAAGAATAGCTCATTCGATCAAATTCTACCTTTTTTGTCTTATAGGTTTTTTCATCGGAATGGGCGCAGAATGGATCGGTGTTCACACAGGATACCTGTTTGGCGATTACACTTATGGTAAAAATTTAGGGCCATTGTGGTATGGTGTACCT
>CAYFJL010000174.1:0-6495 GCA_964343335.1 uncultured Polaribacter sp. | reverse complement strand
ATGATTCACTTCTTTGGAAATTCGAATTCAAAAGTATTCGCATTACAATCATCAACAGACTTATCAGAAGCTACAATTTCTAAATTAACTTGGTTGTTTGGTAATGCACCAAAAATAAACACGGCGTCTCTTGACGCCTTTTTTGTTGGCCCCAGAGCCGCTATGATTACTCCTTGGAGTACCAATGCCGTTGAGATCACCCAGAACATGGGGATTGAAGGGATTATTCGTATCGAAGAGTTTAAGGCCGTTGATGCCGAATTCACAGATTTTGATCCGATGATTCTCCAAAAGTTTGAAGGATTACATCAAGATACATTTACCATTGATATCCAACCTGATCCTATTTTTGAAATTGATGATATCGCCGATTATAATCAAAAAGAAGGATTGGCTTTAAGCGGGGAAGAAATCGAATACTTGGATCAACTTTCTGAAAGAATTGGTAGGAAATTAACCGATTCTGAAGTATTCGGATTTTCTCAAGTGAATTCAGAACACTGTCGACATAAAATCTTCAACGGAACTTTTGTTATTGATGGTGAAGAAAAACCAACTTCTTTATTCAAGCTAATCAAAGAGACTTCAAAGCAACATCCGAATGATATTGTTTCTGCCTACAAAGACAATGTGGCCTTTATCAAAGGACCAACAGTGGAACAATTCGCACCGAAAAGAGCTGATATTCCTGATTATTACGAAACCAAAGACTTTGATTCGGTAATTTCCTTAAAAGCCGAAACCCACAATTTCCCGACGACTGTAGAGCCTTTCAACGGAGCAGCTACTGGTTCGGGAGGTGAAATTAGAGATCGTTTGGCTGGTGGTAAAGGATCTATTCCTTTAGCTGGGACGGCGGTTTATATGACATCTTACTCCAGATTGGAAGAAAACCGTCCATGGGAAAATCTAGAAGAAAGAAAGTGGCTGTATCAAACGCCAATGGATATATTAATCAAAGCCTCTAATGGAGCTTCTGATTTCGGAAATAAATTCGGTCAACCTTTAATCTCAGGATCTGTTTTAACTTTTGAGCATGAAGAGGATGCTAGAAAACTCGGATTCGATAAAGTGATTATGCTGGCAGGTGGGATCGGTTACGGTAAGGAAAGTCAGGCTCAAAAAGATACTCCCAAGACTGGCGATAAAGTGGTCATCCTAGGCGGTGATAACTACCGAATTGGAATGGGTGGAGCCGCTGTATCTTCGGCAGATACTGGTGAGTTTGCATCCGGAATCGAATTGAATGCGGTACAGAGATCGAATCCTGAAATGCAGAAAAGAGCGGCCAATGCTGTACGAGGCATGGTTGAAAATGAGGAGAATTTTATTGTTTCAATTCATGATCATGGGGCTGGCGGACATTTGAATTGTCTCTCTGAATTGGTGGAAGAAACGGGTGGTAAAATTGATATTGATCAATTACCTATCGGAGACCCTACCCTTTCCAACAAAGAAATCATTGGAAATGAATCTCAAGAACGTATGGGACTGGTCATTTCTGAAAAACATATCGATACACTGCAGAAAATCGCAGATCGAGAGCGATCTCCAATGTATCAAGTAGGTGATGTTACTGGTGATCATCGATTCACTTTCGAATCCGCCACCAAAGGTGATAAACCGATGGATTTGGAATTGGCCGACATGTTCGGGTCTTCTCCAAAAACCATTATGAACGATAAAACAGTGGATCGTAATTACGATGCTGTTACCTTCGATTGGCAATTAATGGAGACCTACCTGGCTCAGGTATTGCAATTGGAAGCGGTGGCCTGTAAAGATTGGTTAACAAACAAGGTAGACCGATGCGTTGGCGGAAAAGTAGCCAAGCAACAATGTGTTGGTGAATTGCAAATTCCACTAAACAATCTAGGTGCAATGGCTCTGGATTTCAAAGGAAAAGAAGGAATTGCAACGTCAATTGGGCACTCCCCTATCTCTGGATTGATAGATCCTGTGGCAGGAAGTAAAAACTCCATCACAGAATCTCTTACCAACATTCTTTGGGCACCCTTAAAAGACGGATTGAAATCAGTCTCTCTATCCGCCAACTGGATGTGGCCTTGTAAAAACGAAGGTGAAGATGCTCGTTTGTATGAAGCGGTTAAAGCGGTTTCAGAATTCTCCATTGATTTGGGAATCAATGTTCCAACTGGAAAAGATTCATTATCAATGAAACAGAAATATCCGAATGAGGATGTAATCTCCCCAGGTACGGTAATCATCTCTGCAGCGGCCAATTGTAACGACATCACCAAGATTGTAGAGCCAGTTTTCCAAAAGGAAGGAGGTCCCATCTACTACATCAATGTTTCACAAGATAATTTCAAACTTGGAGGAAGTTCTTTTGCTCAGATTGTAAATAGAATCGGTAATGAGGCTCCGACAGTGAAAAGTGCTGAATACGTTAAAAATGTATTCAACACCTTACAAGAACTCATTAAAAACGATCAGATTGTAGCCGGTCACGATGTTGCATCAGGAGGTTTAATCACCACATTATTAGAATTGTGTTTTGCTAATACTAACACGGGTGCAAATCTCGATTTAACAAGCTTACAGGAAGAGGATTGTGTTAAAATGTTGTTCGCCGAAAATGCTGCCATCGTGATTCAATCTAAAGACGATAGTATCGAAGCTGTATTTGCTGACAATGGAATTGATGCCATCAAAATCGGAACAGTAACAGAGAGCGATCGCTTGAACATCAAGAATCATTCGATGGATTATTCTCTATCTGTTTCAGAATACAGAGATATTTGGTATAAAACTTCGTTCTTATTAGATCAGCAACAAACTGCCGGTAATTTGCCTCAAGAACGATATGACAATTACAAGAATCAGCCATTACAATATAACTTCCCTGAAAATTTCACTGGAAAATTACCAGTAATTGATGGTTCTAAACCAAGACCAAAGGCTGCCATCATCCGAGAAAAAGGATCCAACTCGGAGCGTGAAATGGCCAATGCTATGTATTTAGCCGGATTTGATGTGAAAGATGTGCACATGACCGATCTTATCTCAGGCAGAGAAACCCTTGAGGATATTCAATTTATCGGAGCGGTAGGCGGATTCTCCAATTCAGACGTTTTAGGATCAGCAAAAGGATGGGCAGGCGCCTTTATGTACAATGAGAAAGCAAGAAAGGCTTTGCGTAATTTCTTTGATAGAGAAGATACATTGAGTGTCGGCATTTGTAACGGTTGTCAATTATGGATGGAACTTGATTTGATCAATCCGGATCATGAAATCCACGGTAGAATGACCTACAATGACAGTAAAAAACACGAAAGCGCCTTTACTTCCGTAAAAATTCAGGAAAACAACTCAGTGATGTTATCCACCTTAGCTGGAAGCACCTTAGGGGTTTGGATTTCCCATGGTGAAGGTAAATTTAGCCTTCCTTATTCTGAGGATAAGTATCATATCGTTGCTAAGTATGGCTATGAAGGCTATCCTTCCAACCCGAATGGATCTGATTTCAATACGGCCATGATGTGTGATGCTACGGGTAGACATTTGGTGACCATGCCACATATTGAACGATCAACTTTCCAGTGGAACTGGGCAAATTATCCGAAGGGACGTAAAGATGACGTTTCTCCTTGGTTGGAGGCATTTGTGAATGCGAGAAAGTGGGTTGAGAAACACATGAGGTAGATCCTTCAAATAAAAAGTGTCACAACTAACATTTGATAGTGTCTTTAGATAAACTCATTAAATGATTATCATGAAAAAAATACTACTTCTAGCAATGACCTTCGCCTTTGTAAACATCAATGCGCAATCAACCGTTTCTGCCGCTGATATCATGAACGATATTAAGCAAGGAAAAGATGTTTCTTATAAAAACGCCATTATCGAAGGTACCTTAGACTTCACTTATATGGATGAAGCCATGGCAAAACTTCCAAAAAAGAAAAAGAAAAGTTGGTGGGGTAACAACAACTACTCAAACAAAATTGAGAAATTGATTGATGTAAATGTTTCCTTTGAAAACTGCACTTTTAAAGATGATGTATTGGCCTACATTCCAGATGAAGACTCTGGATACACCTTTACGGCGAGCTTTGAAAAAGAAGCCATCTTTAGTGGATGTGCTTTTGAAGGAAAGGCCATGTTCAAATACACCACCTTTGAAAAAGCAAGTGATTTTGCTGGAACAGATTTTCAAGAAGATAGCACCTTTAAATATGCAAAGTTCGAGACTGACACCGATTTCACAAGAGCTAAATTTAGCGAAGTTGCTACCTTTAAATACGCAAAGTTTGATAGAAATGTAAGTTTTGCTAATTCAGTTTTCGAAGATTCTGCCATTTTCAAATACACAAATTTTTACGACGGAGTTTCTTTTGCAAACGCCAAGTTTGAAGAAGATTTGAATATCAAATACATGAAAGTTAGAGGTGATTTCAACATTTCAAAAATGAGTGTTGCCTACTCCATTGATTCAAAATACACCAAAATAAACGGGAAAGGATTTAGCAAATATCTTTTAGAGCAGAATTAATCCCTTCTTCCTTTATCGAATTTGAAAGGCTGAATTACTTCAGCCTTTTTTATTTTTAGTATTTTGTAGGTCCAAACAACTATACAAACTACATGGAGATTAAACGAATTTTTGACTTCGCCTACTATCAATTGAAGGAGGCGCCGCAAAAAAATTGCTTTAATTATAAGAAAGAGAACCAATGGGTTTCTATCAGTACGGAGCAGTACATTGAAACCTCCAACAAAGTTAGTAGCTCATTATTAAAACTCGGAATCAACAAGGATGATAAAGTAGCTATTATCACCACCAACAATCATCCACATTGGCATATTTTAGATGTGGGTATCTCACAAATCGGAGCTCAAAATGTTCCTTTGTATGCCACACTATCAGCCAAAGATTACGCTTACATTTTATCGCACTCCGATTCGAAGTATTGCTTTGTTTCTGATGAAGAGCTATACAAAAAGGTAAAATCCGTAGAAAAAGAAACCGACCTGAAAGGTGTTTACTATCTAACTGAAAATGAAACTGATGCTGACTGGAATTCTTTTTTAAAGATTGGTCAAGGAAGTGATTTTCACTCCGAAATTGAAAAGCGAAAAAGTGAGGTGTCAGAAGATGACTTGGCGACCATCATTTACACTTCAGGAACGACTGACACTCCCAAAGGAGTTATGTTGACCCATAAAAACATTGTGTTTACCGTATTCGCAACGGCAAAAGGTCTAGACTTGAACGATGATGCCAAACGAATCGTTAGCTACCTTCCTATTTGTCACATCTTCGAAAGAGCTGCCTGTTATTACAATCAGTATGTTTCTTTGGAAGTGTATTTTGCTGAAAGCATTGAGACCATAGGGGATACAATACGAGAAACCAAACCACATTATCTGGCCGTTGTGCCAAGACTTCTCGAAAAGATTTTTGATAAAATCATGGACAAAGGAAGTGATTTGGAAGGAACCAAAAAGAAACTTTTCTTCTGGGCGGTTGAATTGGCCGAACAATACGAACCTTATGGGAAAAATGGAGCATGGTATGAATTCAAGCTCAAAATTGCCAATGCCATCATCTTTAAAAAGTGGCGCGAAGCTTTAGGTAATAGTTTGCAGTTCATGGTATGCGGAAGTGCTCCACTTCAACCGCGACTGATTCGAATATTCACCGCAGCCGGAATTCCAATCCTAGAAGGTTATGGAATGACAGAATCCTCACCGGGAGGAACCTTAAACGATTTACGCAACAAAGGAATGCGTATTGGTTCTGTCGGGAAGCCTTTGGAAGGAATTCAAGTGAAGATCGCTGAGGACGGAGAAATTCTTTTGAAAGGTGATAATGTAATGCTTGGTTATTACAAGAATGAAGAAATGACCAATAAAACCATTGTAGAAGGTTATTTGCACACAGGAGATATCGGGAAATTAGACGATAACGGATTCTTATACATCACCGATCGCAAGAAAGAAATGTTTAAAACTTCAGGTGGTAAGTATATCGCTCCTGCAGCTTTAGAAAGCGAACTCAAACAATCGAGATTTATTGAACAAATTATGGTGATTGGTGAAGGGCAAAAACTACCCGCGGCACTAATTCAGGTCAATTTCGAATTTGTTCATGAATGGGCGAAACGAAAAGGATTTGAAATTGAGAATGTGTCTACCAATCAAAAGCTCATTAATCGCATTCAAAAAGAGATCGATTTTTACAACAAACGATTCGGTAAATGGGAGCAAATTAAAAAGTTTGAAATCACGCCTGAAGAATGGACGATTGATGACAATCTGTTGACTCCAACTTTGAAAATGAGACGAAAAAACATTCGAAAAAAATATCAGAAATTATACGATAAGATTTACGCATAATACATTGTTTTTACTAATAAAACAAGTTTGCGAAATCGTTGTATTTTTCCTAATTTTCGAGACTTAAAACTTACAATATGGCAACAGAAATTACCCGTTTATTCGATTTTCCATATTACCAGCTAGAAACTT
>CAYFJL010000173.1:0-6495 GCA_964343335.1 uncultured Polaribacter sp. | reverse complement strand
TGACACACAAAGCAGGTTTTGTCAATATTATTGGCAACCCAAATGTTGGTAAATCCACCTTGATGAACGCCTTGGTTGGCGAAAAACTCTCCATCATAACCCCCAAAGCTCAGACTACTCGTCATCGAATTTTGGGAATTGTCAATGAAGAAGATTACCAAATCGTCTTCTCCGATACACCTGGAATTTTAAATCCGGCCTACCAATTACAAGAGTCAATGATGGATTTTGTTAAATCTGCTTTTGACGATGCCGATGTAATCATCTACATGGTTGAAGTTGGTGAAACCGAGATAAAAAATGAACAGTTTTTAAAACGCATCAAACACTCCAAGGTTCCAGTTATTTTACTCCTAAACAAGATTGACCTATCGACGCCTGAAGAAGTGGAGCAACGCATCGCCTATTGGAGAGAAACCGTTCCGAATTCTTTCGTCTACGTAATTTCAGCATTAGAGAAATTCAATGTGGAATCGGTCTTCTACAAAATCATTGAATTGCTACCTGAGAGTCCGCCTTTCTATCCAAAGGATCAATTGACCGACAAGCCAGAACGCTTCTTTGTGAATGAAAAAATCCGAGAAAAGATTTTAACCCACTACAAAAAAGAAATTCCGTATTCAGTTGAAGTTGAAACGGAATCTTTTCAAGAAGAACCAAATATTGTTCGAATTCGATCGGTAATCATGGTCGAAAGAGATACTCAAAAAGGAATTATTATTGGTCATAAGGGAAGTGCTATCAAAAGGGTGGGCGCCGAAGCAAGAAAGGACCTTGAAATCTTTTTTGGCAAAAAAGTCTACCTAGAGCTCTTCGTAAAAGTGAACAAAAACTGGAGAAGCAATCAAAACCAATTAAAACGATTCGGATACAAAGACTAACTTTCAATTACCTCTAACATAAAATCATGTAGAGCCTCCATTTGTTTTTTCCCAGTATCCTTCCCCAACTTCCCAATAAGGTAGAGTACGATCCAGATAAAAGGCAATACCACCAACATAACGGTTGGAAAAAATAAGGATCCTTTTAAAGAATACCTGGAATACAACATCACTAAAAATCCTAAGAAAGAGGTTCCAATCACAAAATGAATAAACATGAAGAAGGTCCATAACTGAGGTTTGGGACCAAACAATCCCTTTAATTTTGTTTTCCCTTCACCTTCCTCTAACAACTCTAAATTCAATTGAGGTGACCATAAATGATCGTCTTTCTTTGGTATGGATAAAAAGATATGTGACCCTGAAATTTTCCCAGTAAACCTGCAGTTTTTGTCCTTTATTTTAGCCTTAAAACGCTCCAATAAAGCATCATGAGATTCCATTAAATCAATGGAAAATCGGGGCCTAAGATGGACTTCACTATTCCGTTTCTCTACTAACATAAAATGAAAATCGAACCACGGGGTATGGTCTCGAAGTTTTTGGTTTGGTTTACTTTTCCAAATTACGACAAAAAATGCAACCTTTAATTGTACATTTGCAGAATATTAGAGCATTGTATGAATTCAATTGTTGCCATTGTAGGAAGACCAAACGTTGGAAAATCGACATTTTTTAATCGATTGGTGCAGCGAAGAGAAGCCATCGTAGATTCTGTGAGTGGTGTAACTCGCGATCGTCATTATGGCAAATCTGACTGGAACGGTAAAGAGTTTTCGGTGATTGATACCGGTGGATACGCCATTGGATCCGATGACATTTTCGAAGAAGAAATTAGAAAACAAGTTGACCTCGCCATTGATGAGGCCGATATTATTGTTTTTGTGGTAGACGTTGAAGACGGAATCACTCCTATGGATTCTGAGGTAGCCAAATTACTTCGTAAAATCAAGAAACCGATTTTCTTGGCAGTGAATAAGGTTGATAATGCCATGCGCGCCAACGATGCGGTAGAGTTTTATAACTTAGGCTTGGGCGATTATTTCACTATTTCTTCCATCAACGGAAGTGGTACTGGCGAATTGTTAGATGCCATTTCTGAAAAAGTAAATGATAAGGAAGAAGAGGATGTAGAAGGTGGTGCCGACGAACTTCCAAGATTTGCCGTGGTTGGAAGACCGAATGCTGGAAAATCATCTTTCATCAATGCATTGATTGGAGAAGATCGAAATATTGTAACCAACATTGCCGGAACAACAAGAGATTCTATCGATACCAAATACAATCGTTTTGGTTTCGACTTCAACCTTGTAGATACGGCAGGTATTCGTAAGAAATCTAAAGTAAAAGAAGACCTTGAATTTTACTCAGTAATGCGAGCCATTCGTTCTATTGAGTACTCCGATGTTATTCTTTTAATGGTGGATGCTACCAGAGGTTTTGAAGGACAAGACGAGAAAATCTTTTGGTTGGCTGAAAAGAATAGAAAAGGTATTGTCATCTTAATCAACAAATGGGACTTGATTGAAAAGGAAACCAATACCATGAAGAAGTTTCAACAAGAAATCCTCAGAAAAGTCGAGCCTTTCACAGACATTCCGGTGTTGTTCATTTCCGCCTTAACGAAACAAAGAATATTTAAAGCCATTGAAACGGCGGTAGAAGTTTTTGAAAACCGTAAGAACAGAATCAAAACGAGCCAGCTTAATGAAACGATGCTCGAAATCGTGAAAAGTTATCCTCCACCAGCCATCAAAGGAAAGTATATCAAAATCAAATATTGCATGCAATTACCAACTGCAACACCGCAGTTTGTATTTTTTTGTAACTTACCACAGTATGTGAAAGACCCGTATAAACGATTTGTAGAGAATAAGTTACGTGAGCGATTTAACTTTTCGGGTGTTCCAATAACCATCTATTTTAGACAAAAGTAATTTTTGTAATAATTCGGCAACTCTTTCGTCTAAGAAGTATAAAACTAGCCTACTATGGAAATCATGAACTCCTTAAATCAACAAGAGCTTCCTTTACAGCTAAACATATCGTTTCGAAAGGTGCATGATAGTTATTTGAAATATGCTGAAGATTCGCATGCACATCACCCCTTTCATGAAGCGGCTAAACTAGTTGGGGAAGAGATGAAAAACTATCCTGAATTGATTGATGGTTTTTCAGATGTTTCCCTTTTGGAAAAATATAAGGAGCAGGTAGAATTGTTGT
Organism: uncultured Polaribacter sp.; assembly: GCA_964343335.1. GTDB lineage: Bacteria > Bacteroidota > Bacteroidia > Flavobacteriales > Flavobacteriaceae > Polaribacter. The sequence goes on along the minus strand of CAYFJL010000173.1, from coordinate 3,391 downwards.
TGGAACCACTTTTTCCAGAGCCTCTTTTAACAAATGAAATTAAGGCGGCTAGTATTCCTTTTTCATTTACCTCATTCAAATTCACCACTCGTTTTGAAAACATTTTAAAGAATGCTGGTGATGATTACGAATTGGAAGTGCGTAATTTTCAGGAAGAAGACATGTACATCATGGCATGTACCTTCATTCTAGGATTCTACTACCAGTTCAAGGTAGATATGAAACGTCCTTTCTACTTCAACATTCCAGATAAAACCACAGGTACCACTAGATATTATAGAGCAGCTTTTAATGGTGATTTCGCAGATATTACCAAGACTGATAAAGCACCAGAATTAACCAAAGAAGATTGTAAGGAATTGTTAGATAATTTCCACAATATTGATATTTGGAAAGAGAAATTACCGCCCAACAGCTACATTTTTAAAGGATTCGGAATCATTAATTTATTTGATGTAACGGCAGAAGAAATGGTTTCTGCGGTTAAGGCAAACCTTTTGGCGGGAGATGACAATTTGATTGAAAGTCTCCAAGAGAATCTCCGCGATTTTTATGCAATCAAAGATCTTCGCTTGGGGTATAGCATTTTCGACAAAGTTCGTGATAACATGTGTTCTTCTACCAAGAAGAAATCCGACAGTTTGATTTTTAATAGCGAAACAGAAATTGATTGTGAAAGCGGATTTTTCTGTGACGGCATCATGAATCGGGTATTTAAAAAACAAAAAACCTTCATCATTTCGGATGTTGAGAAATATGGTGAACTCACCAATCACAATCCGTTTTATCAGAATTTGAAAAAAGCGAATCTGCAAAGCATTTTGCTTATTCCCATTGAAGCAAGCAATACTGGAGATTTAGCGTTGTTAGAAATAGCATCACCAAGACCTTACGACTTAAATAGTGTAAACATCAACAAACTCAAGGATATCCTTCCTGTGTTTGAAGCAGCTGTTAAAAGAACCTCGGAAGAACATCAGAATATTTTAGAAGCAATCATCCAAGAGTACTATACTTCCATTCACCCATCTGTAAAATGGCGCTTTTATGAAGCCGCTCAAAAATACTTTATGGAGTCGATGAACAATCAGGATTCCGCTTTGGATGAAATTGTATTTAATGATGTATACCCACTCTTTGCCCAAAGTGACATTAAAGGGTCATCCACAGCAAGAAATACGGCTATTCAAAAGGATTTGGTTACGCAACTTTCTTTGGCCATTGACGTGCTGAAAGAAGCTTGTAAATCAGAAAAACTACCAATTTACGACGAACTGATGTTCCGCGTTTCAAAGTATTTGGATGCTGTTCAAAACGGATTAAAAGCTGGTGATGAAATTTCAATTTTGGATTTCTTGAAACGTGAAATTTATCCGGTATTTAATCATGTACGAACTTTAAATGCAGACCTTAAAGAAAAGGTAGCTATATACAAAGCTCGATTGAATGCTGATTTGGGTGTGGTTTATGAATTCAGGAAAAACTACGAAGAGAGCGTTACTCAGATAAACGATAAGCTAACAAGATTCATTGATCACCAGCAAAAAATGGCTCAAGATATGTTCCCACATTATTTTGAGAGATACAAAACTGATGGTGTTGAATTTAACATGTATATCGGACAATCCATTACCAATGAAAAAACGTACAATGAAGTTTATTTGTACAATCTTCGCTTGTGGCAATTACAAGCCTTATACGGAATGGAGAACATTGCCTTTGCCGAGCGTGAACATTTGGCAGAAGACCTGCGAATTGCAAGTTTACTATTGGTTCACAGCAATCCAATGGCCATTAAATTTAGAATGGATGAAAAACAGTTTGATGTTGATGGGGCTTACAATATCCGTTATGAAATCATTAAAAAACGAATTGATAAGGCCTTCATTCGCGGTACCAATGAACGACTAACCACGCCTGGTAAAATAGCCATTATATACTCGCAAGATAAGGATGCACAAGAGTATTTGAAATACATCAAATACATGCAGTCTAAAAATCAATTGGGCAAAGTAGAACAATTGCAATTGGAAGATTTACAAGGCGTATCTGGCTTGAAAGCTTTACGCGTTGAAGTCATCTACCAAAAAGATTTTGAGGAAAAAGAGGCCATCACCTTCAAAGATCTAATTGAAGAAATTCAGGGTTAAGCACTCTGCATGATAAAGGCAACGGTAAAAGCAATTACGCTGACAATGATGCCAATCATAAAAACATTATAGGTAACTCGCAGTAACCCATATTTTCTATTTAAAACCAATCCTAGAAAGTATAAATCCTTGGTTAAGGATCCATATAGATAGTCTCGATCTTGCATCATTTCTGTAATACCCCATTCGAAATCATTCAATTTCATTTGATGAAAGTTCCCAAAAAAGAGAAGATTCACCTTCTTGTTAGCAACGTCTTCTTTGGTAAACTTTCCTTTGGTTACATTGGGTCTGGTTGCTAGGATCGACAAAACCATACAAACCACTGTAAAAAAGATAAAGATAACCGAAGGTATCACCAGATAGGTGTTGGACGGATTGTCAAGCTTTGGTATCAACGTAGAGAACGTCATGGAAATAATAATGGCATTTACCGAGAGTAAAATATTGGCTTTAGTATCGGCAATATCACTCAAAGTAATGTGATTTCTCAATGCCACACGAAACATGGTTTCAACACCGCGCTCAGGAACTTCACCTTTCTTTTTCTTAAGATCAATCGCTTCCTTTTTCTGCTTGAACTTTTTACTATCCTCAAGTCGATCTCTTTTTAGCTTAAGCAACTTCGAAATATTTTTCGATTTGGTCAATGACCAATTTTTCAAAGCGTAATTGGAATAGTATTTATGTTGATGAGATAAAAATTCGAGATTGGTATCTAACCATTCTCCATCCTTAATTTTTTTATCATGCGTAAGTTCAATTTCTCTTTTTAACAACTCAGAAAAATCAAGAAAACTCTTAGAACCCAAGTGAGCGCAATCAGCATCACGAATGATGTTTTGTAGTTCCCCAGTAGGCTCCTTTTCCATTTGAGTGGCAAGAATGATTTCATTGATAGATTCGATTCGATCTTTATCAAGTCCCTTATCCTCAAAAAATTGACTCGCAATTTTGGTGCTTTCTACTTCATGACCCTCTGCTTGTTTCACAAATCCAGTATCATGAAACCAAGCGGCTAACAACAAGTTCTCCTTTTCGGTTTCCGTTAATTCGGCATCCTCGGTCATCTCTTGTACCTTTTGCACTACCCGTTGGGTGTGAGGCAGATTGTGATACACATATTTTGAATCCAAACTTTCGTTCAAAAGCTTCAAAACAAAACCTTCTGCTTCCTTAACAATTTCACTCATGATTATTGATGATTTGAATTCAAATGTAAAGAAATTCAATCACTTTTC
>CAYFJL010000172.1:0-6540 GCA_964343335.1 uncultured Polaribacter sp. | reverse complement strand
TTTAAAAATTGCTTCTATATTTGCCGACTTAAGTTATTCTCATGGCAAGTTTTATTAGAAAAAGGGTTCAAAACGTTAGAAACGATATTTTATCGGGTATTACCGTAGCATTGGCATTAGTACCAGAAGCAGTGGCTTTTGCATTTGTTGCTGGGGTTGATCCTTTAGTCGGACTCTACGCAGCCTTTATGATTGGGTTGATTACTTCCATTTTTGGAGGAAGACCAGGAATGATCTCTGGGGCAACTGGCGCCTTAGCGGTGGTAATGGTGAACTTGGTTTCTGAAGGAAATGCTATGGGAAGTCCGGATGAAAATTTAGGATTGTATTACCTATTTCTAACAGTGATATTGATGGGTATCATTCAGTTTTTAGCGGGTGTTTTCAAACTTGGAAAATTTGTTCGATTGATTCCTCATCCTGTAATGATGGGATTTGTAAACGGATTGGCCATTGTAATCTTCCTGTCGCAACTGGGAATGTTTACACAACAGGTAAATGGTGAAAAAGTTTGGTTAGAAGGCTCGTCTCTTTATTGGATGATAGGTTTAGTCGGATTAACCATGTTAATCATGTGGGGTTTACCTCAGATAAAAGCGGCAAAGAAACTCCCAGAAGCCTTGATTGCGATTCTTGTGGTTTCGGCCATTGTAATATTCTCTGGATTGGATGTTGCTACGGTAGGATCATTTATTAGAGATGGTGGTGGTGAAGGATTAAAAGGAGGTTTTCCGGTTCCAGTTTTAGAAACCTTTACCAAAATTCCATTGAATATGGACACCCTTTCATTCATCTTTCCGTACGCTTTAATTCTTGCAGCTATTGGATTGATTGAATCCCTAATGACATTGAATTTGATTGATGATTTGACAGAAACCCGAGGAAACTCAAACCGCGAATGTATGGCACAGGGTGGTGCGAATATCATCACTGGTCTCTTTGGCGGAATGGGTGGTTGCGCCATGATTGGACAGTCTATCATTAACATCAAAGGTGGTGGGCGTGGCCGATTATCAGGCATTACGGCTGCCGTATTTTTGTTAATGTTCATCTTATTTGCTTCTTCCTATATTGAGCAAGTACCAATTGCAGCGTTGGTTGGCGTGATGTTTATGGTTGTGATCGGAACCTTCGCTTGGTCGAGTTTCAGAATCATCAATAAAATTCCAAGAGCTGATTTGGTAGTATTGATTATGGTTTCTTCTTTAACAGTCATCTTTGATTTAGCGATTGCGGTTATAGCTGGAGTTATCGTGAGTGCACTTGTATTTTCTTGGGAGAACGCGAAGCGTATTCGAGCTCGTAAGAGATTCAAAGAAGATGGTACAAAGATTTACGAGATTTGGGGGCCCTTGTTCTTTGGAAGTATTTCGGCCTTTAATGAAAAATTCGACGTGAAAAATGATCCAGCATCTGTAGAAATTGATTTTGTGGAATCGAGAATTTCAGATCACTCAGCATTAGAAGCAATTTTCAATTTGGTTGAAAAATACGAAGCGGCTGGAAAAAAGATCACTTTAAAGCACCTCAGTCAAGATTGTAAGATTTTACTAAACAAAGCGAATCCGAAATTTAAGGAAGTGATTGAAGAAGCTATTGATGATCCGAGATATCATCTGGCAGCGAATCCGGAGCAATTTGAGAGGAGTTTATCGGATTACACCTTTTAAGACAAATCGAATCTGGCATTGGCCACTTTTTCAATCTTACTAACAATTTCTGGTCTAGACCGAATCAAATGCTTCAATTCGTAGGAAGTAAGTTCGAGCATTTCACAACGTCGTTTTGCAATAACAGAAGCCGTTCGCTTGGTATCTCTTAGCAAAGCTATTTCCCCAAAAAACTGACCTTTTTTTAATTGAACGATTTTATCGGAATCTTGGATTACAACCTCTACTTCACCTTCTAAAATAAAATACATAGAATCACCAATATCACCTTGTTTGATAATGGTTTCATTCTTGCTAAACCTTTTCACGGTGAGCATCCTTGAAATTTCAGAAATCGTTCCTCTATCTAAAGTTGCGAACAAGGGAACTTTTGAAACCAAGTTCCAACTAGTGATGTATTTGATACGTGCCAATTCTTGAGCAAATCCGTTTGCCAAAATACCAGCTGGCAAGGCAAACATTCCCAATCCAACGATGGAAGCCAATGCTCCTAATAATTTACCTAAAGCTGTTACTGGGACCACATCTCCGTATCCAACGGTTGCCAATGTAACAACTGACCACCACATGGATTCCAAAATACTTGAAAAACCTTTTGGATTGGCATCCTTCTCCACGAAATAAAGAAGGGTTGATATCGAAAACGTCAGGACCAACATTAGATACAAGGAAGCCAAAATTGATTTTCGTTCACTGATGATCACATCCTTAAAAATCGTCAGGGCATCAGAAAATCTAGCTATTTTAAGAAAGGCCGCAATACCAAGAATTAATTTCAAAAAATGAAATTGATCTACATCCAATAAGAGGATAAAAAAGGGCAAAGAAGTCAAAAAATCAACTGCGCCTTCAAAAGAGAAAAGATACTTGTGAATATACTTTAATGGTTGCCCAAAGAATAAGTTGATCACAAAATCCAACACCAACAATCCGAAAACAATCAACTCTACTCGTTCAATATAATTGTGATAATTGATATCAAACCGGGTGGTTTCAACAGCAACCAAAAAAGTAGCAGATACCGCAATCGCCGTGATTACGAATCGGTAAAAATTATTGTCATGAAAAGTCTGTTTCTCCTTTTCCATGGTTGATTGAGTGCAAAGTTAGTAGATTTTATAAATGGGTAATTGCAAATGAGCTTTCTCGTAATGCCGTGAATTCTTATGGATAAAATTCAATTGAGCACGTGGATTTTTGGCAAAATTTTCATCCTTCATTCGTTCCTCAAATTGTTCTTTTAGAGCATTGTCATTCCTCAACAATTCCTCAGCAATATCTTCAAAAACATAAGCCGAATAGCCTTCTTTTCGCTGCAAGATGGTATCAAAAAAGTTCCAATTAAAGAATGAGTCTGGCGCTTCAGATTCTAAAGTTTCTAGCAAGTAACGAACTCCGTTTTGGTTGGTCGGAATTAGTATATCTCCTTTGGAAAAATTCACGCTTTGTTTTGATCGACGAATGGTGGTATTGTAATGCAAATAATGACCTTCATACGGCGCTCTTCGAGTATCAAATTTATCAATATGATTCACCTCTACCTCCATCATGGTATCTTTCTCAAATCGAGTGTATTCGATATTGTTTGACTTCAAACGATTAAAAACTTTGTGCCAGCCTTGCTTTAAAATATAGTATTTGGGAATATTAATTTCTTTAGACGGGATAAAATTATTGTAGTACTTAACCTCCTTTGTATGGGGTTTGCTTTTATCATAAAACAGACGTTTTCCATTGGTTACCTTACTATCAATATAAGCTCCTTCATACCCCTTAAACTGCAGTGAAGTGGGGTTGGTTCGATCTACGGTATACCCAATGGCATAGGTCTTTTTCGACAAAACTTCTGCCACGGCCTTTTGCCGTAACTCTTCAATTCTAGCTGAATTTTCGACGGTAAAATCAAGTGTTGAAAATAGCAATTCATAGGTTTGCTCAACCCTGTCTTTATAAGGTTTTAACATATGCGTTTCAATCATAAACCCTAAGGAATGAAACAATGTGGTGTATCCTGTGGAATACCTCGGACCGTCATAAAATTGTGACCATCCTTTTTCTGGCGTTGATCCCCAAACATTTACATATGGCGTAATATCAAGTCCTTTTTCTTGCAACGAATTTTCAATGTAAGGTCGCATTTTCGTTTCTAGAAATGTCCCCAGCTTTCCTCCAAGCTTGTTGTGTTGCGTAAAAAGATGGGTAAGTGTATATTGATAATCAGCTCCATTACTCACATGAGTATCGATAAATACATCCGGATTAACAGCATGAAATATTTCAGCAAAAGCTGCTGCATTCTTGGAATCTTGTTTGATGAAATCTCTATTTAAATCGAAATTTCGAGCATTTCCACGAAATCCGTAAGCTTTTGGTCCATTTTGATTTGTTCGTGTGTACGAGTTTCTATTGAGTGCGCCTCCCACATTGTAAACGGGAATCACCGCCAGTACAATATTCTTATAGGCGGTTTTCAAGGAGTCGTTCTGAACAATATCTCTCAGCAACATCATAGAAGCATCAATTCCGTCTGATTCCCCTGGATGAATCCCATTATTGATGAGTACTTTTCTCTTGGTTGAGTTCTTGAGATCAGAAATATTGTAAATACGATCGGAATCGTAAACCAGCAAATGCAAGGGTTCACCAGAATCTGTTTGACCAAAAGTGAACAGCGAAAACTCGTCGTAGGTTTCTGCCAGCGCCTGATAATAATTGATGATCTCAGGATACGTTGCCGTTTCTAAGCCTTCAGATTTTTCGAAGTTTGTGGTAAAGTCGAATGCAACTTCTGAATTATTTGTGCATGCGAAAAAAAGCGTTGCCAATGCAAATTGCAACACCAATTGAAATTTGTTAGTTTGTTTCATCAACATTTATATTCTTACAGACTTAGGTACTAGTTTTCTATAATCACCCTTATTTCGAATGACATCTCTCACGATGGACGATGAGATATAGGAAGTATTGGCGGAAGTTAAAAGAAAAACGGTTTCAATAGGAGCCAGATCACGATTGGTATGCGCAATGGCCTTTTCAAATTCAAAATCAGCCGGATTTCTAAGACCTCGCAAGATAAACTCAACATCATTCTCTAAACAGAAATCCACCGTTAATCCTCTATAAGTCACTACCTTGATATTCGGCAGATACATAAATGCGTCTTCGATAAACTTTTTACGTTCATCTAAAGAGAACATGTATTTTTTTACGCCATTGATACCAATGGCAATGATGAGCTCATCAAATAGTTTGGCTCCTCGTTCTATGATATCGAAATGCCCTAGAGTAATTGGGTCAAAGGAACCTGGAAATATTGCTCGTTTCATAAGTTTGTTCATTTAGAGACAAGATAACATTGAATCATGAATCAGGATGGATTTAGGCTGATTTTATCTATAAAATTCGAAATTTTACCTTGTAATTTTTTAATTCTCTTCTCTGCATCTTGAAAACCCTCTGATGTCATATATCCCAGATTGTGACAGATAATTAATTGCGTCTCCCATTCATAAGCAGACCCCAAACTATCCTCCTGAAATCTCGTAAAATGCTTTGAAGTTCTTTTACTTGTTCCTTCAGCAATATTAGACGGAATTGAAACAGAACTTCGGTTCATTTGATTCACCATTCCAAATTTTTCAAAACTTGGAAATCTTAATGTGAATTGATAATTCAAATTCACCAATTCCATTGAATCCTGCCAAATATGCAGTTTCTTAAAATTGTGTCTTTTCATAGCTTTTTTTAGTTTTTTTTCTTTTTCTATTTCTTGTTTCAATCCTCTTGGATCCTGTTTCCTGCTCTAGGAGGTTGAATTCAAAGCCGACTGAACAGCATTATCAAATAAGTTTTCAAGAGATAATCCTGCTTCACTCGCTTGTTGTGGTAAAATACTTTCCTCTGTTAGACCCGGAACGGTATTCATCTCCAAAAAATGAGGCTCCCCATTCACTAAGATAAACTCAGATCTAGAAAATCCAGACATTTGTAGAAATTTATAAATTTTCATTGCTTCTTCCTCAACTTTAATTTGGTGATTCGGAATTAATCTAGCTGGTGTAATTTCTTGGGACTTCCCTTGATATTTTGCTTCATAATCAAAGAAGTCGTTCTCTGAAACAATCTCTGTTATTGGAAGTACTTTGATTTGATTCTTATACTCTATGACTCCCACGGAAACCTCGGTTCCATCCAAAAAAGATTCAATTAAAATTTCAGAATCCTCATCAAATGCTTTTTCTATCGCAGCTCGTAAAGCCATAGCTTCATACACCTTAGAAATTCCGAAACTAGAACCCGCCTTATTGGGCTTTACAAAACAAGGTAATCCGACGGTATCTAAAATATGAGATTCATCAAAGTCATCTCCGGCATTTAAGAAAACTGATTTTGCCGTTTTTATGCCGTATTGTTTCAGAACACTCAACGTATCTCTTTTATTAAACGTTAGTGCCATTTGGTAAAAGGGTGCCGATGTATGTTTGATTCCCAAGGTTTCAAGATAGGCTATAAATGAACCGTCTTCACCAGGAGCACCGTGAATGGCATTGAATACACAATCGAAATTGATTTTTTCCCCTCGAATTGTTACTGAGAAGTCCTCTTTTTGAATGGGATATTCCTGATCATCCGCATCAAGAACTACCCATTTTTCCTTCAGGATATGAATGCGATAAGGTCGATAAGTTTCACGATTTAAATGCTTAAAGACAACGTTTCCACTTTTAATTGAGATGTTTACTTCCGAAGAGTAGCCACCCATTACAATACCTACAGAAACTTTCATGAATAAAGGAATATGCAAACAAATTTATCAAAATATAAATAGAAAAGACAACGTTTAGATTTTATATATTTGTTTCGGTCAAAA
>CAYFJL010000171.1:0-6563 GCA_964343335.1 uncultured Polaribacter sp. | reverse complement strand
GTCTTTGTAAATTTCAAATTTTCCCATGATTGTTTAATTTTTATACCGAGTGTAAGATAGTTATAAAAAATGACATTTTGTTGACGGAATCACGGGTTATAAAAAATGCCCCATGGAACTGGGGCGTGTAGATTAAAATATAGAGAGAGTATCAATTTTTATAGAGAAATCAACCCTAAATCATTCTCAAAAACTGATAATTTTTTTCAACTCTGAATACTCAGAATTAAAATAATTTTTTGGTGTTTTTCCTGTAAAATATTTGACCTCTTTGTTAAAATGAGACAGGTCGTAATATTGAAAAGCATACATTAACTCGGTGGTGGGTTTATCGGTTACATGAAACTCTCGCAAATAATTCAAAAAACGAATCTGTCTGGTAAACTGCCCTGGTGTAAGGCCAATTACCTTCTTAAAAATCGTTTCAAAGGTTTTTTGACTAAAAGGTAAATCCATAATCAAATCCTGAACCTTTATCAGGCCTTTCTCCTCCTCAATAATTCGAATCGACTCATCAATCCAGCCTATTTTATGATCTTGCTTACACAAATCATTTCTTTCAAAAAAGCCATTCAGATTGGCATCAAATTCTTCTAGATTGTTATCGTAACTATGAAAGACATCCAAGAGTTCTTGGTATAGTCGAGGGCGATACTCTTCCAGAGAAAAGATCTTATTTTGAATCTCCCTAAGGCTCGTACCGAACACTTTGTACAAGGTTGTTGGCCTTAAATGAGCTCCAAGAAACTTGGTCTGTTCATGTGTGTATAATTTGAAATCTCCGAAACAATGACCGCATAATTGGAGATCACGAAATTGAGTAGCCTTTTCTTGTTCGGCAACTTCAATTGCTGCCTCTTTGATCGTAAAATTCAGCACGCAACTACTTAGGGGTATGAAGTTGCTTGCATGGGGTAAATCACACTTTTCAATTTCAACATAATAAGAATTGCCTGTGTAGGCATTACTCATCTCATTCGTGTAATTCTTGAAAATCATTTCTGTTAAGGGGTGTTTTGAAAGTAAGGGTAGTTAAGGGGGATATTTGTGTCATAACTACCTTTACAATTTTAGGGGCTTACTAATTTCAGGACAAAACTAAAAAGAGGATTGGCCAAAAAAGTAGGCATCCGCTTTTGCTCAAATAACTATCGATGAATTGCAAGGGTCTTTCGATGTATTGAAAAAAAAAGAGAAACTCTTTCGAATTTCTCTTTTTATCGTGATGAAGATGCTATATGCTATTTATTTGAGTTTCTTCATGATAATTTCAATGGCTTTGTCTAATTGTGGTGTGTTCTTGTCTAAGCGGTCTTTAAAGTTCTTCCCTACATAGACATCCGGAGCAACACCAGTCAACTCCAAGTCTTTTCCGTCTAGGGTATAACAACCCCAAGAGGGCAATCGGTAGAAAGAGCCATCCACCAAACCGTTTCCTGTGGTGAAGATGATCCAACGATAGGTTTCAGTTCCCACGATGGTTCCCAAACCAAGTTCTTTGAACCCTGCGGCCGTCATTTCAGCATCCGAGAGCGATTGTTCATTGATCAATAAAACAATGGGTTTGTTGCCATAATTAAAGTTTGATTGACCAGTGAGTTTTCCTTCGCGATATTTCCATTGCAAGTATTTCTTTTGTTGTAAGAATCGCAAAACAGCGTCATGTACATTTCCACCAGTATTGTATCTCAAGTCTAAAATCAAGCCTTTTTTATACGCTTCTTCACTCATCAAATCGTGGTAGAATTTGGTCAATTCCCCACCACCCATGTTCTTCATATGCACATATGCAATTTGATTGTTGGATTTTTGATCAACATAAGCCTGATTCTCATCTTGCCACTCGTCGTATAACAAGCTCGTTACCGACCCGTAAAAGGTCGTGTGAATGTTGACATCAAACCTTTGTTTTCCTCGCGAAAAAGTGAGTTGAAGCTCATCAGCAAACTTCGGATTGGTAAAATACGACTCCCGGTTCATCTTTTCATCAATGGCATTGCCATTTACGGCAACCAAACGATCTCCTTTACGCAGGTTGATGGAAGATACGTCTACCGGACTTTCTTTTACAACTCGGTCTACCACAAAAGGTTGATTGTTATCAAAAAGGATTCCGGTTGCCAAGGTGGTGGTGCCGTAATAGATGTTTTCTTCACGTCCATTGGAGTAGAATCCGAAGTGAGAAGTGTTCAATTCGCCCAACATGTCATTGAGCATCAATCTTAGCTGACTTCTATCGGTAACATAAGGTAAAAACTTCGCATAACGATCTCGGAGTTTCTTCCAATCTTGACCATGGAAATTCTCATCGTAGAAATTCACTTCCATTCCGGCCCAAGCTTCGTAATACATCTGCTCAAACTCTTCGGATAGATTTTTGTTGAAGTTCACACTGGTAGCAATGGGTTTTAGTTTTTTGGCGCCAAGGATTAAACTATGAATGGTGCCATTGGCCAAAATGTAGTGCTTCTTCTTAGCGTTCACATACTGGTATCCTCCAATGCGATTGTCTCCCAGTTTTACGGTCTTGTTGCGCTCAAAAGGTTCTAAGGTGGTCATCCAAAGTTTGGAGGTACCTTCATCATGATTGGAGGTGTAAAGTACATGGGTTTTGCCACCATTGGCAATCACTGTGATGTTTCCTTGATTCCCAAAACGCGGACTAATTCGTGTGAGGCGATCCATCAATCCATTGGGATTGATACGCACTTGCACCTTGTCTTCTTTCTTCTTTTTTGACGTGTCTTTCTTCGCAAACAACTGGTTTACCTTATCGAGTTTAAAAGGCTTATCGAATTTATCTAAGGCCATTTGGTAGACTTTGGTACTACCGCTACCTCCGCTTGGAAAGTTTGGCGAAGTTCGTTCCGAAGAGAAGTAAATGTACTTTCCGTCTGCAGACCACATTGGCTCAAACTCAGAAACCTTAGTTTTGGTTAAGTTCATCTTTTGTTTGGACTGTATATCGTACACAAAAATATCGGCCTCAAAATCGCGGTAGGCATTGAACAGCACATAGCGGCCATCAGGAGAGAAATGTGGCGTGCTATTGTAGAATCCCCAAAGTTCGTCTGTGACAATCCGTTCTGTTTTAAAGCTCTTTAAGTCGATGGTGTGGACTTCATTTCTACCTCGTAGAAAAACGCCCTTGGTTTTGTCTTTGTTGAAGGAAATCAATCGATCGTTTTGAGTGGCTTTGGTCAACCTTTTTGTTTTGCCGCTTTGCAGGTCGATGTGATACCAATTGTAGTATCCTTGATCAGATTGTGAAAACAACAAGGAAGTATCGCCTTTCAACCATTTTACTTCACCTACAGCTTCTTCTGATTTTGTAGGAACTTCTTTGATGAACTTGCCTTCGGCATCCGATACAAATAGTCTTCCTCGAGACACAAAGGCCATCTTTTTGCCATCCGAAGACATATCAAAAGAGGTCACTCTTCCTTTGGTGCTATAAGAAATATCCTTTGTTAAGGTTGAATTGTTATTGATTGTTATTTTCAACTTTTTAGATGTCTTTTTGGCCACATCATATACATAAATTTGATAGTCTTTACGGAATACAATTTTGGCACCGTTGGCACTAACTTTTGGCCAATAGGTAGCGGTTTTGAAATTGGTCAAACGAACGGGAGCTCCGTTTTGCAACTGGTAAATATTGTACTCTTCGTTGCTACGATCAGACATGAAATAGATGTTCCCCTTTTCATCGATGGTGGCCCCAAAATCTTTTCCTCGATAGGAAGTATGTTTGGTAAATGCTTTGGTCTTGAAATTGTAGGATTTGATATCAGGATTGTAATCGCCCTTGTATCGTTTTCTATGCGCAAATCTTGAGCTTTCCCAAGATTCGTTGAAAAACAAAGCCTTGGTTTTTGGATGCTGCACGGTATTGTGAACCGTATTGAAGTAATGATCAAAGGTTCGTTTGGGCGTATCGCCTTTGATGGAAACCGTATAGTTGGTCATGGAATTGTACCGATTGGAAGTAAAATTGATGGTTTTGCTATCCCAATTCCACGAGCTCACTTGATCATTGCTTTGATGAAAAGTAAGTTGTTTCATGGCTCCCCCATCAATGGGCATGATGTACAAATCGTTATTTCCATACTGATTGCTGGTAAAAGCCAGCCATTTTCCATCGGGAGATACGGCAGGATCGGTTTCTGTACCATCCATGGCTGTGATTCTTACGGCCTCCCCGCCATCCGAAGACACTTTCCAGAGGTCGCTTTGGTAGCTAAAAATGACCGTTGATCCATCTGGAGTTAAGGTCGGCTTTACGGTAAAATACGGCGCTGCTTTTTGAGAAAAAAGAGCTACCGAGAATAGAAGACTGATTGCAATTTGTAAAGTTTTCATATGGGTGTGAATGAATTGGATTTTTTAAGATTCTGAAGTTAAGAAATATTCTTTGGGGAAATGGAGGAAATTTGTTCCTGAAAGAATTATTCCTCAGCCAACGCAAGCGTATCTATATAATCAAGAATATGATGTATACGAGATTTGATAATATCAAGTTTTAAATTCTCTAGGACTGGGACCCATAAAGTTCCCTCAAGTTGTTGATATGATAGACTACTCAAAAATGCAAATTCTTTCTCCTTAAAAAGCAACCAATTCTTCTGACTTTCTTGCAAGCTCTTTTTCAATACTTGACTCTTAAGTTTTGATTCCAGAATCGAATAGCTTTTCTGTAAAAGCTTTTCATATTTTTTACGGGCAGTTTTGATGCATTGTAGACTACCTCCTGTGGTAATCCCATTTGTTTCTATGCATTTACGTCGCTCTTTTTCGATCTGAGTGATATCTTGAGCATTCACAAAAGAAGCGATAAATAGAAATAGGCTTACCAATAGTAATTTGATTTTCATAGTCTTTGGTTTTAATCCTTCAAATCTTTTCCGCGTTTCGCTCCCATATCAAGTAAATCTTCTCGAAGCATTTCTAAATCTTCATTATCACTAAACACACCATTGAGTACTTTATCCAAATAGTCAATAACCGTTTCTTTCTTGCCATCAATTATTTCGTAGCTATTCCAATCGATTTGGTAAAGGTCATCGTCAGTTAGTTCATCAAACAAATCTATAACTCCATCCAATATGGCTGTTTTATACAAATGGAGTGGTCTATCATCTCTTTTTAAATGATTAGGAGCACAAATCAACTCATTCTTATAGGTATTTAAAAACCAAGTTACCTTCTTATTCTTTTCTTCTTCGGATAGGCTTTCTGAAGCGCCGATGTCTTTTAAAATAATGGATTTGAATTCCTGAGGTTTAAATCCTGCACTACTGGAAAAGTTTATGTTACCACATAGTTTAGCAGCTAAATAGCTCACTTTATCTTTAGACAATTTCCTTTCTTGCCAATCTTTAATACTTTCTTCTAAGTTATTTGTTTGATTCGATTCTAAGTAGCTTTGAACTGCCTTAGTTAATCCGCAATTACAATTCTTATCTTGAGCATTCCCAAGTGAAGAACTAATAAGAAATAGGTTTACCAATAGTATTTTGATTTTCATAGAACGGGATGAGTTTAATAATTAATCATTTTTGTTAACTGTAATTCGCTTAGGCAAATTCATCAGAATTGCATTGTGGACAGGTAAATAAAGGTTGGGTATTTTTATCTTGAAGAACGTTATTACTGTCGCATTGCCCACATTTCGGAGTTTCATTGGAAATGCTAGTCACCGCATTGCATTCTTCGCATTGATATAACACCTTTGCCTCAAGTTTGTCGGGGTTTTGGACAACAAACCCACAATTGTAACAGATGAATCCTTTGGTTAATGACATGTGCTATTGTACACTTCTGTATTTGGAATGATAAGAGATTTGAAAACTACTGTCTTTTAACACCATACGACCTGTGGTGATAAACAAAGAATCCTTTTTCCTTTGAAAGGTGGCATAATCTTTATAATTCCCAATGCGATCATCTCGAAACTGTTTCCCTAATAAAAACCACTTAAAGCTGAGCGAATCTATCTGCGTCCACTTAGAAATGGGATAATCATTGGTAAGGTAAGAAACCCTACTTCCAGAAAGATATAATTTTGATACCCAACCTTTTTCATCAATACTTCCGTCTGGGTGTAAAGGTTTAAAGAAAAGAACGTTGGTTTGTGCAACAAGTTTTCCATTTGGGTTGACCTGCCCCAAAAACCCACTCTCTGTTTTAAAAGATCCGTTGCCGCTTTGGGTAACTCCCTGCCATTTTCCCTTGAAGAGCGCTAGGTTCGGACCTCCCTTTTTAGGTTGGTATACTTTCTTAGGCGTTTCTTTACAACCGAATAAAACAATAAGAGTAATTGCAAAAAAGAATGGGGTACGTAATACTATTTTCATGTTATTGGTTTAAACCAGTGTCGAGTTTAAATTTATAAAAAATAAAAAGACCTTAGCAATTGCTAAAGTCTTTAATGTTGTGGTCCCACTTGGACTCGAACCAAGGACCACCTGATTATGAGTCAGGTGCTCTAACCAGCTGAGCTATAGGACCTGTAAATTTGGTTTGCAAATGTACATTATAATTTATCTCTTTTGCAAGGAAAT
>CAYFJL010000170.1:0-6612 GCA_964343335.1 uncultured Polaribacter sp. | reverse complement strand
TCTTTTTCTTGACTTTCAACCAAATAGCTTTGCAGCGATTTTGATTTAGAACATGACATGGCCATGAATAGTACAAGGGTAAAAGAAAGTATGGTGGTTAATTTTTTCATAATGGGTTGTTTTTAATTGTAATCGAGCTTAGATTAATTGGTTTTTGTAACCTTCACTCCTGATTTCTTTGTAAAAGAATCTGCTAAATCAGACATCTTGTTGATGTCAATATTTCCTGTTAAAGAAATAACAACCGCCTCAGACATTCCCTTGGTTTTCTTGTCGATTCCTTTAATAAACATCAAAACTTCGCTAACATAATCTTTATTGCTCGTAGCCTTCACATAAATCTTGATACGTGAATCGTCTTCTTTAACGCGCATTAATTCGGTTAACTTGTTCTTTTTAATGGCTGCATTTACCATTCCTTCCATCTTGTTAGCGACATCGATATTGTCTGATGAGAACATTTTAAATTCATTCAATTCTTGAATCATTTGAAAGGTCTTCATTGCATCGTTGTCCTCTATGTTTACGTTTTTGAATTTTGAGATTAATTCAAAGGCATCTTTGGTTACAACTACTACATCTACTCCATCTTCGTCTTCCAATGCATCAAAAGTTCCTTGAGCGCTAATGGTTAGAGTTGATACGAAAAATGCGATTAATAAAACTATTTTTTTCATGATAATAGGTTTTACTTGATTTTAATTTACTTTACTTGGTTTATAATTTAATCTAATATTTTGTTTACTGCTTGTTCGTAAGTGTATAGACCAGCGACTGCATTTTCACCTTTTTTAAGGGTGGTTGACAATAATTCTAATCCTTTGCTTACTTCAGCAAACTTCTTTTCTGCCTGGTATCTCTGATACTGATTGTATCCTAGGAAGACACTAAACAATAAGGCGAAAGAAGCAGCGATTGATAATCTAAAGATGTTTCTCTGAAAGGTGGTTTTCCTTTTGATCACGATAGGCTTTTCCAATACTTCTTCCTTGGCAATAGCAAAATAGCTAAACATATACTCGTACTCTTGCAAATGAGGTGCAACATTGCCTCCTGTAAAATAGTTTTTCAAGGTGTTTTCTTCTTGCAATGTAGTTTCTGCGTTCAGATACTTTTCTACTAATTTTTCTATTCTAGATAACTCCATATTGATGGGTTTTTAAGAGTTGTTCTCTAATTGTTTTTCTTGCTCTTGATAATGCTACTCGAACTGCTGTTGGCTTCATTCCTGTCATTTCGCAAATTTCATCAAACTCATATTGTTCGATGTCTCGCATTTGAATGACGGTTTTTTGTTGCTCTGGCAATTGTTCGATAAGTTGATGAACTTTTGATACACTATCTCTTTGTTCGACCTTTTTCTCTAATGAGGTCTCTTTTTCTTTATAATTGCTATGAACTAATGTTAGGTTACTGGCTTGTTTCGATTTTAATCGATCGTAACAATAATTCTTTGTCATTGTCATAGCGAATGCTTCTACATTCTTATAATCAGCGATCTTGTTTTTATTTCTCCACAACTTAAAGTAAAGCTCCTGTGTGGCATCCTCTGCTTCTTCAGTGGATACTAACAGACGTTTTGCCAAACGAAACACCTTATCTTTAAACGGTATTACAGATGTTAAAAACTCTGATTCTGTCATTTCTTTAGTTGGTTGATTTTTGATTTTTAAAACCTTTTTTGTCAGTTTGTTATTGTTACGACGACATAGAATTTGATTTGTTACAACAAATTTTAAAAAAATACGATTTATCTTTACGAAACGTTATTAATGCTAGAAATACCCAACGATGAAAAATAACAAATTTTACAAATACCTATTCCTTTTACTCGTTTCCACCTCCTTTTATTACTGTTCAAAGTCAGAAAGTATTCCTGAAGATATTCAGGTACACGACTTCGTTTGGAAAGGATTAAATGCCTACTATTTATGGCAAAAGGATATTCCGGATTTGCAAGATAATCGTTTTAATACACAAACCGAATTGAATGGGTATTTACAAGGTGCCGGTACGCCAGAAGCTTTGTTTGAATCGTTGTTGAATAGACCAGAAGATCGTTTTTCTGTGATTGTAGATGATTATGTAGCTCTAGAGAATTCGTTGCAAGGGATCACCTTAAACAACGGAATGGAGTTCGGTTTGGTGCCTTATGACAATAGTGCGACGAACGTCTACGGTTACGTTCGCTATGTAATTCCTGGGTCAGATGCAGAAACGCAAGGTGTACAACGTGGCATGTTGTTTAATACCATAGACGGACAACAATTAACTCGTTCCAATTTCGGATCCTTACTTTTTGGAAGCAATACCACTTATGTTGTTGGATTTGCAAATCATAACAACGGAGATCCGGTTTCTAACGGGAATACGTTGACTTTGGTAAAAGGGCAATTGCAAGAGAATCCGATAGGTTTGTCTAAAGTGATTGATTACAATGGGAAGAAAATTGGGTATTTGTTCTACAACCAATTCATTGCCGATTATGAGCCTCAATTGAATGCTGTATTTCTAGATTTTAAATTGCAAAACATCGATGAGTTAATTATCGATTTGAGATACAACCCGGGAGGACGTGTTTCAACAGCTTCTAATTTAGGAAGTATGGTTACGGGTCAGTTCACTGGTCAGTTATTTTCTAAGGAAGTCTGGAACGATAAGGTGATGAATAGTTTTGATCCTGCTACTTTCGAAAATAATTTTAATGCTGCCATCGATAATTCTGGTACTGCTGAAGCGATCAATAGTTTGAATTTATCTCGTGTTTATTGTATTACCACGGGTGCGACAGCATCAGCTTCTGAATTGTTGATCAATAGTTTACGTTCCTATATCGATGTTCGTTTGGTAGGAACCAAAACTATTGGAAAGCAACAAGGTTCGATTACCTTATATGATTCTGATAATTTGTTAAGAAACGGTCCGAATTTTAATAGAAACCACACTTATGCCCTACAGCCTTTGGTTCTTGAAATATCGAATAAGGATAATGCCAATGAGCCAAACGGATTCATCCCTGGAACTTCGTTACCCGGAATTTTACTTGAAGAAGATTACGGTGATTTAGGTCAGATAGGTGAAACTTCAGATCCATTATTGTTGCGAACATTGGTGTACATCGATACAGGTGCCCGTTTTGGAGGTCCGGTGAAACAGTTTGTTGAGTTCAAAGAAGTATTCGATTCAAACTTAGCCACTCCAACGGGTAATAACATGTATACGGAGATTAAGAAATAGTCGGAACTGTTTTTAATTCAGTGAAGCGGATTTCGATTCGTCCATTTCTTGGTCGGTAAGGATATCAGGTCTGAATTCACTCATCAATTCTTCATTCTTCGATTTCGCATAGGTAAATCCAGATTCCCACCATTTGCGCATTAGCTTTTTGTCAAAGACCAGTGAATTCGTGGTTAACACGGTTGGTGTATAATACAAATTGAGCTTTACATCTCGATTATTAGCGGCTAGTTTTCCAATGGTAATATTATGCCGTTCTACATGGGTAAGCATAAAACCGAAGACATCAAATAACAAGGAAAAGGGATTTTTTGCAGGCAGCCGATTGATCAATGGAATTTCCGTTTCTAAAATTATGGCGTCAATTTCCTTCGCACCCCGCAAAATAGCTTCTCTAATGGGTACTAAGGTTCCGAAACCACCATCTGCATACTGACAATGATTCTTTTCTAAAACACTCATAAATGGCACATAATTACAAGAACCCCATATCCAATCACAAAAATCCTCGTAAGAACAATCTTTGGTGGACTTGTATTCAATCTGATTGGTGGTTAAATTGGAAACCGTAACCACTAGTTCTTTATCCCTAGCAATAATCTCCTCAAACATCTTTTTAGTCACGTTCTTCTTGATGAGTTTGCGAAGATTTTTACTCTCACCAAAGGTCTTCCTGCCATTTACAAAATTCCAAAGCGTATTAAAATGATTGATTTTAACCACTTTTTGACCATTTACATGACGAACAGAAAAAGGATCATTGCTAAAAATAGAGCGCTGATTGACGTTGGTGTACAATTCTTTTAAAGCTTCTAATTGATGCAAGGCCAAATGAGAAATCATTAAACTTCCAGTAGAAGTCCCTAAGTAAAGATCGTAGTCTTTATGCTCGTGCTGCATCAAATATTGCGCAACTCCACCTGCGAAGGCACCCTTGCTTCCACCCCCTGATATTACCAAAGCTTTTTTCATGATTCTTTGCCTAGAATTAGTATTTTTATAAGGTTCATCTAAGATAATGAAATGATCAAGAATGTTACTGTTATCGTTGCTTTATTCCTTTTGTTTTCCTGCAATTCGGAATATCAACCAAGGGATATAAAAAGCATCCAAATACATAAAATCACCATCGATTCTACCAGTATAAGGGCTATTCATATTGTGAATGATTCTACCCTTTATTATGCGGGTTCCAATGGCACGATCGGATTCACACAATCTAACGGAAATGAATGGAAAGTGAAGCGTTTCAGACACCAAGATTCCATCATACCACATTTTCGAAGCATTGCTTCTAATGGTAAAGATGTTTTTGCTTTATCAATTGCCAATCCCGCCTTATTGTATCGCTATTCAGATGAAAGCATCGTATATAAAGAGGAAAACGAAAAAGTATTTTACGACGCCATGAGTTTTGCCGATGATAAGTTTGGTGTAGCCATGGGAGACCCAACCGAAGATTGTATATCCATCATCATCACCAAGGATGGCGGAAAGAATTGGACAAAAGTACCATGTGATAAAATTCCGACCGTTGTAGAAGGTGAAGCCGCTTTTGCCGCGAGTAATACCAACATCAAAATCATTGACAAGACTATTTATATTGTCACTGGTGGTGCGAAGGCCCGATTATTCAAATCTATTGATTTCGGAGAGTCTTGGGAGGTTTTCGATACCCCTATTATTCAAGGTGATGGTCCACAAGGTATTTATTCGGTCGATTTTGCAGATGCACAAAACGGGATTGTTGTTGGAGGAAATTATTCGAAACCTGAAGAGAATAAAGCAAATAAAGCCATTACAACTGATGGTGGAAAAACATGGCAGTTGGTTGCCGATGGATTAAATCCGAATTATAAAAGCTGCGTTCAATATGTTCCTGATACCAATGGTAAAGAGGTTTTTGCAGTTGGAAAAACGGGTATATCCTACTCAAAAGATGGTGGAATCAATTGGACAAAACTTAGTACAGAAGGCTATTACGGCATCCAGTTTGTGAATAAAGATGTCGCATGGCTGCATGGGCACCAGAAATTGGGCAAAATAAGATTACCGAAATGAGGAAAGGATTGATCTGGATTTGTTTCTGTAGCCTATTGATTTCTTGTGGAGCGCCATCTGGACTCGAATCTGAGTTCGATTGTGGAAGTGCTTCATCAGCTGGTTATGAGGAGGAGACTGATTTAAAGAAGAAATTCACAGTTGCTCTTCCATCGCATTGGAAAGTGAATCTTTATCAAAGCGAGTTGCAATCATCCATTTATGCAGCAGACACCACTTTGGCTTTATCAAAATCCACCCTCATTGATTTTAGTTATATCGAAAAAGAGGTTGTTTTTGACGGACAATTCAAGCTTCAAAATGAACAAATCCAATTGAAAAATAAATTGGTGAAATCGAAAACCAAAGATTTTACCGAAAAAGGTGTTGAAGTGCATTATACGGTGTACAAAGGCATGAAGAACAATTTGGCTTTCACAACCCTTCATACCTACTTGAAGAAGGATGCAAGAGGCTTTATTCATATAAAGGCCGATGTATATGGCACAGAAAGTATTAATGAAAGATTGTGCGAAGCAATCAGCTTAGTAAACGAATTAAAATTTTAAAAGACAATGATCGATAAGCAACACATCATCAACAGATTTATTAGTTACATCACAATAGATACCGAATCCGATCCAAATAATCCTGCTTTCCCAAGTACCGAAAAACAATGGGATTTGGCGCGACAACTCGAGAAAGAATTAAGATCCATCGGAATGGAAGATGTTGAATTGGACGATAATTGTTATTTGATGGCGACATTGCCAAGTAATGTAGACCACGAGGTACCTACTATCGGTTTCGTATCGCACATTGATACGAGTCCGGATTTTACTGGAGCCAATGTGAATCCGAAAATCATTGAAAATTATGATGGCGGAGATATTGTTTTGAATGAAGAACAAAACATTATCCTCTCTCCTACTGAGTTTGATGACTTATTACTCTATAAAGGACAAACCTTAATTACTACAGACGGAACAACATTGTTAGGTGCTGATGACAAAGCGGGAGTTACTGAAATTGTTTCGGCTATGGAATATTTAATCAATCACCCAGAAATCAAACATGGTAAAATTCGAATTTGCTTTACACCCGATGAAGAGGTTGGAAAGGGTGCTCACAAATTTGATGTGGAGAAGTTTGGGGCAGAATGGGCCTATACCATGGATGGAAGTCAAATTGGAGAATTGGAATATGAGAATTTCAATGCTGCATCTGCCAAAATTAATATTCAAGGCAAGATTGTACATCCAGGATATGCAAAGGACAAAATGATCAATGCCATTCTTTTAGCCAATGAGTTTATGGCAAGTCTACCCGCCAATG
>CAYFJL010000169.1:0-6728 GCA_964343335.1 uncultured Polaribacter sp. | reverse complement strand
GGGGTTCTTAATTGATGCCAAAAGGGGAGACTGTGAGAGGTCTCCTTTTTTTTGTATCTGTTATTTAGTATTTTAAGTATATTGTACAATCAAAACCAAAATCTGCTTCCAATGAAAAAAAGTGTTTCATATTTTTTAATTCTATTAATATCAATTTTGATGATTGAATGCAAAACGCAAGAGAAAAAAGATAAAAACGAGTCGGTATGGGAAATCGACTTTATAGATAATTTTGAATCGTTCAATGAAGACAATTGGCAAGACCAACGAATTTGGGTGAACAATGAAACCCACTGTTATGTGCCCGATAACCAATACAACACCAGAGAAGTTAGTGATGGTACTCTAAAGTTGAGAGTGGTAAACGCCGGTAAATTGGTCCCTTGTGACAATTTTGACAAACACGGAAAACAGCATCCTGAGACTCAGTATGTAGCAGGTAGAATATGTTCTAAGAATAGAAAGGAGTTTATCAAAGGAAAATGGACTGCACGTTTGAGACTGCACAGTAATGGTGAAAAAAGTATGTTTCCGGCCTGGTGGTTGCTAGGTGCACAAAACAATGAACCGCCTGTTCAAGAGGCAAATGAAACTGTGTGTTGGCCTCTTACAGGATCAGGTGAAATTGATATTTTCGAACATCACGGAGATTATCATCATGATATGTTTACCACAGGTGCCATTGAAAGTTTGGGCGAGTGTGATAAGAGTAACTGGGAATCTATGCGTAGAAACTTTCCTGCAACCTTAAATGAATTTCATGAATACTCAGTAGAATGGGAAGGAAGTGATTTGGTGTATCGATTAGACGGAAAAGAAATCTATCGAAATGTTGGTCAGGGTGACAAATATCCGGAACCCATGTTTGCCATTTTAAACTTCGCAAAAATCTCTGATTCACCGATGGAAGGTTCTTGGACCATGGAAGTGGATTGGGTAAAACACGAAAAAAGAAAGGCCTAAATATCCTTAATGAGTTCAGTAAAGAGCTGAATCATTTTTGGTTCAGCCTTTCCGGCTACGGCTATGATTTCCTCAATATCTATCGGTTGAAGATTCTTTGGATCGCATTCGTCAGTTAATACAGAGACTGCGGCACAAGGTAAATTCAATTGCTTTGCAACGATGACTTCAGGTACGGTACTCATTCCCACTGCATCCGTTTCTAAAATTTGAAGCATTCGATACTCTGCGCGGGTTTCTAATTGTGGACCTAAAACACTGGCATAAACACCTACGTGCAGATTGATGGTATTTGATCCGGCTATCCTCTTCAATTTTTGGTTCAATACTTTCGAATAAGGCTCCAACATATCGGCGAAAATCAATCCGAAGTCTTTGGCTTCTTTGAATGCTAGAGGAGATTGACCTTGCAAGTTGATATGGTCTTCAATCAACATTAAATCGCCTTTTTTGTACGACAAATTGATGGCTCCTGCCGCATTGGATATTAAAAGGTTTTGAATGCCTAAACCGTGCATGGTTCGGATTCCGTAGGTAACCTCCCATGGAGTGTATCCTTCATACAAGTGAAAACGACCAGACATAACCACTACCTTCTTTCCAGCCAATTCACCATAGATCAATCGACCTGAATGAAACTCAACGGTCGCCTCAGGGAAATGCGGAATATCAGCATAGGCAATTTCTTTTACAATACTAATTTCATCAACCAATTTTCCTAGGCCGGTTCCCAATACAATTCCGACTTCCGGATTTGTAAAACCGTTCGATTTTAAGAAGTTAATCGTTTCTTCTAGTTGTACTTTTTTCATAAGAAATGCTTTAAAGAAGGATGTAATTGCATATCTTCAATGACATCAATATCGTTCAATTGTTCAGTTAAAAATACCTTTTTATTTTCAAGGCTTTTCATGGTCTCCTTAAAAACTGTGGAAGTTCCCCATTCTTTATTTTGAAAAATAGCTGGATGCAATTCTTTCATTCCGAGTAAATAGTAGCCACCATCATGAGCCGGACCAATGACCACCTCGTTCTTTTGGAGTTGTCCAAAGGCTATTTCGATAATTTCTGCGGAAATATCAAAAAGATCACTTCCAATAACAATGATATTCTCAAACCCTTCTTCGAATCCGGCTTTGAAAGCCTGTTGCATTCGATCTCCAAGATCTTGACCTAGTTGTAGTTTTTTTTCAAAAACCTCATTCGGCCAAATGTCGTTTAACTGAATATTTTCGGTGTAATAAACGCGCTTGATACAGTTTAATTTCGAAGTTTCAGATTGGGTTTTTTCAAGGAGAATCTTATAGATCGCCAAGGCTTTTTCATCACCCAAAGATTTGGCAAGTCTAGTTTTTACCTTACCTAGTTCAGGATTACGAGTGAAAATGAGGAGTAGATTTTTACTCATAGATCTTCTTTCCTTTTTTCAACCACTTTCCCCATTCTTTGTTGAATGCGTGAATATTTTCAGTTGCTTTTCCTTTTTCATTCACAACCTTCTGATTGTTATTTTTCCACTCGAAAATTCCTCCATAGAGATTGTACACGTTTGTATAACCAGCTTTCATGATCTGTTCTGCCACATCTTCAGATCGGATGCCTAAGGAACAATACACTACAATTTTGGCATTTTTCTCTTTCGGAAGGTTTTTTAATGTTTGTTGTAAATCGAAATTGTCATACCCAACACATATGGCCTTGTCAATATGACTTACTTTGAATTCCTTTGGTTCCCGAGAATCTAATAAGTATACCTTTTCTTTATTCTGTTTTAGTTGGTTTACCGTGATATAGGGAACAGAATTCTCATTGAATTTTTTCAACAAACGATCTAGCTTTTTTTGCCCGTATGCTATGGATGAGATAAGAAAAAGGGAGAATACAATTTTTTTCATTTACCCCTTACTTAGCAACATCCACCTCCATCGTAATGGAAGGTGCTTTCAGAAATATAAATGTCACTCCTTTGCAATGATGCCAAGGCGTTTGCCGTTTTATCGCAAATGGCTAATGGCTGATTGGGCATCAAAACATGTCCTTTGTGATCATCGAAGTATTCTTCATTACCAAAATAAATGGCTGCTTTTCCAGTGAAAACACAAGGTCCGTCTTCTGGCATTGGGTCTTTAATCGCTGCCACTTCAATCGATTCGATATATATCAACTCATCCGTAGGATAATTTTTAGGATCTAAAATTCGATACGGCTTTCTGGCCCTGATTTCGATAGTGCCAAACCCTGCATCTGTAAGCATTTTAACATATTCGTTGATTGGAAGACTTCCGCTTAAACATAAAGCTCTTAAACGTTCGTC
This sequence comes from uncultured Polaribacter sp., assembly GCA_964343335.1. Lineage (GTDB taxonomy): Bacteria > Bacteroidota > Bacteroidia > Flavobacteriales > Flavobacteriaceae > Polaribacter. The sequence goes on along the minus strand of CAYFJL010000169.1, from coordinate 3,451 downwards.
ATTCCGCAATTCGTCGTTCATCGGTTGCTCACAGGTTGGATCACTCATTACCAAGCGTCCGTGAGGTTTTAAAACACGATACATTTCAGCAATCGCTTTGCGTAAATCTTCTTCTTTGAAAATGTTGAAGAGGCAATTTTGAGCTGCCACGTCAATACTATTATCCTCAACGGGTAGATTCAAAGCGTCACCTTTTCTTAAATCAACAAAACTCGGGTCAAACCATTCATTCTGTTGTTTAGCTTCCACAAAATTCTTTTTGGAAGCGTCCAACATTTCATCCACAACATCTACCCCGATTACACCATTTTCTTGTCTCGAAAAATAGGAGAATTGAAGCAATTCCATTCCGCCTCCAACTCCAACGTACAATATTTTCGGATTATTGGTCAAGTCTCTTGCATGCACGGTAGAACCACATCCATAGTTCATTTCTTGCATGATTCTCGGTATTTTCAAACCTGGTAATTCCCAAATCGGATTCGTGGTGCAGCACAAACCAACATCTGGTGTCAGTGCAGCTTCTTTATATACGTCTTTCGTGGTTTCTAAATAACTCATTATTGATTAAAATTAGGCAACAGTACCTTGACAGCTACTACCAGCTCCTGCCGTGCAGCCATAGCAATGTTGATTGATGATGATGTTTCTATTTTGAAGAATATCCTCGTTGTATTCGGAGATATGTTTTACCTTACTATCTACTTTCAGGTTTAACATTTGATTGAAGTCGCAATCATACAACCAACCGTCCCAACTAACAGATAGGGTGTTTGTACACATAACATTGGCAACCGCAGCTGGATTATAGGCTTCAACCAAGGCATACATGTAATCCTCGTAATTATCGGAAGCAATGAGGTAATCCAAGAACCTGCTGATCGGCAAGTTGGTAATGGCAAATAAATTATGGAAATGAATTCCGAAGTCTTCCAACAAGGCTTTCTTGAAATCACTTTCAAGCGCCATTTGATCTCCTGGTAAAAAGGCTCCAGACGGATTGTAAACCAAATCCAATTTTAATGAAGAACCTTCCATTCCGTATCCAACTGCGTTCAAGTCTTTTAGTGCTTGAATCGATTTGTCAAATACACCATCGCCACGTTGTTTGTCAGTTTTTCCTCTGGTCCAATGAGGCATGGAGCTTACTACATGAATGTTGTGTTTTTTGAAAAACTCTGGTAAGTCATGATATTTCTTATTGGCTCTAATGATGGTCAAATTCGACCGAACGATAAAGTCCTTAATTCCCGCTTTGGCTGCTTCCTCTACAAACCATCGGAATTCGGGATTCATTTCTGGCGCCCCGCCTGTTAAATCTAAGGTGTGGGCCCCGGTATTTTTAATCACCTCCAAGCATTGCTGCATGGTTTCTCTGGTCATGATTTCCTTTCGATCTGGTCCGGCATCAACATGACAGTGCGCACAAACTTGGTTGCACATGTAACCAACATTAATTTGAAGGATTTCTAATTTCTTGGGTCGTAATGGAAATTGATTCGTCTCCTTAATTTTAGCCCCGAAAGTAGGTAACTCGCCGTCTGCAAAGATTCCGTTTGAAAGAATTTCTAATTGGCGTTGGGTATTTGCTAAATCGTTATTTCTAGCTTTTAAAGACTTTGTAGCCATTAATTACATTTCTAATTTATTCACCTTATTCATCATCTGCACTCCGTGTACCAAACTTGCACCACTTTTAATGGCGGCACCAACGTGTACCGCTTCCATCATTTCTTCTTTGGTGATGCCTCGTTGCAAACCATCTTTGGTATAGGCATCAATACAATAGGGACACATTTCAGTGTGTGCGACGGCCAAGGCAATTAGGCTTTTCTCACGAGCAGTTAAGGCGCCTTCTTCAAATACTTTTCCGTAATATTCAAAGAATTTGTTTCCTAATTCCTCACTCCATTCTGTGATCTTTCCAAATTTGCGCAGGTCTGCCGCGTCGTAGTAGTTTTTAGACATAAGTTTGAATAAATTGAAGGGTAAAAATACAATTTTATTTACCGTTTAAATTCCAGTTGTACGGCAAAAAACGAATTTTAGCATTTGCTTTAACAGGCGTTGAAGCGTATTTGTTGAAGTAGTCCACGATACTCCCTTCTTTGGTAAAATCATCTTTGAACCAGTTGAAAATTTCTGAAATTTCAATTTTCTTTTTGGAGATTTTATTTCGTGAAGCATCATTGATAAATGCCTTCATCAGTCGGTCTAGTTCGCTGTCAATATTCTCTTCGGTAAAAGCAATGTTGGAAAGCTTCGGACATGAAATGGACGCACAATTCACACCAACATGAATTCTTGAATCAAACAATGCTTTACGTAAAATTTCATGTTCAATGTGATCCAATGTATAGGTTTTACCACCAACCATGGCAAAAGGAATCTTCCAAGCCGTTTTTCCATCTTTATTGATATTCATAATACTTTTGGTCGGATAATTCTCAAGGATAAGTTTTAATGTGTAGGCATTATAAGCATTGATCCAAAAAGCCTTCTGTTTGTTTGCAGACCAGGATTTATCTGGATTCGTTTCCTTTAAATAAGCAATGTAGCTATCTAAAGTAGTTTCGTTTGCTTTCAGTCCGTTGTAATCTACAAATCCGTCTTCAGATACATGCGTTTGTAATAATGTGTTGAAAGTTGAAGTTTGTGCTTCTAATTGCTGAATCCCAAGTAGGGCACACAGAAATAAAAAAATGGCTCTCATGAAATTGGTTTTACAAAGGATTAGACGCAGCCACCCCCAACACTTTACAAGATTAATCCAAAATTTCTTCGTTGACCTCTAAATTGAATCGTTTTCTAAAGGTATAAACGAATAAGTAAAGAAGAGGAGTGTCTAAGGCTGCTACAATTATTTTGAAGATGACACCGCTAATCAACAGCCCCATAAAGTTCTCCCATTCAATAATTTGGAAGGAACATAGGAGTAATAATACCGTCAAGGTGTCAATAAATTGAGAGGAGAATGTTGAGAAATTATTGCGTAACCAAAGGTGTTTTCCTTTGGTAAGCTGTTTCCAAAAATGATAAATGCGAATGTCGATGAATTGAGCAAACAAATAAGCCAACATGGAGGCAAGAACCGCTAAGGGAGTCGCCCCGAAGACACTGGTGAAAGTTTCATCTGAAGTTGGTGACCAAGAGGTAGCGGGTGCGTTTTGAGATACATAAATGATGAGTAATGAAAAGAAGGATGCGAAAATTCCGGCAATTACCACTTCATTGGCTTTCTTCTTTCCATAAATTTCAGACAAAATATCGGTGATCAAAAAGGTAATTGGGTAGGGTAGAAGTCCTACTGAAACCTCAAATAGTTTTACGCCATAGACTTCAATATCAAAAGGATACCAGTAAAAGAACTTTTGAAATATTAAATTCGATGTAACGAGGGAAGCGATAAATAATGCCGCTAGGATAAGGTAAATTCTATTGGCTAGAATTT
>CAYFJL010000168.1:0-6795 GCA_964343335.1 uncultured Polaribacter sp. | reverse complement strand
TGCTCCAATTGCAACAATTCATCTTTCAATTTCTTTAATCCTTCTTCCGAATAATATGATATGTTACTCATCGTTTTTTAAATTTAAAAATCCCATACCGAGATAGGAATGAGATTAGACTACAAATGTACAAAATATTTGTAAATTCGTCTCGTTTAAAGGTCATTACCTACCTATGAAGCTAAAAAATCTCTTTCTTTTTTGTCTGATTTTTCCATTGATTACAACCTGTGATACAAATGCGGATTTACTGAATTGCATTCAGACTTTGCCCTTAAATTTGGTGAAGGATTTGAACAATCCAGATGTAAATGGCGCACAAACTCCTGGAGGTCATGCGCTCTTTCCTGGGGGTAATCGCGGAATTCTTTTGTTCAACAAAAATGGAAATAGTTTTGTAGCCTTTGATCGCCTTTGTCCCGCTAATGATTGTGACCAACCCATGACTTTTGAAGGTCGCTTGTTAAAGTGTTCTTGTGACGACAGCACCTACTCGGTGGACTTTGGTGGGGCACCCCAAACAGAAGGATTTTTATGTCCGGCTATTGAGTATCGCGTTGTCAGAAACGGGAGCTCTCTTAGAATTACAAATTTTTAGCGCTCAATCGAATAATCTTGATTATTTTTGTGAAAAGCCGTATCCCGTGTTGAATTACTTCTCATCCGACTTTAAACTAGGTGTTCTTGGTGGAGGCCAATTGGGTAAAATGTTACTCAGAGAAACACAAAAATTTGATATTTATACAGCCATTTTAGATGCTAGTCCTGAGGCACCCTGTGCCGCTCACTGCAATGAATTCCATGTAGGCGATTTACTCGATTACGATGCCGTTTACAATTTTGGTAAAAACGTTGATGTTTTGACCATTGAAATTGAGAAAGTAAATATCGACGCCTTGGAGGATTTGGAGAATGAAGGGGTGAAGATTATACCTAAGCCAAGTACTTTAAGAGTTATTCAGAGCAAGGCAAGACAAAAGCATTTTTATACGGATCACAATATCGGAACAGCTCTTTTTTCGCACTATGCCTATTTGGAGGAATTACACCATTCTTTAGACAATTCAATTATTGATTTTCCATTTGTGTGGAAATCGGCGCGATTTGGGTACGACGGAAATGGTGTAAAGATTATCAGAAATTATAGCGATTTAGACGGCTTACCGAATGTGGAATGTATCACTGAACAATTGATTCCTTTTAAAAACGAACTAGCTGTCATCGTTGCCAGAAATGAAAGAGGTGAGTCTAAAACTTATCCAGTGGTTGAAATGGAGTTTCATCCAGAGGCTAACCAAGTAGAATATGTCATTTGTCCGGCAAGAATTGAGGAGGAAGTGGCGATAAAAGCACGGAAGGTAGCCCTGAAAGTAGCTGATGATTTGAATTTTATTGGATTATTGGCCGTTGAAATGTTTCAGACCGAAGAGGATGAAATTTTGGTCAATGAAATTGCACCAAGAACTCACAATTCAGGTCATTATAGCATTGAGGCAAGTTATACGAGTCAGTTTGAACAGCACATCCGTACCGTTTTGAATTTACCTTTGGGAAATACCGATAGCAAAGTCGCTGGTATTATGGTCAACCTGGTTGGTGCTGAAGGATATACTGGAGATGTTGTTTATGAAAACATCGATAAGGTCCTTGAAATTGATGGTGTAACCCCTCATATCTACGGAAAAAAACAAACTCGTCCTTTCAGAAAGATGGGACACGTAACCATTGTTCATGAAGATGTGGATGAGGCTCGAAAAATAGCACAAGAAGTAAAACAAACCATTAAAGTAATAAGCAAATAGTATGGTAGGAATTATCATGGGAAGCGATTCAGATCTTCCAGTAATGCAAGATGCAATTGATATTTTAGAAAGTTTTGATGTTCAAGTAGAAGTTGATATTGTTTCTGCACATCGCACTCCAGAAAAATTATTTGATTATGCTAAAAACGCTCATGGCAGAGGAGTTCAGGTAATTATTGCAGGCGCAGGTGGTGCCGCACACTTACCCGGTATGGTGGCTAGTATGAGTCCCTTACCTGTGATTGGAGTTCCCGTAAAGAGTCGGAATTCAATTGATGGTTGGGATTCTGTGTTATCTATTCTTCAAATGCCTGGAGGAGTTCCTGTGGCTACAGTTGCATTAGATGGTGCTAAGAATGCAGGTATTTTAGCAGCCCAAATTATTGGAGCTTCCGACAAGTGTGTCTTAGACAAAATCATCGCTTACAAAGAAGGCTTAAAACTCAAAGTCGATAAGGCCTCTGAGCGAGTTCGTAAATAATTTTCGACCACGTTTTACCGACAATCTTCATTCAATCACTCCATTGAATCATTGAATTATTAAATTATCAGATTATTAAACTGTAATCATGAATCCACTTTTACAAGATTTTGACACCGCTCCATTTGAGCAAATTACATACGATCATTACAAACCAGCCATTGAAAAGGCCATAGAAATTGCCAAAGAAGAAATTGATGACATCATCAAAAATTCGGCTGTACCTACTTTTGAAAACACGACAGAAGCATTAGACTTTACAGGACAGAAACTGGGAAGAATCACGAATATTTTCTTCAATTTAAACTCGGCCGAAACCTCAAAAGAAATTCAAGAGATCGCCAAAGAAGTTTCCCCTTGGTTGACCGCATTTAAAAATGATATGATCTTAAATGCAGCTTTGTTCGCTCGTGTAAAGTCGGTTTATGATCAAAAGGAATCCTTATCGCTTACTCCAGAACAAGCCATGTTGTTGGAAAAGCAGTACAAAGGATTCGCAAGAAATGGCGCCAATCTTTCAGATGAAGATCAGAAAACACTGAGGGATCTGGATTCTAAATTGGCCAAACTGTCCTTGGAATTCGGAGAGCATGTTTTGGCGGACGGCAATGCCTACGAAATGCACTTGAGCAATGAGAAAGACTTAAAAGGACTTCCGGAAGGCGCCAAAGAAGCAGCGGCCATGATGGCAAAAGAAAAAGGCAAAGACGGTTGGTTGATTACGCTCGATTACCCGAGTTATATTCCTTTTATGACCTATGCAGAGAACCGCGAATTACGAAAGAAATTATCCATTGCCTTCGGAAAAAAGGGTTTCCAAGAAAACGAAAACAATAATGAACAAGTAGTCCTTCAAATTGCGAGGCTTCGGAAAAAAAGAGCACAGCTGTTAGGCTACAAAACCCATGCGCATTTTGTTTTGGAAGACCGCATGGCTGAAGCACCTGAAAAGGTAATTTCCTTCTTAAAGAATTTGCTTGAAAAAGCAAAGCCAGCAGCCTTGAAAGAGTTCAAGGATTTGGAAAACTATGCGAAGGAATTGGATGGAATTGACAAACTTCAGAAATGGGATTCTGCCTTTTATTCTGAAAAATTAAAGAAGGAAAAATTCAACTTAGATCAAGAACTTTTAAAACCCTATTTCAAACTAGAAAATGTGATTGAGGGCGTATTTACCATTGCCAAAAAATTATTCGGATTGAACTTCGAGGAAGTTTTTGACGTTGAAAAATACCACGAAGAAGTAAAAACTTACAAGGTAATTGACAATCAAGGAAATGATGTTGCATTGTTTTATGCAGATTTTCATCCACGTTCAGGAAAACGAAATGGTGCTTGGATGACCTCTTATAAATCACAGCAAGTTTTTGAAGGTATCAATGAAAGACCACATGTCTCTATTGTGTGTAATTTCACAAAACCCACCGAGAGTAAACCTTCCCTATTAACCTTTAATGAGGTAACTACCTTGTTTCACGAATTCGGTCATGCATTACATGGAATGTTAGCCAATACTACTTACAATAGTTTATCAGGAACATCGGTTTCTTGGGATTTTGTAGAATTACCAAGTCAGGTTCTTGAAAATTGGTGTTACGAAAAAGAAGCACTTGAATTGTTCGCGAGACACTACGAGACGGGTGAGGTAATTCCGATGGAATATGTTCAAAAAATCAAGGATTCGGCTACTTTCAATGAAGGAATGCAAACCCTACGTCAGCTAAGCTTCGGATTGCTGGATATGGCTTGGCATTACAATGAAAATCCTGAAGAAATTACTTCGGTAAAAGAATTCGAATTAGAGGCTTTTAAAAAAACCGCTTTGTATCCTGATGTAGCTGAAAATTGCATGAGTACCTCCTTTTCGCACATCTTTCAAGGTGGTTATTCCGCAGGCTATTATTCCTACAAGTGGGCAGAAGTATTGGATGCTGATGCCTTTGAATTTTTCAAGGAAGAAGGAATCTTTAACGCTGATGTTGCCCAAAAATTCAAAGAGCACGTATTGAGTAAAGGGGGCACGGAAAAACCGATGGAATTATACAAGAGATTCCGAGGAAAGGAACCAAATCCGGAGGCCTTATTAAAGAGAGCTGGATTACTAAATTAATCCTCAAAAACAAGTTCCATATCGACTAGTTTCCCGGAGGATGTAATGCCTCGGATGACCATTTTGTAAGCGCCTATCTCCTGAGGAATGACCGCATAAAAGGATTTCTTTTCATTGGTTAGCACGAAATTAGGTTCCCAGTGTAAAGTCGCATATCGATTGAATTCTTTAGAGCCCGGTTCAAAAAGATAATCAGGTCTTTCGTATTTCTTCGATTTCGAAAATCCGTCTGGCAATTCGATATACAAAACTCTCGAATCCTTCTTCTTGCGTTTTTTTACCTCCTTAAAAACACCCTTCTTATTCATGTAAATATGGATTGAACCGAAGGGGTTTAGCCCTCCACCTCCGATGCCGGATTTATTGATTCGAATACTTTTGACTTCATGCATGTAAATGTTTTTAAGCATTTCCGCATCTTGTTGCCTCATTAAAATTTGATCAATATAAATATTCATGGGCTGCACGCCACCTCCACCACCAATTATGGTCTGACTATTGGTCCGCGTATTGTAAATACTTACAAATGATTCTCGGTTATCCACCACGATACTCGACATCATTTCCAAATACTGTAAGACCGTCCGGTAGTTGTACACGTTTTCGCTATTCACCTCAAAGTTCTGGGTAAAAGAGGTATTGTCTAATGGATTGATATCGGGGTCGACCTTGGTTCTTTTAATGGACTTCACTTCAATACCATCTAGTTGCTCGTAATCTTTATCAAAGAAGGGTTTTACTGAATTAGCTACCAATTGATGCCTTGAAATGGTTTTCTTTAAATCAACTTGAATCACAGAATCAAAAGGATCTTTTAAACCTACCAATCGATACGTCGGAATAATCTTCTTAGGAAGCTGGGGATCCATTTTTAGAACCTCTCCCTTTTCATAGACCAATTGCTTCAATTCGAATTTTCCTTCGTTGTCGGTTGAAATACTTCCCGCCTGATTTCCAGTAAAAAACATAACGTCAGTATTTTTCAGCGTATCGCCTTTCTTTTTATCAAGCAATAATCCCTTAACATCAAACCCTTGTTCCAAGTAATGTTTGATCGTCACCGTATCGTGTTTGAGAATCGGACCCCATTGATGATTCAGGCGATTCAATTCTAACAAGCGTCTCAGTTTTGTGTTTGAATATTCATCTTTCCGTTGAATCGAAGTAATGGGTAATACCTTGTGCAGGTAGTTACCTTCAAATAGTGCTTGATTGGGTACTGAAGTATTTTCTTTAGGCACTATTGAAATAGACAAATAGGCAATGGAATCGTTAAGCCGTTTTTCGAACTGAAATTGAATACTGTCTTTCCCTACCCTGTTCTTGGTAATGATCAATCCCTTGTTTTCTCTTTTGAAATTGTTGAAAAACGATCGCTCGCCAATCAATTCTTTGCCTTGAAAAACGGAAATCGTATTCACTCCATCTAACAACTTATCCTTCTTGAAATAGAAAGCATTCTTTTGATCTTCATCCAACTTGAGGATTCCAGCCAAGGCGATTTTTCCATCAGCATGAATAAGGTAAGATAGACTATCGGTCGACTTTAAATTAGCTCTAAAACCAAAATAAAAATCTTCACCCTTGTCGAAAACATTGAAGACTATGCCACTTTTTCTTACCTCTGGTAACTTAATTTGACTTTGATAGGCCCCAGAAATAATCTCGGCCTCATAGCTTCGGCCCTCTTTTGGTTTTAGAAAAAAACGACCATACCCCAAGCTATCCGTTTTGAAATAGGTCAACTCGTTCCCCAAATTATCTTTAATGACTCCCTCGATTTTCTTTCCGTTTTCATAACGATCCGTGGCCTTCACAAAAAACAAATTGGTAAGATTTGAAACAAAAGCATTTCCCTCAGGAACAATGGTAACAGCATCCAATTCGCCCATAAGGTTGCTATTTTCATCTCTTTCAACGTTCACAAAAATGGGTTTAGGAACAGGTTTCTCGAAATTCAGATTCCACTGACTTTGCACCGTGTAATACAAAACGGAAGACTCATAATTCTTTGGAATTGTAATGGAATTGTTGGCAATTCCGTCTTGCACTTGAAGGTATTTTTTTGAAAGAAGCACTCCTTTTTGGTCATAGAGACGGAAACAAACTTTCTTCGTTTCGGTGAATAATTTCTTCTCTCGATTATCTATTACAAACAACTGAAAATAGGCCTCTTCGCCTGAAAAGTAGTTGGATTTGTTAAATTGACAGACGAAATTTTCAACCGGGTATTTGTAAAAGTCAAAGTAAGACTGTGCAATGTCTTCAATAACTGTTTGAGCAGCGATCAACTGAGAACTGAGAAGAATTGCTAAAAGAAAAAGTCGCTTCACCTGATAAAGTTAATCTTTATTCTTTTCTTCAATCCATTTGCTTAAATACTTTGAACTTTTCATGGTGTG
>CAYFJL010000167.1:0-6803 GCA_964343335.1 uncultured Polaribacter sp. | reverse complement strand
CTTCGTAATGAGACATATTCTATATCTTAATTTTAATTACGCTTCGTTTGTATTTTTCACCTTCACTTGATAAATCACGTTTGGTTTTGTCTGCAAATAATCTAAAACTCCATAAGCTCTCTTATCAGATACCAATGGCGTAACTGCGTCCTCTTTATTATTTACATCTCCAAACACCATCGCACCTGTAGAACAAGCTGATGAACAAGCGGTTGAAAATTCATTAGTTCTTACAGCTCTTCCTTCACGCTTCGCTTTTAGAATTACTGCTTGAGTTGATTGTATACAGAATGAACATTTTTCCATAACACCTCTTGAACGTACTACGACATCTGGATTCAACACCATCTTACCGTATGCATTATTCATGTTATAGTCGAACTCATCATTATTTGAATAGTTAAACCAGTTGAAACGACGCACTCTGTATGGACAGTTGTTCGCACAGTAACGTGTACCAACACATCTATTATACGTCATTTGGTTTTGACCTTGACGACCGTGAGTTGTAGCAGCCACAGGGCAAACCGTCTCACAAGGAGCATGGTTACAGTGCTGACACATCATTGGTTGGAAGGTAACTTCTGGATTTTCAGCTTCCGTTTCAAGAGCTCTATACATCGCCGCTCTTCCTAAACCTTTCTCCTTAGCTTCTTCTCTTGTTTCAACTTCAGAAGAATAGTATCTATCGATACGCAACCAGTGCATATCTCTACCAATTCTAACTTCGTTTTTACCAACTACAGGAACGTTATTCTCTGCGTGACATGCTACCACACAAGCACCACATCCTGTACAAGTATTTAAGTCGATCGATAATTTGAAATGATGACCCATTTCTCTGTTGTGCTCATCCCATAAATCGATAGAATTCGCTTCAACTTCGTTGTGGTCGTAAGAAACATAGGCCGGCTTGTTCCATCCGTGGTGGTGATCTTTCGGATCAACCGTTAAATACTCTTTTAAAGTGGTAACTTTAAGAATATCATGTCTTCCAGCAATGGTCTTTTGTACCTGAGTACAAGCAAACTGATGCCAACCTGATGTCTTCTCAATAGTTACATCAAACTGGAAGTTATTAAAGTCTTTATAGAAAGGATAAGCGTTAACACCTACCTGCATCTCTTCTTTTAATCCGTCTTTTCTACCATAACCAAGCGATAAACCGATCGATCCTTTGGCTTGACCTGGTTGGATCATCACAGGAACGTTCTCTAAGGTCACTCCGTTTACCTTAACAGTAGCGTAGTTTCCGTCGATGGCTCCGTTATCTCTAACTGGATTCTTAAATCCTAATTCATTGGCATCAGCCATAGAAATGGATAAGTAGTTATCCCAAGCAGCTCTTGTAATTGGATCTGGGAATTCTTGTAACCAAGGGTTGTTCGCATGTTTACCATCCCCTAAGCCTGCAGTTGTGTATAAGTTCAACTCATACTTCGAAGCTTTAACACTACCTGCCAATGCCGAAGCAACAGTAGCTACATCAACATCCTTCGCTTCTGGTGCATTGGTTACTGCTTTGTGGTAGAAACCATCATGAAGTACCTTGTTCCAAGAAGTATCTGTGATTACTGATTCAGACCAATAGGTCTTTAAGTAATTGTAATAGTTTGAATCGCTTCCAGACCATTTTAATAAAATGTCTTGCGCTTGTGCTGTATTGAACAACAACTGAATCGTTGGCTGCATTAAACCATACTGACCAGCTCTAAACTGAGTATCACCCCAAGATTCTAAGAAATGAGAAATTGGCAATGCGTAATCCATTGCTTCCACAGTGCTATTGAACTCGGTAGACATTGCTACTTTTAAAGAAACTTTTTCTAAAGCTCCTGCAAAATCGCTGGCATTTGGAAGTGTAAAAGCTGGATCAACATTTAAGGTAATTAATCCCCCAACGTTACCAGACTTCATATTTGACACCAACTGTTGTACAGCCATATCATCACCTTGACGTGTATGAATGGTGTTTACGGTATCAATAATCTCACTTTGCAATACTTTGTTAATTGCTAAAGTGATCAATTGTGCGTTCTTATCGTTAATTCCAGTTACAACAACTGCATCTTTTCCGGCTTTTTTAAGTGCCTGGGCAGCTTTCTTAATGTCAGCATCCGCTGGAGTTGCTTTTGATGAAACATTAGTACCGGTTAACGCTTTGTATAAGTTTAACAAGGCATATACCTGATCAGATGGCTTAACCACCACTCTCTTATCGGCATTCGCACCTGTTAAAGACATATTACTTTCAAACTGAACATGGTAAGACATTTCACCATTCTCTGGCTTTCTTCCTTCAGCATATTCAACTTCAAAACCTCCGTGCCAGTCTCCTAAGAAATCAGCTCCAAAAGAAACAATAGCTTTCGCCTGACCCAATTTATAACTTGGCAAAGCGCGCACTCCATACATGGTGTTGAAAGCCTCCACAGCACCATATTCCGAAATCGCATCGTAAACGACGTGCTTTACATTCGGATAAGCCGCGATAAACTCAGAAATGATTTTATCAGTCGACGGACTCGCCATCGTACCGGTTAAAAGAACTACTTCTTTGTTCGCTTCTTTTAATTGTGTTAAGGCTGTACCAATTTCATTATGAGCATCAGCCCAAGTAATTTTCTTTTTAGATTTTGAAGGTTCTTTCAAACGCAATTTCTCATCATATAATGAAAGTACAGCTGCCTGAACTCTTGCCGTGGTTGAACCTTTTGCATCTTTATTTGGCATAATTTGGATAGGTCTACCTTCTCTTGTTTTTACCAAGATGTTTGCAAAGTCATATCCGTCTGCCATAGAAGTAGCATACCAATCTGCAACACCAGCAATGATGTCATTTGGTTTTACTACGTAAGGAATCGATTTGTTTACTGGTCCTTCACAGGCAGCTACTGTAGCAGCGGCTGTAGTGAAACCAATATACTTTAAGAAATCTCTTCGTGTGGTGGAAGAACTCTCTAAAGTTTCCTTATCGCCCAAGAACTCATCTGTTGGAATGTCTTGAACAAATTCATTGTTCGCTACATTCTGAACTATAGTATCATTTTCTAGTTCTTGATAACTTTTCCAATATTTCTTATTTGAAGCCATGTAATACTTTTCGTTTTTGGTTATGAGTAAATATCAATTAACGGTTCATTAATAATGACACTTACCACATTCCTTACCTCCTAATTGAGCTATGGTAACTTCTTCTACGTTATATTTTTTAGCCAACTCGTCGTGAATCTTTTTGTAATAATCATTACCCTTAAGATCCACTTTTGTTTCTCTGTGACAATCGATACACCATCCCATGGTTAATGGAGAATGTTGGTACATCTCATCCATCTCCTCAACAGGACCATGACATTTTTGACATTTCAATCCAGCTACAGTTACGTGCTGTGAGTGATTGAAGTATGCAAAGTCAGGTAGGTTGTGAATACGAATCCATTTAATTGGCTTCGTCTTACCAGTGTATTCTAAGTTTTCCTTATCCCATCCGGCAGCGTCATAGATTTTAGCGATTTCTCTATCTAGCTCGGCCTTTCCGTATGTGATTCCGTCCCACTCGATTTCTGTTCCTTCAGAAACCTCAGCAATGTTCATGTGACAGTTCATACAAACATTCACAGATGGAATTCCTGAGTGCTTACTATGCTTTGCAGAAGAGTGACAGTACTGACATTCAATCTTGTTTTCACCAGCGTGAATTTTATGAGAGAACGCAATTGGCTGTAAAGGGCTATACCCTTTATCAACACCTACCTTGAATAACAATCCAAATCCTACATAAGCCGTAATTAACAACAAGAAAATTGTTCCGGTTACGTGTAAGAAGGTATTTTGTTTTACGCCAATCCAAAGTTCTTCTAAATCTCTTCTAAGATTTGATTGCACTTCTGGCTTGGTGTTGCCTTTCAGTTCGTTCACCTGCTTCAACAAGCTTGCGATCATTAAGAAAGCAACGATGATGGCAGCGCATAGAATGTAAATTAACCATTCTGGTGCACCTTGTTTTCCTCCAGACGCAACGGTAGTTGTGTCAGCCACAACTTCTTTTTTGATTTCACCAACCGTGGTGTAATACAAAATGTCGTCAATCTGCTGGTCTGTTAGCTGAGGGAAAGCTGTCATCGCTGACGGATGATATTCAGCAGCCTCTCTCGCTTCAGCGTTCACTTTTTGGAATTCAGCATTGTTGCGAATCCAAGACTTCAACCAATCATTTTCTCTTCTAGTCTCAACACCAGCAAGCGCAGGTCCGATTAACTTTCCATTCAACTTATGGCAAGACGCACAAAGAGATTTGAACAATTTGCGACCTTCTTTTTGTCTAGCTTCATCCACATCTTGTGCTGAAGCAACGCTTAAATTAAAAAGTAAAAGGAATGTAAAACTTTGGAGTAAGTATGTCTTAATTTTACTGTGCAGAAATACACTTTTCATATTTACAATGTAGTTTTTGTTTGCTTTGATACTGCTACAAAATTCTTTTGTAACAAGTTGAGCAAAAATAGTACATATGGAGAAAATTTTGCCCGTCTAAACAGCCTTAAATGATAATTTATAATTATTCTAAATAAAATTAATTTGGAATAAATATTAAATGAACTCGTTATTTTTACACACTCTTAATTCGGTGAAAATGAAGGTTTTTAAAATATTTTTCTTAGGATGCTTTTTTGTGTTAGTCAGTTCGAGTCTTCAAGCTCAGAATGGACAGACAAAGAGTAGTGATGCCATTCAAAATCTAATCACCAAAAAAAGGGCATTTAACAAAAAGTATGGCTACGGTTTCCGAATTCAAATTTATTACGGACAGGAAGATGAGGCTCGTAAATTGCGAAAAAGTTTTCGTACAAATTTTCCAAAGACCAAGTCATACTTAAGGTATGAGCAACCTTATTGGAAAGTGCTTGTAGGTGATTACAAAACCAAATTGGAAGCAGATCGAGCTTCCTTGGCCATTTCTGAAAAGTTTGCCGGAATAATTATCGTGCCGTTAGGCAAGTAAAAAAGAAATTATTTCAATTTCTTTTTTACTGCTACTTCTTGATAGGCTTCTAACTGATCACCTATTTTTATATCGTTGTATCCTTTGATTTGAAGACCACAATCGTATCCTTTGGCTACCTCTTTCACGTCATCTTTGAATCGTTTTAAGGAGGCCAGAACACCATCGTGTACTACAATTCCATCTCTTACAATACGTACTTTCGAGTCTCTGAAAATCTTACCAGTCATCACCATACATCCTGCAATATTTCCGATTTTAGAAATCTTATAAACTTCTCTAATCTCCACATTACCAGTAACTTCTTCTTTCATTTCTGGTGACAACATACCTTCCATCGCATCTTTCAAGTCGTTGATGGCGTCATAGATGATTGAATATGTTCTGATATCCACTTCTTCCTTATCAGCAACTGCTCTCGCGTTACCTTGAGGTCTTACATTAAATCCGACAATAATCGCATCAGATGCAGTGGCCAACAATACATCACTCTCTGTGATTGCACCCACACCTTTGTGTAAGATGTTTACTTGAATTTCTTCAGTCGATAATTTCTGGAATGAATCTGTTAAAGCTTCTACCGAACCGTCCACATCACCTTTTAAGATGATATTTAACTCTTTAAAGTCACCCAATGCAATACGACGTCCGATTTCATCAAGCGTTAATGTTTTCTGAGTTCTTACAGACTGCTCTCGTTGTAGCTGTGAACGTTTGGCGGCAATTTGTTTCGCTTCACGCTCATCGTCAAATACGTTGAATTTATCACCTGCTTGAGGAGCACCATCGAGACCTAGGATAGAAACTGGAATCGAAGGACCCGCTTGTTTCACTTTTTTACCCTTATCATCGAACATGGCTTTTACCTTACCACTATTCTTACCGGCTAGCAAGTAATCACCAATTGCCAAAGTACCTGCTTGCACTAAGATTGTCGTAACGTATCCACGTCCTTTGTCTAATTGTGCTTCTACAACCGTACCCAATGCGTTTTTATCTGGATTGGCTTTCAATTCTAAAATTTCAGCCTCTAATAATACTTTTTCAAGCAATTCATCAATACCTTGACCCGTTTTGGCAGAAATGTCTTGAGATTGGATGTTACCACCCCATTCTTCTACCAATAAGTTCATGCTCGATAATTGTGTCTTTACATTATCTGGATTCGCATTTGGCTTATCTATTTTATTGATCGCAAATACAATCGGTACTCCGGCGGCTTGCGCGTGAGAAATCGCTTCCTTCGTCTGTGGCATCACATCATCATCGGCAGCTACTACAATAATTACCAAATCCGTTACCTGTGCACCTCTAGCACGCATGGCTGTAAAGGCTTCGTGTCCTGGTGTATCTAAGAAAGTGATTTTTTGATCACCCACTTTTACAGAATAGGCTCCGATGTGCTGAGTAATACCACCGCTTTCACCTTCAACAATATTTGCGTTTCGAATGTAATCTAATAAAGATGTTTTACCGTGATCTACGTGACCCATTACCGTTACAATTGGCGCACGAGTTTCTAAATCTTCTGGTTGATCTTCAACCTCTTCGATAGATTCTTCAACCTCAGCTCCAATAAATTCTACTTCGTAATTAAATTCTTCAGCAACGATTACCAAGGTTTCAGCATCCAAACGCTGATTCATGGTTACCATCATCCCTAAGGACATACACGCAGAGATCACATCAGTTACAGCAACTTCCATCATGGTAGCAACTTCACTAACCGTAACAAATTCTGTAACTTTTAGTACTTTACTTTCTTCTTGAGCTGCTTGCAATTCTGCCTCCGACTGTTGAC
>CAYFJL010000166.1:0-6807 GCA_964343335.1 uncultured Polaribacter sp. | reverse complement strand
ACTTTTGCACGAAATTTAAGCAGAAGTTCATGCAGTCTATTAGAAATATTGCCATTATTGCCCACGTAGATCACGGAAAAACTACTTTGGTCGACAAGATTATTGATCAAGCTAAAATCCTTGATGATCGTAAAGAGCGCACGGAGTTGTTGTTAGATAACAATGATTTAGAACGTGAACGTGGAATTACCATCTTATCCAAAAATGTATCGGTAAACTATAAGGGAGTAAAAATCAATGTAATTGATACTCCGGGTCACGCCGATTTTGGTGGTGAAGTAGAGCGTGTTCTTAAAATGGCAGACGGAGTGCTTTTGCTGGTTGATGCTTTTGAAGGTCCAATGCCTCAAACGCGTTTTGTACTAGGGAAGGCCATTGAGTTAGGATTGAAGCCAATTGTGGTAATTAATAAGGTGGATAAGGAAAACTGTACTCCTGATTTGGTGCATGAGAAAGTATTTGATTTGATGTTTGCTTTGGATGCCACTGAAGATCAGTTAGACTTTACTACCATCTATGGTTCTGCTAAGCAAGGATGGATGAGTGAAGATTGGCAAGCACCAACCGATAATATCATTCCTCTTTTAGACGCTGTAGTTGATGTGATTCCAGAAGCACCTTACCGTGAAGGATCTGTTCAAATGCAGATTACCTCCTTAGATTATTCTTCATTTACTGGAAGAATTGCCATCGGAAGGGTGTATCGTGGTGATTTAGAACAGAACAAAGACTATGCGATTTGCAAGGCTGATGGAACCACGAAGAAAGTACGAATCAAAGAATTACACGTTTTTGAAGGAATGGGCAAGGCCAAGGTTGATACAGTTGGAAGTGGAGATATCTGCGCGATAACTGGAATAGAAGATTTCGAAATTGGAGATACCATCGCGGATCTAGAAAATCCTGAAGAATTGCCGAGAATTAAAGTAGATCAACCAACCATGAGTATGCTGTTTACCATTAACAACTCACCATTCTTTGGGAAGGAAGGTAAATTTGTAACTTCTAGACACCTAAGAGATCGCTTGTTCAAAGAAATGGAGAAGAACTTGGCTTTACGAGTTGACGAGACCGATTCTGAAGATAAATTCAATGTATTCGGACGCGGAGTATTGCACTTATCTGTTTTGATTGAAACCATGCGAAGAGAAGGCTATGAACTTCAAGTGGGTCGTCCACAGGTAATCTTAAGAGATATTGATGGTGTAAAATCAGAACCTTATGAGGTATTGACTATTGATGTTCCTGAGGAAGTGGCATCAAAAGCCATTAATCTTGTGACTTTACGTAAGGGTGATTTGTTGGTGATGGAGCCTAAAGGTGATTTACAGCATTTGGAGTTTACCATTCCGTCTAGAGGATTGATCGGTTTGCGTAATAAGATTTTAACAGCAACGGCCGGACAAGCAATTATCAACCATAGATTCTCTGAATACGGACCATTTAAAGGAGAATTCTCTGATGAAGTCAAAGGTGCTATTGTCTCTGCCGAAACTGGTAAAGCTACGGGTTATGCGATTGATAGATTACAAGATAGAGGACGTTTCTTTATTGATCCGAATCAAGAAATCTACAAAGGTCAAGTAGTAGGAGAGAACTCTAAGAATGATGATTTGGCGGTGAACTTGATTAAGGGTAAGAAGTTAACCAACGTAAGAGCTGCAGGTTCTGATGACGGATTGAAGATTGCTCCGAAAATCGATTTTTCATTGGAAGAATGCATGGAATACATCAAAGACGATGAGTACCTTGAAATAACGCCAGAAAATTTAAGAATGCGAAAAATTAATTTCGTCTAGCGAAATAAAAAACATAAAAAAAAGCTCAAGAATCAATCTTGAGCTTTTTTATTTTTAATCTGTTTCCGTTTCTTCCAAATTGATCAAATTATCATCGGGTATTCGATCAATAAGTTTGTTATAAGGATCAATTCCGGCTTTAACGGGAAGTTTATCCGTAGTGAAAGTATACGTTGACTTACCAGGTTTCACCCATAGTTTTTTCAATATAAGTGGCGATTTGGTAGTCATTCCCAAACTATTCTTTTTGTCTTGATCAAAAACTGCGATTTCAATGATATTGGGTTTGTCTCCTGTTTCAAGCAGCTTTCCGTTTCCATCAAAGTAATTCTTTGTACTCTCAACCTCTAAATTCACCTCATATGAGTTTTCATTTAGTTTTTTGTACGTAGCCTTGGTAACTTTGTTGTTGTACAAAGTGATTTTTTCAAAGCTATCTTCCAAATAGTACTTCAATGAATCTGGAGTTACTGAGTTTATGTATTTGTACCATTCTGTGGTATTTGTAAATGGTGCCTTTGGTCTGAATTTGGCCGCTGTCATGTAGGCTTTTAATCCGCTGTTTAAGGAATCTTCCCCAATCAAATCTTGAAGACCGTACATGATCAATCCTCCTTTACGATACCACACGTAAGACTGAGTATCGTTATCGAGAAGTGTTTTTTCAAATTTACTTTCAAAAGCACGACTGCTGAGGTAGCGATCCAATTCTTCCTTCAAGAATTTTTGCATGGCATCCACACCATATTCTTTTTTCATCACCATTAAAGAGGAGTATTCTGCCATAGTTTCAGAAATTTGATTGGATCCTCTTGTAGCGGAAGGTGTAATTTGATGACCCCACCACTGGTGTGCAACCTCGTGTGCTGTAACCGTATAGACGTAATCTAAATCCTCAGGATCGCTAAAATCTCCAACCCATCCGAAGCTTTCAGCATACGGTACCGTATTCGGAAAAGATTGTGCAAAGGTTGAATATCTAGGAAACTCAATGATACGCATTTGACGGTATTGATACGCACCATAATTTTTGGCGAAATAATCCAAGGAATGCTTCACCCCTTTAACAAATCGGTCTAGATTATAAGTATGTGACGGATGGTGGAAAATTTCAATATTCACTTTTTCTCCATTATCGCCTTGCCAAACATCTTTATGAATGGCGTACCTGGCTGATGAAACATTGTAGAAGAAATCCAGTTCTCCTTCCATTTTATAATGGTAATATTTCCTTCCGTTTTCTACCCATTCCTTTTGAAGGTAACCGGGCATGATGGCTACTTGATCTAAATCCGTACTTACGGTTCCTTCAAAGGTGATGTAATCGGCATCATCATTGAAGAGCAAATTACTCAATCCCCATTCGTCATCTTGGGCCGGAAGTGAATAATCTTTTACCGGCAATCCATGTTTCTTTCGATCTTGATCACTTGAAACTTCGCCTTGTGAACTATATCCGAATGATGGAAAATAATTGTTATTCAAGAATGTTCCGTTGTAGACAATATTGCTTCCAGATCCTTCATTCGGGAATCCTTCGAAAAACCGTGTTACCGTGAGTTCCATGGTAACCGTGTCGTTGGGTTGCATTGCTTTTGGTAACACATAGATTTCATAACCAAACTTTTCGAATTCCATACCCAATTCAGGTTTCACACCATCAATTTCAAAGAAATCCATTTGTTTTTTGAATCCGCTTTTACCACCCCAACTCAAATGTAAGGAGTCAATGACTTCATTGCTTTTGTTCACCATTACAAACCTTGTATTGATGGTAGCTCTTCGGTCTTTAGGTTGTAAATCTGCCTTAACTTTTACGTCAATGATTTTAGGTTGATGTATTCGTTCATATTTACTCAAGGTCTTTTCATATTCGACCTGATTGAGTGTTCCGGCATCGCTATCGGCATAGTAGTTCAATGTTCTCGTATTGTAATTGATAAACAATCCAGATCCGATAAAACTCGCTCCGAAGAAAACTAACAAGGCAACTGTACCTAAGGCCAGTCGATTTTTAACCACAGCAAACCTTGCTTTTCTACCGGTATCTGTTCCTCTTCTCCAGAAAAGGTAACCGATGATGGTAAGCACAGCTCCACAGGCCAGCCAATAAAATCGGAACCAGAACAAGGACTCACCGAAATGACCAAATCCGTTCATGTCTGAAACGGTGTATCCAGGAGAATATCCATATAAGTAAAGATTGTTATCTACATCGGCGAAACTGTTCAATCCGAATAAGAAAATCCAAATCGCAATAGCGATCACATGTCCCATAAATTTTTTAGAAACAATAGAATGTACAAAAAAGGCCATCATGATAAAGATGATATACCTTGGGTATTCTATCAAATAGAGGTCTGTAAAATACTTGTCAAACTCAAAGTTGAAATACCCCTTGACTACTTGGTTAATGACTCCACTAACCAATACAAGATTCACCAAAACGAAGGCTACAATTGCCAATGCTAAAAATTTAGAGCCATATATGATTCCACTTGGCAATGGCAAGGATCCAAAGATTTGATCGTAGCGGACTCCACGTTCTCGGTGTAACACTTCACCAGTCATAAACACTATCAAAATAAAAATGAGAATCACATAGGTGAAATCCTTTACTTCGAGCATGTAGTAGGTGAGTGGCAGTGAAGGAGTTCCATAAATTGGAAATCCGAACCAAGCATCAAAGAATAAAAAGGCAACGGCTGCAATTAAAATGGCCCTAAAAAAGTTGTCTCGAATGATGTTCTTAAACTCCAGAAAGGCCAAACTGAATAACAGTTTTACATTTAGATTGGTTGAAAAGGTTTTCGCAACACTAGGAATCTTAGTGAGTACTGCATTCGATGAAATACTATCTTCTGTTTTCTTCTTCTTTTTGCCGAAGTTTTTATTTAAGAATCGTTGGAAATCAAAACGGAACAAGGTGTAGAAAAATAAAACTAATCCTAAGCCAACCCATAATAATCGATTCCAAATCAACATTCCTTCAAAAGGAATCGTCAATGTGTTTTGTTCTTCTGCCGTCCAATATTGGGTAATATTCTGATAGGTTCCCAATCCGAAGGGATCCATCAAGCTAACCAAGTCTTTCGATTCTAAATCTTGTGCGAGTGTGAGTGTTACTAGGTAGGAAATGAACAGAATCGCACCACCAGCATAGGCTAGCATTACCCGTTTGGTCAAACTTACCAGAGTAAAAAATATACAGCCAGCAAAAAAGAAATTGGACCAATATAGTATTAAGGTAGGTTGTAAATACCACCAAAAGTTGAAATCCGTAAATCGTTCAGCTTCTTCAAAACCAGCATAAGGTCCGATTTCAAATCCAACGACCAATCCTAGGTGAAGTCCTAAACTCACTAGAAGTAATACAAACATGGATCCGAAGAATCTACCTAGTAAATATCCTTTTTCCGTGATTGGATAGGAGAAATAGTAATTTTCTGTTTTGTGCTCAATATCTCGGTATACCGGTACTCCCATAATAGCACTCGACAGCATTATACCGAAGATACTTATGGTAGAAAGCATGGTGGCTATCGCAATGGGTGAGTTCACAAACACTTTCTCAGAAGCAGGTCCGTTACCGCCTATGGAAACAAAAAGTCCAAAGGCAACTAATATTCCGAAGTAAGCCCAAGTAGCGGCTCTTTTAAATCGGTATCGTATTTCGAATAAAAATATCTCTTTAAACATAATTGATGATTTTAAATGTGAATACAATTATGCTATTACCGACTCCATTCGAGTGGTTATTTCTGCAAAATACACGTCTTCAAGAGTAGCCGTACTCTTTCTAAATGAACTATGAGGCTTTTCATCACTCAAGACATGAATAATCGTTTGTCCGGCTTTCAAATGTGTTGAAATGACTTGCATTTCCGATTGATATCCTTCCAATTCAGATTTATCGATGGCTTTGGTCCAGATTTTACCCGAAACTTTACTGGTCAAATCATTCGGATTCCCTTGAGCGACTACTTCACCAAGACAAATGATCGCCATGTTGTTACAGAGGTTGGATACATCATCAACAATATGGGTCGACAAAATAACGATGGTATTTTCGCCAATTTCACTTAATAAATTATGAAAACGAACTCGCTCTGCCGGATCTAGTCCCGCTGTTGGTTCGTCTACAATAATAAGACGTGGATCTCCAATTAAGGCCTGTGCAATTCCGAAACGCTGTTTCATTCCGCCAGAATAGGTTCCCAAACTCTTATTGCGAACATGCCATAGATTGGTTTTATTTAATAAAGATTCTACCAAGTCTTTGCGTTCTCCTTTATTAGAAATACCCTTCAACTTGGCGATGTGGTGAAGCATGTCATAGGAGGTGATTTTTGGATACACACCAAACTCCTGTGGAAGGTAACCCAATACCTCTCTTACTCTCGACTTGTCTTTGAGTACATTGATGTCGCCCATAGTGATAGAACCAGAATCTGCCTCCTGTAAGGTGGCGATGGTTCTCATAAGCGATGATTTCCCGGCCCCATTAGGACCTAACAATCCAAACATACCCTGAGGGATGGTAAGGTTTACATTTTTGAGTGCTTGAACTCCATTTGAGTAGGTTTTACTCAAATCGGTGATTTGTAATTCCATGTGTAGTTTTTTATTAGTGTTTTGGTTGACCTACTGATAACCAACCTCATAATCAACAGGTAGTATCAATTCTGTCTAAAGATACATTTTTATGTCGAAAAATGTGTTTTTATTTATTCGGCTGATATTGAGTGAATTGAGGTTCGTGATTGCCTGAATGCTGTTTAACATATTTTTATTAAAATCATTTGGAATTTTGTTCAAAAAAGTATGACATTTGCATCAACAAAGAAGTAGACATGAAATTTACTCATTTACATCATCATTTTTACAATTGCTCTCAGGCGATTTAAAGATGTATTGAGTAAAGTCAACATATTTATTAAACCCGTTTGAGATCATCAAATGGGTTTTTTTAGTTCTAAGACACATTGATGGTTGAAGATTAAAAATT
>CAYFJL010000165.1:0-6811 GCA_964343335.1 uncultured Polaribacter sp. | reverse complement strand
GTCTAATTATTGACGACGAAAAAATCGCAAGAGAAATCTTAAAGGTTTTATGCGAGGAAAATGGATCATTAAAAATAAAGGGCTCTTATTCAAGCGCCCTTCCTGCTATAAAGTATTTAAATGAAAATGATGTCGATCTCATATTTCTGGATATACATATGCCAGATTTCAATGGATTTGACCTTATCAAAACCTTAAAGAATCCGCCTAAAATCATTCTTACAACCTCAGATCCAAATTTTGCACTGCAGGCCTTTGAGTATGATTTTATTGTGGATTACTTAATGAAACCTATTGAATCTTCAAGATTCGACAAGGCTATTCAAAAAGCTGAAAATAAGGTAATTGAGCCTCCGAAATTTGGTTCGAAGTCCGTGAAGTCCAATTCTGTAGAAAGCGATTTCTATGTGAATATAGATCGAAGGTTGATTAAGATTGATCCTGCATCTGTATACCTGGTGGAGGCCAAAGGAGACTACATCCATATCAAAACAGAGGATCAAAATTACCGTGTTCATTCCACCTTAAAAAAGATTGAAGACAAGTTGCCACCGAGCATGTTTTTAAAAATTCACAGGTCTTATATCATCAATCTGAAAAAGATTATAGATATCGAGGACAATAGTGTTTTGATTGAAAGAGACGTCATTCCAATCAGCCGTTCAAAGCGTCCAGAACTGATGAGACGCCTAGATCTTTTGTAATTCGTCGGATATTTATTGCATCCTATCGAAGCTTGGGTTGACTTAAACCCTTATCAAGCTTTATTACAACATTAGTGACTTATTTTTGAGTAATTAGATTACAAAAAAGAACCCCTAATGTTCGCATTAATACTCTCAAATATTACCCTAGATGACATTCTAGATCAACAAACTTTCGATTTATTAAAAGAAATAGAATCCGATATCAAAGGGCTATGTTTAGTTCTGAATCAAGAGCCAGATGAAAATCTATATTTCATAGAAGAAAAAATCAATGAGCTCGCTGTGAACTCTTCATTTATAAATATCAAGCGTCCATCCAAAGAGAAATTGATCATTAAAAATGGGGTGCGACTTTTACAGCGAAGGAAGGATTATAAATTTATTCTTTACGCCAATACCATTGAACAAATACACACCTTCAATTCTTTTAAGCACGAATTGAAAGAATTATCTCCTAATTCTGATTTAAGCGAGTTACAGGTGTTTTCTGACCGATATGTTCACTACAATAATATCTATCGTCTCGAGGATTTTCTATTGCGCAAACCAGCCTAGTATACCATCATACCAACTCTTTCCGATCAAATTAATACCCAAGTCATTGGTGTAATTTCATTTTTTGAAGTATCTTTATATAGATTGTTACGACTTTCTTCTACATAAAGTCATCATTGGTCTCTACGATTAGGTCTATTCACCGAAAGTGGATTTCTAAAATTTTCGTAGATTTAAGTCTGTAAGGTTCTAAATATGAAAAAAGAATTACACATTTTACTTCTTGATGACGACACTATTGAACACATTAAGTTTAATAGAGCCTTAAAGTCTTCCGAACATAAGATTACCATTGCTAAAAATGGTGCTGAGGCGCTAGACCTTTTAATGACAATTTCTCCAGATTTAATTGTGATGGATATGAATATGCCCGACACGAATGGTATTGAATTTTTAAAACAACTCAATGCAGGAGACAAACAAACAAGAATTCCTTGTGTTGTAATGACATCAGCCGTTAATCCAAGAGAGTTAGAAGAAGTTCTTTCCCTTGGAGCTGCCGGTTATTTTTTAAAACCATTGCGCTTTCAAGACTATGAAAGGCGAATTAATTTAATAGTAGATTATTGGAGTGAGGCAGAATCAATTGCTGTAAACTCCTAAGAAGTTTCTAAACCCCCAACAAATGGAACAACCAAATTCATCATATTTAGATGCCTTCGCGAAGGGCGATGATGCTTTTAAAAAGCAACTGCTAGAAATATTAAGAACTGAATTAGTAGAGGATATAGATCTCTACTTTGAAAATTTAAATAAGAAAGATTACCCAAAAGCCAAGCTGTACGTTCATCGTATCAAACACAAAATGGGCATGTTAGGCTTGGAAAAGAGTTATTCTTTAGCCAATAAATATGAACATGGTTTGGTAGAAGCGAATTTAGAGCAACAAGAGTATTTTGAAAGTATGTTACCTATCATGACCGATTACTTAAATTCAAATCAATAACAAAGAATGAAGAGTATCATTGTAGACGACGAGCAATTATCTAGAGAAATCATTCGACATATGGCGGATCAAATTCCAGCGATAGAGATTGTTGGAGTTTTTTCGAATGCGATGCAGGCGATTAAATTTCTCAATAAAAATGATGTTGAGTTAATGTTTCTCGACATTCATATGCCTGAGTTTAGTGGTTTTGATTTGATTGAAACGATTAAGAATCCACCTAAAATTGTGATGATTAGCTCCGACAGAAACTTCGCTGTGGAGGCTTATGAATACGATTTTATTGTCGATTACATGGTGAAACCGATTGAGTTTGATCGGTTTAAAAAAATGTTTGAACGTATCAAAAAGCGCTACGGAAAGCAAGCGGATGTTCCGAAACCAACCACCAATGGAGAGCAAACAATTACAGAGGATAAGCTCTATGTGAATATTGATAGAAGGTTGGTGAAAATCGACATTCCGAGTATTGATATAGTTGAAGCCAAAGGAGATTATATAAAAATAAAAACGGATAAAAAGAACTTCGTAGTTCATTGTCCATTAAAACGGATAGAAGAAAAACTACCAAAGGATAAATTCTTAAAAGTTCATCGATCTTTTGTCATCAACATTGACAAGATTGTGGATATCGAAGACAATAGTGTACTAATCAAAAGAGATGTTATTCCGGTGAGTAAAGGAAATCGGAATGAGCTACGAAAGCGCCTAAACCTATTATAATAAATACAGCATAAAGAAAAAGGGAGTCAAGAATTTGACTCCCTTTTTATTGCTTAAATAGATGGGGGTTACATTGTACTTTGCAGTACGTTCTGTTCTTTCTTGATACCTCTAATTTTTTTCTCCCATTTCCAGGCATTGTTTAGAGATTCAGACAATGGGGTAGTAGCTTGCCAATTCAATAATTCAAAGGCCTTATCGGTACGCGCATAAACGGATTCCACATCACCAGATCTTCGAGGACCGATTTTGTAATTCACTTTTTCACCTGTAGCGTTTTCGAAGGTTTGAATTACCTCCAATACCGAGGTTCCGTTTCCAGTACCCAAGTTAAATACATCGTAATTTGGATTATCCTTACCATTCTCCAGTTTTTTGAGTGCAGCAACGTGAGCCTTCGATAAATCGATAACATCAATATAGTCGCGTAGACAAGTACCATCAGGTGTGTTGTAATCATCACCAAAAACCGTTAATTGACCTAATACACCGGCAACACTTTGGGTTAAATAAGGAACCAAACAATTTGGTTTACCAAGAGGAAGTTCACCAATTTCTGATGTTGGATGTGCTCCAATGGGATTGAAGTAACGTAAGGAAATTATGTTAAGGTTATCTGCACTAACAGAATAATCTCTTAAAATCTCTTCACAAATTTGTTTTGTATTACCGTAGGGAGATTCAGCGGGCTGCGCAGGTGTATTTTCATCTACAGGTTGTACTTCTGCTTGACCGTAAACAGTACACGAAGAGCTAAAAATAAAGTTTAGGTGTAGATTGAACTCGTGAACAGCTTTCATGATATTCACTAAAGAGAACAAATTATTTTCGTAGTATTTAATAGGTAGTTGAACACTTTCACCCACCGCTTTATAGGCTGCAAAATGGATGATGCCTGTAATGTCTTTATTATTTTTGAAAAAATCTAAAACCTTAGGCTGATCGTTCAAATCGAACAAATGTAGTTCGGGTTCTTTCCCTGTAATATTTTTAATTCCCTTCATTACATCGGCAGAGGAGTTCGAAAGGTTATCGATAATCACAACATCATAATTGTTGTTTAATAGCTCAACCACTGTATGAGATCCTATAAAACCGAGACCGCCTGTTACTACTATTCTGGACATGACTTTTTATTTAAAAATTGATTTCTCTACAAATTTATGAGGAATGCAAGGGTTCAGAATTTAAGTTCGATGAAATGATGTTTAGTATAGATGAATCGACTTATTTATGGCTTCCTATATATATAAGGTATTCAATACTCCTCATTTCCCTTCAATATTGGTGTAGAAGAGCGAAAATTGATCGATAAAGGCTTTTTTACCCGATGAAAAGTCCATTTTTAATTAATCTGCAAGAATTTGCCTATTGAACTACACATCCTAGTCATTCATCGATAATTACGAATTGGAGGTCAATCTCGGTTGTAGGTTTGTACCAAGTTTAATTAAAATCTCAAGATTATGAAAATAGCAATTGTAGGAAGCGGTTATGTAGGATTAGTTACTGGCGCTTGTTTTTCAGAAGTAGGTATCGACGTAGTATGTGTTGATATAGACCAAAAGAAAATTGACAACCTAAAGAAAGGCATCATTCCAATTTACGAACCAGGTTTGGAAGAGATGATTTTACGCAACATGAAAAAGAATCGTTTGAATTTCTCAACAAGTTTGGCTAACGAACTAGAGACTTCAGATGCTGTCTTTATTAGTGTAGGTACACCACCAGACGAAGATGGTAGTGCAGATTTAAAACACGTTTTAGCAGTAGCTAGAGAGTGTGGTAAGCATATGGAAGATTATAAACTGATTGTTACTAAGAGTACAGTGCCAGTTGGAACTTCTATTAAAGTGAAAAACGCCGTTCAAGAAGAATTAGATAAGAGAGGTGTAAACATCGAATTTGATGTGGCTTCCAATCCAGAATTCTTGAAAGAAGGTGCAGCGATCAATGACTTCATGAAACCAGACAGAATCGTTTGTGGTACAGAAGGAGCGAAAGCTGAAAAATTATTAAAAAGATTATACAAGCCATTTACATTAAACGGACATCCAATTTTATTTATGGATATCGTTTCTGCTGAAATGACGAAGTATGCAGCGAACTCAATGCTGGCTACTAAGATTAGTTTTATCAATGATATCGCAAACTTATGTGAGATTGTTGGAGCAGACGTAAACAATGTAAGAAAAGGTATCGGATCTGACGGACGTATTGGTCCTAAGTTCATTTATCCAGGAATTGGATACGGAGGATCATGTTTCCCTAAAGACGTGAAAGCCTTAATTAAGACTGCTGGGAAGAATAACTATGAATTGAAAGTTTTAAAAGCTGTTGAAGAGGTAAACGAAGCTCAGAAAACAGTATTGTTTAACAAAATCTATGCACATTACGACGGTAATTTGGCAGGAAAAACCATCGCAATTTGGGGTCTTTCCTTCAAACCTAAAACAGATGATATGCGTGAAGCACCTGCTTTAGAAATCATCAGTCGTTTGTTAGAAGCTGGAGCCAAAGTTAGAGCTTATGACCCAGTAGCTATGGAAGAAGCAAAACATCACTTTGGTGATAGTATTACTTATTGTCCAGATCAATATGAAGCATTGATTGATGCTGATTGTTTGGCGGTATTAACAGAATGGTCTGAATTTAGACTACCTAACTTCAATATTATGAAGCGCTTAATGAATGCTTCTACCATATTTGACGGAAGAAACATCTTCGATAAGGAAGAGATGGAAGATCTTGAATACAACTATTACTGTATTGGTATTCGTCCAAACGTAGTTAACAAGGTGAACAAACTTGAGTTTGTTGTTTAATTCATTCATTAACAGTAAAAATAAATATCATGGATAAAAAGAGAATACTTATAACAGGAGGTGCCGGATTTGTCGGATCGCATTTGTGCGAAAGACTTTTAAACGACGGCCACGAAGTGTACTGTATGGATAATTTATTTACTGGACGCAAGCAAAACATCGTTCATTTACTTTCGAATCCGTATTTCGAATTTATCAGACATGATGTGATCAATCCGTATTTGATTGAGGTAGATGAAATCTACAACTTAGCTTGTCCGGCATCACCAATTCATTATCAGTACAATCCAATTAAGACCATTAAGACTTCCGTAATGGGAGCCATCAATATGTTAGGTTTGGCAAAACGTGTAAATGCCAAGATTTTACAAGCTTCCACCAGTGAGGTTTATGGAAATCCATTAGTGCATCCACAGCCAGAATCGTATTGGGGCAATGTAAACCCAATGGGTGAGCGTTCTTGTTACGACGAAGGAAAAAGAGCTGCAGAGACCTTGTTTAGAGATTACAATTATCAGAATGGTGTGAACACCAAGATTGTAAGAATCTTTAATACCTATGGTCCGAATATGCATCCGAATGATGGTAGAGTAGTGTCTAACTTTATCATTCAGGCACTTCAAAATCAAGATATTACCGTTTATGGTAAAGGAGATCAAACAAGAAGTTTCCAATATGTTGATGACCTAGTAGAAGGTATGATTCGATTGATGGATACACCTGATTCGTTCAGAGGTCCGGTTAACATCGGTAATCCCGTTGAGTTTACCATTTTAGAATTGGCTCAAAAAGTAATTGAATTGACCAATTCAAAATCGAAAATCATCTACAAGCCATTACCATCAGACGACCCAATGATGCGTAAACCAGACATCACACTTGCCAAACAAGTATTAGACTGGGAACCTAAGGTAATGCTTGATGAAGGTCTTAAGAAAACCATCAAATACTTTGATGATTTAATTAACAGTAAAATGAATAATCATGAAGAAAAAGATATTAGTAGTAGACGACGAGAAGTCAATGAGGACACTCTTAGAGTTCTTTCTGAGCTC
>CAYFJL010000164.1:0-6872 GCA_964343335.1 uncultured Polaribacter sp. | reverse complement strand
GTTAGCGGTCAGTGTAAAAAATTTCAAAATCCTAAAATTTGTTAAAACAAAATATATTGCTTGCGATTTAATCTTCAAAGATATACTTTTACACTTAAATATTTATCATTCACTTTAAATTAAATCACTATGAAGTACAATCAATTAGGAAATTCAGGAATTTTAGTTTCAGAACTTTGTATGGGAACGATGAGTTTTGGTAGCAGTGGCTACTGGAGTGTGGTAGGTTCTCTAGGCTATGAAGATAGCAAGCGATTAGTGGACATCGCCATAGACTCTGGCATTAATTACTTCGATTCTGCTGATGTTTATTCTCACGGCCAATCGGAAGATATTTTAGGAAAAGCAGTGAAAGACAAAAGAAAGGATGTCATCATTGCTACCAAAGTCCGCGGTAGAATGAGTAAAGAAATTAATGATGTGGGCCTTTCCAGAAAACACATTATCGAGAGTTGTCACAACAGTTTAAAACGATTGGGTACCGACTATATCGACCATTATGTACTTCATAGTTACGATCCAATTACTCCTTTTGAAGAAACCATTTCAACCCTTGATGACCTCGTTTCACAAGGAAAAATTAGATATTATGGGGTAAGTAACTTCCCGGCTTGGCAGCTAATGAAGTTTATCAACACCGCTGAAAAAAATCATTGGGAAAAACCCGTCTCATTGCAAGCCATTTATTCACTTATATCCAGAGATGTAGAATATGAATTGATACCGCTTTGCTTGGATCAAAAACTAGCCTTTACCCCTTGGTCGCCACTTGGAGGCGGATTTTTAACCGGTAAATACAGAAAAGACAAGCCAATGCCGGAAGGAGCAAGAAGAACCAATGAAGAGCAGAATTTTATTCAAATCGATCCGGAAAAAGGCTATGCTATTGTTGATGAGTTGGAAAAAATTGCCAACAAACACAAGGCTTCTATAGCACAAGCAGCCCTAAATTATCTTTTGAGAAAACCCGGAGTAACTTCCGTACTTATTGGAGCTACCAAGCCTCACCAGTTGGAAGACAACATCAAAACTACTACCTGGGAAATGGATGCAGAAGATGTTAAAATCCTGGATGAGCTAACAGCATTAAACCCTATTTATCCTTATTGGATGTTGCAGTTTACAGCTATGGATAGAGCCAATGGAGATTTCTTTTTATAAAATTTAAAAACCAAACAGAATGAATACGATAAATTTTAAAACATACATTTTATTGCTTTTTACACTCCTTTTTAGTGTAGAAACTCTGACTGCCCAAAACAGCAAAGAAAATGTAAAAAGCAAGGTTAAAACTGAAGAAATTACCTATAAAGATGGCGAGGTTACACTCAATGGCGTTGTTTATTATCCTGCAAAGCAAAAGGGAAAACAACCTGCCATTTTAGTAGTGCCCGAATGGTGGGGGCTGAACGACTATGTGAAAAATCGTGCTAAAATGTTGGCAGAGTTAGGCTATGTAGCTATGGCGGTGGATATGTACGGTAATGGATTGGTCGTAGAAAACCCTGCCGATGCCCAGGCCAATGCCGGAAGGTTTTATGGGGATCCTAACCTGATAAAAAGTCGGATGCAGGCGGCTTATGATGCTGTAGTTCAACTACAACAGGTGGACGCTTCAAAAGTAAGTGCCATAGGTTATTGCTTTGGCGGAACGGTTTCGCTTTTTGCTGCCAGCTTAGGGGTACCATTAGAAACTGTGGTTAGTTTTCACGGTGGACTAAGCGGCTTTCAAGCTAGTCCTGCAATGAAAAACACCAAAGTATTGGTTTGCCACGGTGAAAGTGATTCGTTTGTGCCGCAAGCTGATGTGGATAATTTTCATCAACAAATGAAAGACAACAACATTACCTACCAGTTTAAGTCTTATGCTGATGCCACACACGCTTTTACCAATAAAGCATCTACAGCTACCGGGGAAAAATTCAACCTTCCCATTTCCTACAATGAAGCTGCCGACAAAGCTTCTTGGAAGGATATGAAAGCCTTTTTCAAAACTTATTTTCCAACTAAAAAGTAATTAAAATGGAAGCGAGCTTATTTGAACTTGAGGCA
Source organism: uncultured Polaribacter sp. (assembly GCA_964343335.1). Taxonomy (GTDB): domain Bacteria; phylum Bacteroidota; class Bacteroidia; order Flavobacteriales; family Flavobacteriaceae; genus Polaribacter. The sequence continues at coordinate 4,820 of CAYFJL010000164.1, read as the reverse complement.
AAAAAACTCAACGGAGAAACCATTTCTTTGAAAGAGTTTGAAGGTAAAACCATAGTGGTGGTAAATACTGCTAGCAAGTGCGGACTTACCCCACAATATGAGGGATTGGAAAATTTGTATAAAATATACAAAGACAAGGGGTTGGTTATTTTGGGATTTCCTTGCAACCAATTCGGAAAGCAGGAACAAGGCACAGCCAATGAGATTAGTGAATTTTGCGAAATTAATTACGGGGTAAGTTTTCCTATGTTCGACAAGGTAGAAGTCAATGGGCCCAATGCTCACCCCGTTTTTAAGTATTTAAAATCCAAACTTGGAGGCATTTTAGGTAGCAACATCAAATGGAATTTTACCAAATTTGTCATTGATAAAAACGGAAAGCCGGTCAAACGATTTGCTCCTACCACCAAGCCGGAGAAAATGGAAAGTTACCTGCGAAAAATTCTTTAAAAATGAAAAATTCTGCTGAATTAGAAATTGAAAATCAGTATTGTTTTCCGATATACGCAGCATCTAGAGTGGTAACCAAACTTTATACGCCCCTGCTCAACGAGTTGGGGCTTACTTACCCTCAATATTTAACGATGTTGGTGCTCTGGCAATACCAAAACCTGACGGTAAATGATATTGGCAGTAAACTAATGCTGGAGTCCAACACCCTGACTCCCTTGCTTAAAAGGTTGGAAAGTCAAGGTTTTATTTCAAGGAAACGCTCTAGTAGTGACGAACGTGTAGTGGAGATAAGCCTTACAGAAAAAGGAATAAATTTAAAAAAGAAGGCGAGTTACATACCTGAAAAATTATCTTGCTCCATTAGTCATTCAGGGATAAGTCAAGAAGAAATGGACCAGATGAAACATACCTTGCAAAAGCTAATTGCCTTAACTAAAGAGCATCATTGTAAATAATTTTAAACAAAGTATAACCAAAAAATAATTGAATATGCAAAATTTTAAAAATCACGTCCGTTACAATCCACTTCATCATTTTATTCTATCTCCGCTCACACTTGTTGGGGTGATATTGAGTATTGTATTGCTATTCTCTGACCACAGTCTGACTGAAAAAATCTTTTTTCTGATTTTAGCTTTAAGTGTTTTTCTCGCTTCTTTAATAGCTAGATTGTATGCCACAAAAAATCAAGACAGAACCATAAGAGCAGAACTACGATTACGCTATTATATTTTGACAGGCAACAGATTAGAAGAATTAGAAGATAAATTAACTATGGCACAACTGGTTGCCACTAGATTTGCATCAGATGAAGAATTAGCAGCATTGATAGAGCGAGCAGCCAAAGAAAACCTTAGTCCAAAAGCCATAAAAGAAAGCATAAAAAATTGGACTGCAGATGAAAATAGAGTTTAAACATTTTAAAACAAAAAATTATGAGCAAAAAAAGAAAAATTACAGGTTGGGTAATGGCAGGATTGCTTACCGCTTTATTAGTAATGAGTGCCAGCCAAAAGCTAATAGGTAACCCCGAAATGGTTGAAAATTTCGGTAAATGGGGCTTGGGCTCAATGATAACCATCATAGCTTTGGGCGAATTGGTAAGTGTATTGTTGTTTTTGATACCTCGCACTGCTGTTTTAGGGGTATTGTTATTGAGTGCTTATTTTGGAGGTGCCATATTGGTACATATGGCCAATGACGAGCCTTACGTTTTTCAATCCATCGTTCTGTTGTTTATTTGGGTAACTGCTTGGTTAAGAACCCCTGAAATGTTTACAAGACTAATCAGTGGAAATCCTTCTTAATCAAATCCAGTATTAGAACAGTCAACTTAAAATGGATAGAAAACAATTTATATTAGCAACATTAGGACTAACAATTGTGAATACCTTAAGCAGCTTTAGAAAATATACGGATGAACTTCCTGTTCAAGGAAAAAAGATGCCTGTTTTATTTACTTCGCATGGCAATCCTATGGATATTCCGCTTTCAAGAGAAGAACGCACCTTTTGGAATACCTTATTTCAATTGGGAAAGGAATTGAAAAAAAATTATGAAGTAAAAGCTGCTTTGGTGGTTTCGGCTCACTGGTGTACCAGAGGAACTTTTGTTAACGTATCGCCTGAACAGCAACAGATTTTCGATTACTATGGGTTTCCTAAAGAATATTATGATGTATTTTACAAAGCTAAAGGCTCCCCTGAAATTGCAAAAGAAGTAAAACGCATTATCCCATCGGTTAGCGAAACTACCGACTGGGGTCTCGACCACGGAGCTTGGCCTATGCTTATGCACTTGTTTCCTGAAGCGGACGTGCCTGTATTTCAATTAAGCATCGACTATTATGCAAAACCTGAATATCATTACGAGTTAGGAAAACAATTAAAATCACTTCGTGAAAAAGGAGTACTCATCATTGGCAGCGGTGCATTAATTCACAATCTCCCACTTGCTATGAAAAAAATGCAAAGCAATGATAGTTCGCCCTATGGTTGGGAGATGGAATATGATAACTGGGTTAAGGAACAAATAGATAAAAGAAATATCTCTAACATTATTAATTATCAAAACAGTCATAAATTAGGCAAACTGGCAGCTCCTACGCCCGACCATTTTGTGCCTGTATTATATAGTTTAGGGTTGATGGATTCCAAAGATGAAATACATTACTTTTTTGAATCAGAGTCTTCCCTTCCCGCTTTTGGGGAAAGGAGTTTTATCATCAAACAATAATGACAGTATCCTGTTATTGGTACTTACTATTAATCGTTTTGATTTTCACTTCATTTAGCGTCAGTTTCAATCAAGGAAAAATACAATTAACAAAATATGAAAAATCAATCCCTAAAAATATGATAAACGAAAACACCTTTGAACTTCCCTTACGAAATGGGATTAAACCCAAAACTACACCAAGCAACCCACATATGCAGCTGAATCAACAGCCCGAAGACCGTAAACTCGTTGATTCACTAATGGATTGGGCATTCTCGCTTCCTGAAATCAACAAAGAGTTCAGCAAAATATCTGTTCCCGGAGCCCAAGCTATGTGTCTCTCTTCCGACAAAATGTGCAATGATTGTCACGCCTTTATGATTGGAAATGAGTTTGCTCACTTTCATCCAGTGCCCGATGGCAGTATGCACTTAGGTCTAACATTAAAAGATGCTGAATATGTCATAAGCCGAGGTTGGGGTGAGTTACACCCAGTTGCCAAAATGGGCTATCTTACTCATAATTTTATTATGGTGTATGCCCCTCGAAATGAAGAAGAAAAAGAAATCATTAAAAAAATTATCTTGCGGTCTTATTTATTTGCAACCGGCAAATTAAATGACAAATAAAGCCATAAAATATGCAAAAAGAATTTATTGAGTTATTAAAAAAAGGCATTGAAGAATTGATGCCTGCTAATCAACTATTAGGTATAAAAATTTTGGAAGTGAAGTCGGGTTATGCACATCTTCACGTTCCTTTTAAAAACGAATTCATTGGAGATTTCATTCAAGAGCGTTGGCACGGAGGGTTTTTAGCTGCTATTGCAGATACAGCAGGTGGCACTGCAGCTGCTACTACGCTGCAATCTCCCAAAGACAAACTCAATACCATTGATATGCGCATAGACTATCTACACGCTGCAACCTCCAGCGATATAGAAGCTAAAGCCCAAGTGATTAAAGATGGGAAAACCATCGTTAAAGTGGATATTCAACTTTTTCAAGACCACCAAGAAAATCCCGTAGTAGTTGCCCGTTGTGTTTTTAGCAAATTAATAAAAGAAAATAGTGATAAGCTTTCTGGAAAAGATTAGATGTGTTGGCTTTTTCAAGAATTTAAATGAATCAAATTTTTCTATCTAAAAAAGATGAACAAGTTTTTTCGAAAATTAAAAAAAGTGATGATTGTATTTATTGTAATAGTTTCCATTTTAATTCTTGCTCTTTGGCTTTTTATGCAACAAGATAAATTTGGGGCTTCTCCAACCAAAGATGACAGGCAAAAATATGAACAACTCTCTAATTATAAGGATGGTAAATTTCAAAATATCAGTCCAACACCGATGCTTACCCCTAATTATTCTTGGACACAAGTGATAAAAGAGCAACTATTTGAAAAACCTTCTAACCCTATTCCTGATAAAACATTACCTACCATTAAAACCGATTTGAAAAGTTTAGCAATTGAGGAAAATGTTCTTGTTTGGTTCGGTCATTCCAGTTATTTTATGCAACTCGACCAAAAAACCTATTTGGTAGATCCTGTATTCAGCGGCAATGCATCTCCCGTTCCCGGTACCAACAAAGCCTTTGCGGGAACGGATATTTATCAAGCAGAAGATTTTCCCAAAATCGATTACCTTATCATTACCCACGACCATTATGACCATTTAGATTACCCCACTATAATCCATCTAAAAGAAAAGGCAGAAAAGTTTATAGTTGGTTTAGGGGTAGGTAATCATCTTAAAAAGTGGGGCGTTCCCGAAGATAAAATCATCGAATTAAATTGGTACGAAAGCACACAACAAGGCACCGACCTAAGCATTCATTGCGAGCCTGCTCGGCATTTTTCGGGCAGAGGATTTTCCCGCAACAATACCCTTTGGGCATCCTTTTTAATTAAATCACCATCGATGACTATTTATGTAGGTGGAGATAGTGGTTACGATAGTCATTTTGCAGCCATTGGGAAGAAATATGCAACAATTGATTTTGCTATTTTAGATAACGGTCAGTACAATGCTGCTTGGCGAGCGGTTCACAATTTTCCGGAAGACGTTATACAAGCTGCCAAAGATTTAAAAGCCAAGCGCATATTGCCTGCACACTCTTCTAAATTTAAAATGGCCAATCACAATTGGGACG
>CAYFJL010000163.1:0-6874 GCA_964343335.1 uncultured Polaribacter sp. | reverse complement strand
TACGTACCATTCAAGATTGGATTGTCAAGCGGCAATTATCAGGAATTCCAGGAGTCGTTGAAATCAATACCTGGGGTGGTTATTTGAAACAATATGAAGTGGCGATTAATCCAAAAAAGCTCATGGCTATGGACATCAGCATTTCAGAAATATATACTGCCTTAGAAAAAAATAATGGAATCGCAGGAGGAGGTTATATTGAAAAGGATAATACTTCCTATTTCATTCGAGGAGAAGGATTGCTTAAGCATATCAATGATATAGAAAACATCGTGATAAAGAGCCAACCCAATCCCATTTTCTTAAGAGATGTTGCGAAAGTAAGTTATGGTTATGCGACTCGCTTTGGTGCAATCACAGGAAACGGAGAAGGGGAAAAAGTCCTAGGGCAGATCATGATGCTTAAGGATGAAAATTCCAAACAAGTGATCGATGCCGTAAAGGAAAGAGTATCTGAAATTCAGAAAAGCCTACCAAAAGGTGTATTCATCAATGGATTCCTAGACCGCAGTGAACTTATTGACAGAACGACTTATACAGTCTCTGAAAATTTAATCATTGGGTCACTCATTGTAGTTTTTGTAGTTGTACTGATTTTGGGCAATCTGAGATCTGGCTTTGTAGTCGCCTCGGTAATTCCATTGAGTTTGCTTTTTGCTATATCATTAATGGCCCTATTTAAGATTGACGCAAATTTGATGAGCCTTGGAGCCATTGACTTCGGAATCATCATCGATGGTGCCGTCATTGTGGTAGAATTTATTGCTTTTACCATTGTTCAGAAAAGCAGCAAACTTGAAGGTGTTGGAAGGAAAGAAAGACAAGAAAAAATAAATGTAATTACCTTTAATAGTGCCTCAAAAATGATGAATTCTGCCATTTTTGGTCAACTAATTATTTTAATTGTATTTATTCCGATTTTATCATTGAAAGGAGTTGAAGGAAAGATGTTCACACCCATGGCCATCACTTTTAGCTTTGCTCTTATCGGAGCAATGATTCTCTGCCTTACCTATATTCCAGTGATTTCATCTTTGGTGCTAAGGCCGCATCATCAAAAAAAGAAAAATATATCGGATCGACTCATAGATGGACTTAAAAAGTTTTATCAGCCCATCCTTCATTGGGCACTATCCAATAAAAAAACTGTCGTGACATCTTCAGCCATCCTATTGGTTGTGAGTTTAGTAATGTTTAGTAGACTGGGGGCCGAATTTGTGCCTACTTTGGATGAAGGTGACTTCGTGATTCAACCTGTTTTAAAAACGGGAACCTCACTCAAAAAAACGATTGAGATCACCACAGCCATAGAAAAGATTCTATTGGATAAATTCGAAGAAGTCGAACAGGTAGTTAGTAGAATTGGTGCAGCAGAAGTTCCAACTGATCCGATGTCTATGGAAGAAAGCGACATTATTATTCGGTTAAAACCCAAAGACCAATGGGTAAATGCAAGTTCTAAAAATGAACTGGCTTCAAAATTTGAAGAGGCATTGGCTGTGATTCCAGATATAGAGCTCGAATTTACTCAACCCATTGAAATGCGCTTTAATGAGCTTATTACTGGAGTGCGCGCAGACATTGCAATAAAAGTTTTTGGAGAAGATTTAAATACGTTGGCGTCCATCGCCGAACAAATCAAATTGAGCATTCAAGAAGTTGAAGGTGCTTCCGACATTACGGTTGAGAAAACGGAAGGATTGCCACAGATGTCGGTTCAATTTGATCGTAACAAAATTGCGAGATACGGAATGAACATTGCTGACGTCAACCGAATCATCACCATGGGGTTTTCAGGTGATGTTGTTGGCGATATTTATGAAGGAGAAAAACGATTTGATCTGACCTTACGCTTTGACCGTACTTCAGAAAAATCCATCCAAGATCTACAGAACATGTACGTAGATACTCCATCGGGCAAAAAAGTTCCACTCAGAGAAGTTGCAAAAGTTACCTATTCTCAAGGTCCAGCAAAGATTTCCAGAGACGATACCAAACGTCGCGTTGTGGTAGGCGTGAATGTTCGCAATAAAGATCTTCAAACTGTGGTCAATGACATTCAAGAAATAATCAATAACGAAATAAAAATTCCGACTGGTTATACCATTGAGTATGGCGGACAATTCGAAAACTTAAATGAGGCCAAAGATCGTTTGTATGTTGCAGTTCCTATTGCATTGGCTTTGATATTCTTATTACTATTCTTTGCCTTCGGATCAATAAAAGAAGCAGCACTCGTTTATTCAGCCATTCCATTGTCGGCAGTTGGCGGTATTTTACTTCTTTGGATAAGAGGGTTGCCATTTAGTATTTCTGCCGGAATTGGATTTATTGCCTTATTCGGAATTGCAGTTCTCAACGGAATAGTATTGGTTGAACATTTTAAGAGTTTAAAAAAGGAAGGGGATATAAAATTAAAAGAAGTCGTTATCCGGGGAACACTAGAGCGATTAAGACCAGTGTTGTTAACTGCATTGGCAGCATCGTTAGGATTCTTGCCTATGGCCGTATCTACAAGTGCAGGCGCCGAGGTGCAACGTCCTTTAGCAACGGTAGTCATTGGAGGATTGATTAGTGCTACCATTTTAACCCTTTTAGTCCTTCCAGTTTTATATGCTTGGTTTGAAAGAAAAACACTAACAAAATGAAAAAAAACACCTTGGTTGTAATAGCCCTTTTATTAGGATCACAAATTATAGGGCAAAATCAACTAAATCTTGCAGAAGTTATTGACTTGGCTATGCAAAACAACTTTGGATTAAAAGCTGCAGCACTAGCCGTTGATGAAAAGAAGGCACTTATTAAAGGCGTTTATGACTTTGATAAAACAACCATCTATTACAGCTATGATGAAAACAATTTGGCAATTAACAATATGCCAATTCGAGTACTCGGAATTGCTCAAGATTTCAAATTCCCAACCCTATATGGATCTGAAAAGAAAATCAAAAAGACCGAATTGGAAATTGAAAAATCAAATTATGCAATTCTGAAAGAACAATTAATAGAAAACGTTAGTTCTGCCTATTATCAATTGAGCTATCAGAAAAATAGACTGAATATTCTTCGCTACATGGACAGTATCTATCGTAATTCTACCAAGTTTACGGAAGCGAAATACAAACTCGGTGAAATCGATTATTTGGAATATCTAAAAGTCAAATCGGAACGTCGAAAGATGAGCTCCCAATATCAACAAGCGATTGAAGCTATGCAATTGGCAAGCAAAAAACTGGAAAATTTAATGCAAGTAAAAAACGTACGCATCCTCAATTCTCCACTTGAAAAATTGTCGCTCAAAGAAAATTCCGAAAAAGAGAATGTTAGTCTCTTGTACACTAAAAATATCGAAGCTCTGTACAACAACCTCGCAAAAAAGGAGGCAAATAGGTTATTGCCAGATATTAGTGTAGCGTATTTTCAAGGAACCAATAATCAACTAAATTCCAATTTAATTGGCTATCAGGTCGGACTTAAAATTCCACTTTTATTTGGGGGTAAATTATCAAAAATTAAAGCTTCAAAAATTGCAGAAAATAGTTTTCGGGCCAAACGACATGACTTTGAACTTCACCTGAAGTTAAAACGTCAAGAACTACTTAGCACCCTGAGAAAAATCAAAACATCACTGGCTTATTATGAAGAAGACGGGAACAAATTACAGTCGGAAATTCGAAAAACGGCCCAAAAAAAGTATCATCAGGGAGAAATCAACTATACACAGCTAATCGAAAACCTTAAAGTTGCCACTCAAATTCAATTGGACTATCTGGCGGATGTAAACGCCTATAATCAAACCATTATTAAAATAAATCACTTGACGCTAAAATCCTTCTGATATGAAAAAAATAATATTCATCCTTACCGCATTAAGTTTATCTTTCTGTTCGAAAAAAGATACTGTTGTTGAGCAATCAGAAACACCAAAAAATAATGAACTCATCATAACCAAGGAAAAGTTCTTATCTGAACAAATGTCCATGGTTTCACCAAAACCACAAGAGATACATTCTAGTCTTACCGTGAATGGTGTCATTGATGTTCCTCCAAATTTTAAGGCCAATGTTAGTTCCTTTTATGGTGGTGTTATTCAACAAATTCCACTAATCGAAGGTGCTCGGATAAAAAAAGGAGCTTTTGTTGCAAGTATTTCAAACCCTGAATTCATAAACATTCAAAAGGGTTACCTCCAAGCCTTGGCAGACTTCAATTTTTCCCAAGAACAACATAAGCGAAAAACAAGATTATATGAAGAGAAAGTTATTTCAAAAAAAGAACACTCTTTATCCGAAAAAAACTACAAAGAAGCATTGGCAAATTTTAGCAGTTTTCAACAGCAATTGACACTCTTAAACATTAAATCAGAAACCGTTGAAAGAGGAGAGTTTACCGCTACTGTAAATCTCTACGCTCCAATATCTGGTAATATTTCGGAAGTTTTTGTAAAAAAAGGGAGCTATGTTAAACCCTCCTCCCCATTATTAGAAATTATCAATACAGAGCATATTCATTTGGAATTAAATATTTTCGAAAAAGATGCATTGCAGGTAAAAAAGGACCAAATGATTCTTTTTAAAATCCCCGAAGCTTCCTCGGAAGAATTCAAAGCAACAGTGAGCCTCGTGGGAACATCAGTAAGTTCAAATAGAACTATCAAAGTTCATGGCCATTTAGAAAATGAAAATCATCAATTCATGGCCGGTATGTTTGTAGATGCAACTATCCTCACTGGTTCAAGAAAGCTGATGACTTTACCCAAATCAGCAATTCTCAAAGACGATGGAAAAGATTATGTTTTAGTTTTAAAGAAAGAAAATGACCAAGCTTATCATTTTGTCAAACAATCGATTTCCATCGGATATACGTCAGAAAATTTTTGTGAAGTAAAAGATTTGGAAACTCCAACTGAACTAAAAGTTCTTAGAAGTGCGAAATCTAATTTTTAAAAGATAAAATAATCTTAATTTTTGGTTTTTCATTAGAAGCCGTAGCTCCGATTTCATTACCTTTTCTATATTTGTTTGACTTCATTAAAATCAAAAAATTAAACCATGAAAAAACTATTATTAGTTCTTGCAATTACTGCGGTTTCTTTAACAAATTACGCCCAAGAAAAATCAGATAATTTCCCTCAGGACATTGACAAAAAACACGAATTAAAATTCAATGCATTGACGCTTGTTGCAGGACCATGGTTGGATTTCTCCTATGAATATTTAATTGATGAAGAATCTTCCTTTGGGGTTTCTGCAACTTACAATACCAATCGATCTGAAAATGATTTGAACTACATGCTAACACCTTATTACAGACGCTATTTCTCTGGAAAGTATGCAAGAGGGTTCTTTGTAGAAGGATTTGGAGCTTTATACTCAGCAAGGGAATTCACCTTTTTCTCTCCAAATGCTCCCTTTGAAACTGGATTTGCCTTAGGAGTTTCTGTGGGTGGTAAGTGGGTCTCTAAAAAAGGTTTTACTGCCGAATTGGTTCTAGGAGTTGGGCGAAACCTGATTGATAATGACGCTCTTGATGCCATTGGAAGAATTGGAATTTCAATGGGCTATCGGTTCTAAGTGGTCTTAATTTTATATGTTTGTAAGCAATCAAACACTATAGCATGAAAAAAATTGTTTTTGTCATAGGCTTGCTTTTTAGTCTATCGATCTCAGCTCAAAAAGAAATAAAACTAGATGTTGCAGACGCATTGGTAATTCGCAGTTTAGAAGTATCCTACGAAAACTACATCAATGAAGAATCTTCGTTTGGTATCTCTGCATTGATCAATCTTACCGATGAAAATGTATCTTTTCGATACAATGAAAATTGGATGATCGCCCCTTACTACCGTCATTATTTTAGCAGTAATGAAACCTGGAACTTTTTCGGGGAAGGGTTTTTAGGGATTAATTCTGGTAAGGACAATGGAGTTGAATATACCGACGGAGCACTCGGTATTGCTGTCGGAATGAAATACATTGCTAGTGGAGGCCTAGTTATTGATGTGTATGGCGGACTGGGTAGAAACCTTTTCGGCTCTATTTCTCCAATAATTGTTCCTCGTGTCGGTTTGAATGTCGGCTGGCGATTATAAGCTATTGTCTAGCTCTCGCACTTTTTCAACCACTTACGCATCGATACCAAATCACCAATAATTTGACGTAAATCGGATATGGCAATTCGCGATTGTTCCATGCTATCACGATGTCTCAGAGTTACCGTTTGATCCTCTAAGGTTTGATGATCTACTGTAACGCAGAATGGCGTTCCAATGGCATCTTGTCTTCGGTAACGCTTTCCTACAGCATCCTTTTCGTCATAGAAAGTATTGAAATCCCATTTTAAATCAGCAACAATTTCCTTGGCGATTTCAGGTAATCCATCCTTCTTTACCAATGGCAAAATTGCCGCTTTGTAAGGAGCTAATACTGGAGGCAATTTTAAGACTGTTCGTGTAGACCCATTCTCCAATTCTTCTTCTACTAAAGAATTTGAAAATACTGCCAAGAACATTCGATCTAGCCCGATGGAAGTTTCAACAACATAGGGCACGTAGCTCTTGTTCTCCTGCGGATCAAAATATTGTAACTTTTTACCTGAAAATTGCTCGTGCTGCGATAAGTCGAAATCTGTTCTAGAATGAATTCCTTCTAATTCTTTAAATCCGAAAGGAAATTGAAACTCAATATCAGCAGCCGCATCGGCGTAATGCGCCAATTTCTCATGATCGTGGAAGCGGTAATTCTCCTCTCCCATTCCCAAACTTAAATGCCAAGCCAATCGGGTTTTCTTCCAGTGTTCATACCATTCCTTTTGTGTACCCGGTTTGATAAAGAATTGCATTTCCATTTGTTCAAATTCCCGCTTTCTACAAATA
>CAYFJL010000162.1:0-6932 GCA_964343335.1 uncultured Polaribacter sp. | reverse complement strand
ACAAAAATACAATTTATTTTGGCTTATCTTTGGGCAAAATCCTTAACAAATGAAGCTTGTCAAAAAACTTTTCAAATTTATTGTAGTCCTTGTTTTGCTGCTTTTTGTGGCTGGTTGGTTTTATACAAATTCGCTAAAACCTACCTATAATGGAGATCTCGAAATTCAAGGATTATCCGCTCAAGTTGATGTGTATTTTGATAAGAACGGAGTTCCTCACATCAATGCTCAGAATCAAGAGGATGCATACAGGGCATTGGGTTATGTTCATGCACAAGATCGATTGTGGCAAATGGAGTTGATTCGAAGAATTGCTCCTGGAAGATTGTCTGAAGTTTTTGGTGCTGAGTTAATAAAAACCGATAAAATGTTTTCGGGTCTTGGAATTGAGGAGGCTTCTATTAGAGCGATAGAAAAATTGGATACTTCTTCTGTTGGATATCAAATGACTCAAGCCTATTTGGATGGGGTGAATCAATTTATCGATAATGGTCCGACTCCGCTTGAATTCACATTAGTGGGATTGGAGAAGGAAAATTATACCATCAAGGATGTTTACAATGTATTTGGATACATGGCCTTTAGTTTTGCGGTTGCCCACAAAACAGATCCATTAATGACAGAAATCAATGAGAAGTTAGGTGGAGCGTATGTGGCGGAATTGATCGATACCTTCGGAAAGAACTTAACCATTAATAAATCAAACAATAAGGAAATTTCGGCAAGTATGGCTGTAGCTGTGAATGATATCATGGAGCACATGCCTATTTCGCCATTTATAGGAAGTAATTCATGGGTAATCGCGCCCGAGAAAACCAAAAACGGTCAGGTGATTTTGGCCAATGACCCACACATTTCCTTTGCCCAACCATCGGTTTGGTATCAAAATCACATTACTACACCAGATTATGAAATCTACGGATTCAATTTGGCCTTGATGCCATTTCCGCTCTTAGGCCACAACCGCGATTACGCCTACGGATTGACCATGCTGGCGAATGACGACCTTAACTTCTACACGGAAGAGAACAATCCGGAGAATCCCAATCAGTATAAAACTGCGGATGGATACAAAGACTATGAAATTATCGATAAAACCATCAAAGTGAAAGATGGCGAAGATATTAGCTATCAAATTAAGGTGAGTCAACACGGACCCATCATGAATGATTTGATCGACCAAATTAAATATGAAAAGCCAGTTGCTATGTATTGGTTATACACCCAATTGAATAACGAGTTGATGGATGTTTCCTACGGAATGGCACATGCGAAATCTATCGATGAATTTAAAAATACGGCAGCCAAGATTCACGCACCTGGATTAAATGTAATGTACGGAGATGCCAAAGGAAATGTAGGTTGGTTCGCTTCAGCTCGATTGTATCAATTGAGAGATAGTTTGTCAACCAAAATGTATTTGGATGGAGCTTCGGGTAAAGACGACGTCCAAGAATTTTTAGGTTTTGAAGAGAATCCGAAAGCCATCAATCCGAAATGGAATTATGTATACTCTGCCAACAACCAAATGGATTCGGTTCGAGGTAAGTTGTATCCGGGTTACTACCAACCGCAAGATCGCGCGAAGCGAATTGTGACTTTACTTGATGCAAAAAACGACTTCACCAAGGAAGATGTGGCCAAAATGATTTACGATGTTACTTCAGCAACGACTCCAGAAATTGCCAAATATTTAATTGCTTCTGTTGATGCGACCAACTTGCAACCTTCTGGTAAAAAGGCCCTTGATGTCCTTTCAAAATGGGACGGTTCGTATACTAAGGAAAGCATCGCACCAACCATTTACAATCGATTCTTATATGAGTTCTTGGCAAGAACTTATAAAGATGAATTGGGAGATAGTTTTTCTTTGTTCATTAATACGCAATTACAAGATCAAGTATTGTCCGAACAGGTAAGAAGAGAGAATTCTTTGTGGTGGGATGATGTAACCACAACTGATAAAAAAGAGACCAGAAAAGATATCGTTCAGGCTGCCTTTGAAGGCTCGATGGATTTCTTAAGCAATCAATTAGGTGGTAATGTAGATAATTGGATGTGGAAACGCGTATTGAGTATCGAACATGGTCATGCCATTGGAAAAGCAGGTGGATTGTTGCGAAAGTTATTCAATGTTGGACCTTTTGAAACTGTTGGCGGAAATGAGGTCTTGAACAACCATATTTTTAATCTCGATAGCACCGGATACTATAAGGTAACTGCTGGTCCATCTACCCGAAGAGTGATTGATTTTTCAGATATTGAAAACAGTATTTCTGTGTTGCCTACAGGGCAATCAGGGAATGTTTTTAGTCCGCATTACAAAGATCAAGCTCAAAAATATTTGGATGGCGAATTCATCCGAATGTTGATGGATCAAGAAGAAATAAAAGAGTCAGAAAACCTATTGAAATTGAGTCCGAAAAATTAAATTTCGGTATAAATTTCTTCAAACGGAATTCGAAAGCGCTCACCGTAAACTCCTTCGGGTTTGCGAATCCCGCAGGATACAATCATATTAATATCGGCGCCTGAAGGCAAGTTTAATAATTTTTTTACCCGCCAAGTATCAGACCCTTCCATAGGGCAGGTATCATAGCCTTGAGCTGCCATCGAAAGCATAAAAGTTTGTGCTGCTAGGCCGCATGTTTTATGAGCAACAGTTCGCATATCGCTACTTCGAACTTCGCGATACATCGGCTTAAATAAACCCATTACGATGACCATTAGGTATTTGAAAAATCCAAAAATCCCTAGGAAATCACCATAAGCAAAGGGAATGATTTTACCGTAATAGTTACGGGCTACTTTTTCCCGAGAAGACTGTTCTGACTTCGGATTGTTCTTACCAAAACCACCATCCATAAAAGCTAAATTGGCCTTGGCTCTTTTTTTCCATAAATCCTTTCTAGTTACAAAAACGACAAGCTGCTGGGCCGTTCTTGCTGCATTCTGATTGAAACAGAACGGAGCAATTTTTTGAATGGTTTCTTTGGAAGTAATGTGGTAAAACTCCCACAACTGCATATTACTGCTGTTGGGTGCCAAACTGGCTTGTTCCAAACATTGTTTTACAATTTTGCTATCAATAGGTTTTTCTGGGTCATATACTCTAACCGAGCGACGGTAACCAACCGCTTCAGAAACTGTTTTTTCCATTGATCTAGCTGAATTTCATTAATTTCTTAAGTTGCGGTAATTTACCTTTATAAGGTGCATAGCGCGTTGGAACATCCAACCAAGTACCACGGGTAACGATTCCTTTTTTATGAGAAAAGGTATCAAAGGTTTGTTTACCGTGATAACCGCCTATTCCACTTTCTCCCACACCTCCAAAAGGCAATCTGTGATTTGCAAAATGCACGGTGGTATCATTAATGGTTCCCCCTCCAAAGGAATACTGATGTATTAATTTGTTGGCAAAGGCCTTGTTTTCACTGAAAATGTAAAAGGCTAGCGGCTTGTCATATTTGGCAATTACTTTGGCGATATCCTCTTCACTATTGTAGGTCAGTACGGGAAGAATGGGACCAAAAATTTCACCCTTCATCACTTCACTATCCAAGCTAGGCTCATCAATTAAGGTGGGAGCAATGTAGCAATCTTCCTTATTGGTCTCACCTCCAATGGCGATATTTTCATTTTTGAGCATGATGGCCAATCGCTCAAAATTTCGAGTATTTACGATTCTTGGGAAATCTTCTGAAGTTTCCGGGTTGTCTCCGTAAGCCAAATTGATTTCCGATTTCATCAATTCAAGGAATTCCTGCTTTTTAGTTTTGTGAATCAAAATGTAATCTGGAGCAATACAGGTTTGTCCGCCATTAATAAATTTACCCCAAACAATGCGCTTGGCAGCGAGTTTGATATTTGCGGTTTCATCGATCACACATGGACTTTTTCCGCCTAATTCTAAAGTAACCGGAGTGATATGTTCTGCGGCCGCTTTCGCAACAATGCGACCAACATTTACGCTTCCTGTAAAGAATATGTAATCCCAACGTTGACTCAAAAGCTCTTGAGCTATAGCTACTCCGCCTTCCACAATGGCAACATGATTTTTATCAAAGACTGCCTCAATAATTTCTCGTAGGATATTGCTGATATGTGGCGTTAGCTCAGAAGGTTTTAAGATAACCGTATTCCCTGCGGCAATAGCGCCAATTAATGGGGAAATTGCCAATTGAAACGGATAATTCCAAGGGGCAATAATTAATACGGTTCCGTATGGTTCATTGTAAATTTTTGCCGAAGATGGGAAGTTCAATAGAGATGGAGTCACCCGTTGCGGTTTGTTCCATTTCTCAATATTTTTAATGGCCATTTTCAATTCAGAATACACTATGGAAGTTTCGGTCATGATGGCCTCATATTCCGACTTCTTAAAGTCATTATACAGAGCTCTCACAATGTCTTCTTCTCGTTTGTAAAGTTCTTTTTGAAGTTTTTTCAAGGCTTCCTTGCGGTAAGAGATAGCCTTGGTTTTTTGTGAGGCGAAAAACTGCTTTTGAGCATTCACCAAATTAGGAATATCCATAGATTATATCTGTTGTAATTTTTTATTCATGATGTTGAACCACAAAGGAGGAAATAGCGAAAGTACCATCATTCCAGGGTAACCCGTTGGCATTTGCGGACTCTCAGGAAGTGTTTTCAATAACTGGTAATGTTTACTTCCATTGTAATGGTGATCTGAATGTCTTGATAAGTTGAATAGAAGTACCTGACCCACTTGATGGTCAGAATTCCATGAATGAGTTCGTTTTACTTTCTCATAACGTCCAAATTTATTCTTGTTTCTCAACAATCCGTAGTGCTCAATATAGTTCACGGTTTCGAGCAAAACAATACCGACCACCGCAGCAGCGACAAAGCTTAAGAATACAAATTGACCGAAAAAGAAAAAGATTGATGCCAACAAAAGAAGGTTGCAAAATGTATAGACGACCATTCGGTTTTGAATATGCAACCAGCTTCTACCTGATTCTCTCATTCGCTTGTTTTCCAATTGCCAAGCTTGCTGGTAGCTTTGAAAATGAGATCGAAACCAAAAAATGTAAAGCAATTCATTTTTTCTTGCTGTTGCAGCATCTTCCGGTGTGGCTACATTGTAATGGTGACCCGCGTTATGGTATGGTAAAAAGTGCGTGTTCAAAGAGGTCAATAAAAGTATTTCGCCTAGAAATTCATCAAAACGATTATTTCGATGACCTAGTTCGTGTCCGACGTTGATGCCAATGACCCCACACATAATTCCCATAGAGAAAACTCGTCCGATGTATTCTGAAGTGGTTAATCCAGCTTCTCCAATAGACGTCAAAAAGAACCCTAAGAAAACCAGTTGAACCGGTAACGTTGCATAAAGAATGAAGGTGTAGGCCTTGTTTTCCTTTTCTATTTGCTCTTGATCTTTAGAGAAATTCTCCTTATTCGGTGGGATAAACAATTCAATTAAAGGTACGAAGCCAAAAAAAACAATGGCTGGTAAATGGGTGATCCATCCCTTTCCTGTAAAGGAAAAGTAAACCACAATCGGAAGAATTAAAATGGATAAATATTTGAATGCCTTCATGTTTTGAAGTAAAATAGATTTTAAAGATAGGAATTACTCACAAGCGTTCCAAATAGGATCATTTGGTAAAGGTGCAACTAGGGTTAATTCTTCTTTGGATACTGGGTGAATGAAGTTGATTTTTCTGGCGTGAAGATGAATGCTAGCGTCCTTATTACTTCTTGGGAAACCATATTTTAAATCGCCCTTTATCGGACATCCAACCGAAGCTAATTGGGTTCGAATTTGATGATGTCTTCCGGTTTCTAGAGCAATTTCTAAAAGAAAGTAATTGTTAAGTTCTTTTCGGACTTCGTAATGTAGAATGGCTTTTTTACTATCCTTTATCTCCTTTTGGTAGGCTTTCGATTTATTTTTTTGATGGTCTTTTTTTAAAAAATGAATCAGTGTGTCTCTAGTTTTCGGAGGTCTGTTTTTTACCACTGCCCAATAAGTTTTATGCAACTCTCTGTCTCGAAGTTTTTTGTTGAGCCGTTCTAATGCTTTTGAAGTTCGCGCAAAGATGATGACGCCCGAAGTGGGCCTGTCCAATCGATGTACCACCCCTAAAAATACATTGCCTGGTTTGTTGTATTTATCTTTGATATATTCCTTCACGACATCACTCAGTGGTTTGTCGCCGGTTTTATCTCCTTGTGAAATATCTCCTGCTTTTTTATTTACAATGATGAGGTGATTGTCTTCAAATAAAACTTCGAGATTGTTTTTTGTTGAAGGCATAGTCGGAATTATTGATTGGAAAGATCCTTATTAATGCCATCAATAAAATCTAGAAACTCTTTGCGCCCTGTTCCTTTAGAAGCCGAGGTGATAAAGCTGGTAGGAAGTTCTTCCCAGTGTTCGAGAAGTTTGGTTTTATATCGGGCAATTTGAGCTTCTAATTTGGTTGGAGTAAGTTTATCGGCCTTCGTGAAAACAATACAAAAAGGAATAAAATTTTCACCAAGAAACTGCATGAAGTCCAAATCAACTTTTTGCGGATCGTGACGGCTGTCAATCAATACAAAAGTGCATACCAACTGCTTTCTTTTGGTGAAATAGTTTTCAATATATTTCTGAAAAGTCGCTCGTTGTTTTTTAGAAACTTTCGCGTATCCGTATCCAGGTAAATCGACCAAAAACCAAGCGTTGTTGATTTTAAAATGATTGATGAGCTGGGTCTTTCCAGGCGTTGATGAAGTTTTTGCCAAATGTCTGCGCTCCATTAACATATTAATCAATGAAGATTTACCAACATTAGATCGTCCAATAAATGCATATTCAGGAAGCTTATCCTTCGGACATTTATCTACCACAGTATTACTTACAACAAATTCTGCGGAATAAATTTTCATTGGATTTAAATGTTTCTTGAAGAAAA
>CAYFJL010000161.1:0-6952 GCA_964343335.1 uncultured Polaribacter sp. | reverse complement strand
TAAATAAGTTTTCAGACATCATTTTACGGTATCAAATTCGATTATATAAATGTCTTCATTTTTCTTTTTCATTAGGTATTTTTCTCTCGCAAAACGCTCTAATTCTAAAGAATCTTGAAGTTTTTGAATGGTTGCTTTATCTTCTTGAATTCTATCTTCATAGAATTTAATGGTCTTTTCTAATTCTTCAATTTCTTGGTTGAATTCCCTATGGATGAGGTATGAGTTTTCATCAAAAAATGCCATCCAAACGGCAAATACAACAACAATGAGTACAAAAATGTTGGTAAAGAATTTAAAGAACCTGTTTTCTTTGATGCTTTTTAAATTCATTACAATCGCTCATTAATTACAGAACGTAATATCTCTATGGCAACAGTATTGTATCGATCGTTAGGTATGATGATATCAGCATAGTTTTTGGTGGGTTCAATGAATTGCTGATGCATGGGTTTTAAAGTTGATTGATACCTGTTCAATACTTCCTCAATATCGCGTCCTCTTTCCGATATATCACGTTTGATCCGACGAATTAATCGTTCGTCGCTCTGGGCGTGGACAAATACTTTGATATCAAACAAATCCAACAATTCTTTGTTGTTGAAAATCAAAATACCTTCAACAATTACTACTTTCCTTGGGAAGGTTTTGATGATGTCTTTGGTACGATTGTGAGTTACAAATGAATAAACAGGCTGATCAATGATATGGCCCTTTTTAAGCAGGTTTAAGTGCTCAATGAGCAAATCAAAATCAATAGAATTCGGATGATCGAAATTGATTTTATTCCGTTCTTCAAAAGAAAGCTGATCTGTAGCTTTGTAATAAGAATCCTGAGAAATGACGCAGACTTCGTCTAGAGGTAAACCCTTACAAATAGTGTTTACGACTGTGGTTTTTCCACTTCCAGTTCCTCCTGCAATACCAATAATATACATCTAAGCTGGTTTTGGTTGATTACCGCTCTATAAATATATTATAAATTTATAAAGTTGTTGATTTTTATGTCTTTCGCTTTTAAATCAAACATTAAATTATATAATCCAAAGAATGTACGATTCATGTAAATAAAATGCTTAGAACCCCTACTAGCATTGTATGATCGTAATTCTGTGTTTTTCGCATAACGTTCACCAAACTCGCTGATTTCTCCGAAGAATTTCTCGTCTGAAAAATCAAAGGTTTCGGTATTCATCGGTTTGGTAAAAATACTGAGCATCTCATGGAACATATCGCTAAAGAAAGCCAACTCCTCTTTGCTATCTGTTTCCAACAGAATCTCAAGTTCATACATTTTCTTTTCAAACAGTTTTTTATCTGCCAAGGTCGCCTCATCAGCCAGTTCGAAATAAGGTGTATAAAAGTCATCCGGGATGGTTTTCATACATCCGAAATCGAGCGCAATTAATTCAGTGTCTTTAGATACTAAGAAATTTCCAGGATGCGGATCTGCATGTACTTTTTTCAACTTGTGAATCTGATACATGTAAAAATCCCATAAAGCCTGACCAAGCTTATTGGCTTTTTCTTGATCTGTATTGGCCTCTGTAAATTCCGATAGGTGAATTCCGTCCATCCAATCCATAGTAATGATTTGCTGTGAGGAAAACTCTCTGTAATACTTAGGGAATTTGATGTTCGGAATGTCCTTACATGCCTCAGAAACTTCTTCACTCTGATTTACTTCCAAGCGATAATCGGTTTCTTCTAGCAATTTATCTTGTACCTCAAAGAAGTACTTGTCAGACATTTTACCTTTCATGTTGAACATGCGAATCACAAAAGGTTTCAACAATGCCAAATCCGATTTGATACTTTCTGAAACCCCAGGATATTGGATTTTTACGGCATAGGTGCTATCGCCTTTGGTAGCTCGGTGAACTTGGCCAATACTAGCCGCATGGGCAGCTTTCACATCGAATTGATCAAATACCTCAGACGGATTTTTTCCAAAGTTCTTTTTGAAGGTTCTCAACACCAAGGCTTCGGATAAGGGAGGTACCGAGAATTGGGCTAAGGAAAACTTTTCTACATAGGCTCTAGGTAAAATACTCTTTTCCATACTCAACATTTGAGCAACTTTTAAAGGACTTCCCTTTAAGTCTTTCAAACTGTCGTAAATGTCTTCAGCGTTATTCTGATTTAATTTTTCGCGGGCCTCTTGTTCTGTTTTGGTGATTTTATCTCCGTAATATTTCACGTAGTTCACACCAACTTTGGCTCCGGTCTTTACAATTTTTGAAGCTCGTTGAATTTTGGAAATGGGTAATTTACTGGCTTTCTTCATGATCTCTTAACTGTCCTTTGAAAATTTTTCCTTGAGGATGAATTTTCCAAGGTCAAATGCATTTTTTAAAAATTTGTTTTCTAAAAGTTCGAAGCTAGTATTGATTGATTTTTCTATAAATATGTCGGTCTTCTCAAAGGTCTCAGAATGATCGTCTAGCCAGAATTTAATGGTGCCCACTAATTGTAGCCACATGCCTTCGCTAATGACGCGTTCTTGGATGTTTTCCAAACTTTCTACAGGAAGGATGCTGTCGGTCAATCCGAGTGATTCTGTAAAACTTGAGAATTCTTTTCTAAGAAGGTAGAGTGTGTCAAAAAACTTTAATTGGTTGCCGCAGCCCGTCAGTACCGTCTTCACATAAGCCCTATTTAAAGATAGGTTTTCGAAGAAGGTAAAATAGAAACTGATCAATTGGTTTTTGGCATCAAAGCTTAAAAAGTCTTCACTCTCTTGAAGTACTTCTATGGAATTTTTGAAAAGCTCAGAAAAAATCTGTCGATCCATTACTTTGAACGATTCGAAATGCAAATAAAAGGCCTCTTCTTCAAGGTTGGATTTTTCGCAAAAATCTTCGACGGATTCTGGTCTTGCTTCATGATCTGAAACAAAATCCATGTAAAGCGTTAGTAGGTCTATCTCAGAAATTTTCTTCTTTTTTTTCATAGAATAAATTCGATTACAAAAATACGAAACCTTTTGTTGAAAGTAGAATTCAGGATGAATAAAAACAAAAAACCGAGTTAAAATTAACTCGGTTTTTCTCTTTATTTAACACTAACAAATTATGCAAAAATTTTGCGTAACCTTTTTCTTCCGTTCAAGAAATGCGCTTTGTAAGTTTCTAGTGCATCAAAAACAATCTTTTGTTGGTTGTCCATTAATTTGATACCTCCTTTTAAAGCTTTGTCAGTTACAGATTGCCATTGTGTTGCCACGTTGATGGTTCCTGTTACTACTTCTTCCGTAGTGTTTAAGGCAAAGTCATTCGCTTTGATTGCATTGTTCTTTGCTTCCTTCACTGCTGTATCGAATTTCTTCTTGAAATCTACTTTTTTTGTTTTTTTAGTTGCCATATCTACAATGTTTTAAGTCAATTATTTCTTTGTCCAGTTTTTAACTGCTTCCATATCACCTTTTAAAGCCAATTTTGCTTGGGCTTTCCATCCTGATAAATCATAGATCTTCGCATTGATTCCAGCATCAGTCAACACTTTTGTCAAGTCTTTGATGGTCATTTTTGCAATCTGACCGAAAGAAGTGATGTTTAATTCATTTAATGACTTCTCTAATACTGGGCCAATTCCTTTGATCACTTTTAAGTCGTCTGTAGCCTCAACCTTTTCAATTACAATTGGTCCTTCTGGCTTTACAACCTCTTTTTTCACAGCCTTTTTCGCTGTCTTTTTGGTAGTTGTTTTCTTCGCTTTTTTTGCTTTTCCTTTTCCTTCGTCTTCTAAAATACCGTCTGTGTATTTGTCAATTTTTCCCTTTACCTCTTCAATGGTCTCAGAAATATTCTTCTTGATGTTTTCACTCATCTTTTCGGCTTTCTGAACCAATTTATTGTTGGCGATTTCTTTTTCTACCTTGTCTTTGATTTCTTCAGCTTTTCCAACCACTGGATGCTCAGAAACCATTTTTTTAGCGTTTTCTACCATTTTAGGATCGTATCCTACTAAGTGCTTTAAACGCTCAGTGCTGGTTTCAACTTGACCTTTAATAGATTCAGCAGTTTCTACCATCATATTGATTTGTTGCTGTGTTAAAGGCTCAGCTTTTTTGATTAACTTCTTTGTTAATTTTTGCCATTTCTCACCAGTTTTTACAGTGGTTTCAATCGCATTGAAAGAAGCATCAATCAAATCGTTGTTGATTTTTTTCACAATAGCTTTGGCCTTGCCTAGCTTTTGATCTCTTGTTGCTTTTTTAGTTGCCATAATATGTCTTTTTATATTTTATTCTAAATTTTTGTACAAATGTAAGTTTGGATAGTTGCAAATGAGTTACAACTTACTTCACTCCAATGAAATCTAGGGTTTTGTTTAGTTTATTCCAGATCATTCCTTTGCTCTTTTCCAACCCGTTGAACATGCGATCTTGAATCATTGCAGATTTCTCAAATCCTTTTTTAAGATTCTTGTCTGTGAACGATTGAGTTCGCTCAATGGCATCAAAAGATTTTAAGATGGTCTTTTCAGTTTTCTGAATAAGTTGATCGTTTACTTTTAATGCTTTCTTTGCTATTTTTTTTGATTTTGTTGTCATGGTTTTTACGCTTTATTCGTAATTATGACACAAACGTACAATCTGGAAGTTACAGATGAGTTACAAGGAGGGAAAGCTAGCCGATGGCTTCGATTTCTTGCAGTAATTTTTTGGTCTCTGGAAGTGGTGCAATTCCGTATTCTTCCTCAAGGATTACCTCACACTTCATATAGGCCTTGATGGCCTGCGGACGATTTCCTTTGGCGATATAGCCTTTCATTTGAATTCGATAAGCATCTTCCCAAGTGGCATCAATGGCCAATGCTTTTTGAGCAAGGCGAATGCTTTCAAGCGGATTCTGATCTAAGATAAGTTCTGCCAATGAGATGTACGCTCCGAGAATTAGTAATTGAGACTTTTCTCGCTCTTCGGACGTCCAATCCTCATAGATTCTATTTGGTAAATAAGCCCCTAAATATAGGTCGATGGCTTTTTGATAAGCTTCTGTTGCAATTTCTTTTTCAGATTGATAGGCTTGGTTTCCAATGATGATGTACTGTTCTAATACCTCGACATCGATCCAAACTTTTTCGAGATCAATTTGATAACTCACCCCTTGACGAACAATAAACTGTGGTTCCGTTCGTGATACGCGATTGGGTTCTAAAGCTTTGTTGATGCCGTGTAAGGCTACTTTAAAGTCGCGATCATTCCAATCTTCCCATAAATCATCCATGATTTTTTCTTTGTGCAGGGCATTGCGTTGTCGATTGGAAATTAGATACTGAAGTAGTTGTATGGTTTTGTCTCGACCGAATTCCTTGGCTTCAATTTTTTCATTGCTTCGCCATACTCGAAAGTTCCCCAAGGTTTCAATTCTTATCGAAGCCTCGACTTTAAAGTTGTTTAAAGCTTGCAATTGTTGCTGAAGGTCAGACATGAATGGGTCTATTTTTGTAAACCGTCTATTTTCTTGGCTAACTTCTTAATCTCTTTTGATAAAGAAGTTATTTCATTTTGAATCTCGTGAAAATCAGATCGGGATGCATTGCGCCATTGGTCTATCTGTACCTTTTCACTGATTTCATCACCCAAGGTGGTAATCTTCTCTTGAATTTCTCCCTGAAGATTTTCAAACTGTTTTTTCGGATCTTTCAAGGTTTCTTTGATCACTTGTGGTCCAACTGCTTTGATGGTTTTCCACATGGTGAGGCTCTTCTTGATGATGTTTTCCTGTTCTTCGGATGTTTTGTCAGTAGTGGCCTTTTCAGTGAGTTCACTCAGCTTTTGTTGCATAAAAACTAGCGCATCATTAAAATCTGAAAAACGCTTTTCTTCACCATCTTGTACGTGGGAAATCTTTCCTCTCCATTGTACTTTTGCTTCCCCATTTTCTTGGTAGATACGCTGATTGAAGCGCACCATGAAGGAAGCATTTTGATTTTGTTTCTTGTCCATGATTGAATTTTTATCCTGGTTCTTTCTCTGATCCAACTTCGTGCTTGATAAGTCCACGAAAGGCATCATTTACCGTATTTCCTTCGTAAAGTACTTTGTAAATCTCTTTTGAAATCGGCATGTCGATATCGTATTCCTTGGCCAACTCCATTACAACTTTGGCTGTTTTTACACCTTCTGCCACTTCGTTCATTTCGCTAATGATTTGCTCTAGGCTTTTCCCACGACCTAACTGAAAACCAACATGATGATTTCTACTTTTTGCACTTGAACAGGTGGCTACTAAATCTCCCATTCCGGCTAATCCAGCAAAGGTGCTTTTTTTACCGCCCATGGCAATTCCGAGTCGTGTAAGTTCGGCTAGTCCTCTTGTAATGATGGCGGCTCTCGTATTATCTCCGGCATTGGCACCGTCGCCCATACCTGATGCGATGGCAATGATGTTTTTTAAGGCCCCGCCAAGTTCACAACCAATCACATCGGTGTTGGTATAAACTCGAAACAATCCAGAACTAAATATCGATTGTAATTTGGTGGCGATCGTATCATCCACCATGGCAATTACCGCTGCAGCTGCATTACCAAAATGAATTTCTTTGGCCAAGTTTGGTCCGGTTAATACTCCTGCAGGATGACCAGGCATGATTTCTTCAATAATTTCGGTCATGCGCATCTTGGTACTCAGTTCAAGGCCCTTGGCTAAATTTATAATAGGTACCCACGGACGAATATGCGGTTTGGCTTCTTCTAAAACAGTTCGGAAACTTTGAGCCGGAACTCCCATCACCACAACATCGGCCTCTTTAACCGTTTCAGCGATGGAGTTGGAGGCTTTTAAGCTCGGAGTCAGTTTGGCATCGGGAAGATACTTCTCATTGGTGTGCTGGGTATTTATTTCTTCTACCGTTTGCGGATTTCTAGCCCAGATAATGGTATCGGTATTTTTTGCAGTCAATGAGGCTACGGTTGTTCCCCAAGATCCGCCGCCAAGTAGTCCAA
>CAYFJL010000160.1:0-6956 GCA_964343335.1 uncultured Polaribacter sp. | reverse complement strand
TAGATTTGTTTAAAATTAGGGAATCTTTTAGTTTTCGGGATTGTTGAATTCGAAATATTTCGATATTTGTTTTTTTTCAGCTCGATGGTACATGAACAGGATTTACAGAGATTAAAAAACAAGCTTCAAGGTGAGTTACATTTTGATGAGCTCTATAAATCCTTGTACGCCACTGATGCCTCGGTCTATCGTAAAATTCCATTGGCTGTAGCTTATCCGAACGATGAGAATGACATCAAGGAACTCATTCTTTTTGCCAATGAGAAAAAAACCACATTAATTCCTAGAACCGCAGGTACATCCTTAGCCGGACAATGTGTTGGTGACGGAATTATTGTCGATGTCTCTAAAAACTTTACATCAATCTTAGCATTCAATGAACGAGAGAAAACCATTACTGTTCAACCTGGAGTTGTACGAGATGAGTTGAATCAATTTCTTGAACCATTTGGCCTGTTCTTCGGCCCCAACACCTCAACCTCCAATCGATGTATGATTGGCGGAATGGTCGGAAACAATTCTTCAGGGAGTACTTCCATTAAATATGGTGTTACTCGAGATAAAGTCGTTCAAATAGACGGATTTCTAAGCGATGGAAGCTTTGCTTCTTTTGGTAATCTCAACGTCGAGGATTTCGAGGAAAAACTCAGAGAACCAGGCTTAGAAGGAGCTATCTATAAAACATTAAACCAAAAGCTTTCTCAAAAGGAAATTCAGGATGAAATAAAGAAAGAATTTCCAAAGGAAAGCATCCATAGGAGAAATACAGGATATGCTGTCGATGAACTATTGACGTTCGAAGCATTTGGTGGAACTGAAGGACAAATCAATCTAACTCAATTGCTATCTGGAAGCGAGGGAACTCTGTTTTTCTCTACCGCTATTACCCTGCAATTGGATGATATTCAACCCGAATACAGTGTACTGGTTACCAGTCATTTTACCAGTGTTCAAGCCAGTTTGGAAGCTACGGTTGTGGCCATGGATCACGATCTCTATGCTTGTGAATTGATGGATAAGGTAATATTGGATTGTACAAAAAGTAATCGCGAACAAGCTAAGAATCGTTTCTTTTTACAAGGAGATCCCGAAGCTGTCTTAGTGATGGAAGTTCGTGCTGCATCTCAATCTAAAGCCGAAAAATTGGCTAAAAATCTCATTGCTGATTTAGAGAAAAATAACATGGGATATCATCATCCTATTGTAACAGGCAGTAAAACGAAACAAGTATTTGCTCTCAGAAAAGCCGGATTGGGTCTTTTAGGAAATATGATCGGCGATCCCAAAGCCGTGGCTTGTATCGAAGATACGGCGGTAGACCTAAAGGATTTACCGAACTATATCAACGAGTTTACCTCCATCATGGATAAATACCAACAAAAGGCGGTGTATTATGCCCATGCTGGTGCTGGTGAATTGCATTTGCGTCCGATTTTGAATTTGAAAAAATCGGAAGATGTTGACTTATTTCGGAAAATCACCACTGAAACCGCCGAGTTAGTAAAAAAGTACCAAGGCTCTTTTAGTGGCGAACATGGCGACGGAATTGTTCGGGCGGAATTCATTCCCTTGATGATTGGTGAGAAGAACTATCAATTATTGAAGGAGATCAAAAAAGCATTTGATCCCAATGATGTATTCAACAAAGGGAAAATTGTAGATGCCTTTCCGATGGATGAAAATCTTCGCTATGAAGTAGATCGAAAAGAACCGAAGGTTTCGACCATTCAAGATTTCTCAGATAATGAAGGTATTTTGAGATTGGCTGAAAAGTGCAATGGCTCCGGGGACTGCAGAAAACCTGCATCGATGGGCGGTACCATGTGTCCGAGTTACCGAGCCACAAAGAACGAGAAAGATACCACTCGAGCAAGGGCCAATACATTGCGTGAATTTCTTACCAATTCGGAGCTAGAAAATAAATTCAATCACGAGGAACTTAAAGAGGTTTTCGATTTATGTCTAAGCTGCAAGGGTTGCGCAAGTGAATGCCCAAGTAATGTGGACGTGGCGGCGTTAAAGAGCGAATTTCTATATCAATATCAAGAAGAGAATGGCTACAGCTTCCGAAGCAAACTTTTTGCCAATAATGTCAAATACAACAAGCTAGGCAGTCTTACACCTGGATTGACCAATGCGGTGTTGAACACCACCCTTACGAAAAAGATGATGGGAGTGGCTACAAAACGATCAGTTCCGAAATTGGCAAATACCACTTTCATGAAGTGGTTAAAAAAACAAAAGGAATCAGTAAATAAAAAGGAAGTCTATCTTTTCGTAGATGAATTCAGCAACTATTATGACGTTGATATCGCCAAAGACAGCTTTATTTTATTAGAGCGCTTGGGGTATAAGGTGAATATTGTTGACCATCAAGAAAGTGGAAGAAGCTTCATTTCGAAAGGATTCTTGAAGGAAGCCAAAGCCATAGCAAATGAAAACGTTGCCTTGTTTTCAGAATTAGTTTCATCAGAAAAACCGTTAGTTGGCATTGAGCCCTCGGCTATTTTGACTTTTAAAGATGAGTATCTGAGACTAGCAGACAACAAAGAAAAAGCAAGCTTTACGGCCAAGCATTCTTACACTATGGAAGAATTCCTTTTGCGCGAAATCAATAAAGGAAACATCTCTTCCAATCAGTTCACCAAAAATCAGAAGGATATCAAAATTCACGGTCATTGCCATCAAAAGGCACTTTCTGGAACCCATGCGACTTTTAGTATTTTAAATTTACCCGAGAACTACAAGCCCACCATTATGAATATCGGTTGCTGCGGGATGGCAGGTTCATTTGGATACGAGAAAGAGCACTATGAAATAAGTATGCAGGTTGGGGAAGACACCTTATTCCCAAAGGTTCGAAAGCTGGATTCCAAAACCGAAATAGCAGCTGCAGGAACTAGTTGTAGGCATCAAATCTATGATGGTACCAAACGACAAGCTAAACATCCTGTAACTATATTACGAGAAGCCCTGTTGTAGTGCTTAGAATGTATTTTGTACATTTAAAAACTTGTAAAGAAGAACTCTTTGAAACAAAACAAAGCCTTTTCCATTTTTGCCCTCATCATTGCCGGTGAAGCCATTTTTTTACTACCCTTTATTTTAATTCGAGTTTTTCGCCCCATCATTCGTGAAGCTTTTGTGATATCTGATTTAGAAATTGGAAAAGCACAGGCGTTATACGGGATCATGGCGATGATTTCCTATGTCTTTGGTGGATTCTTTGCCGATAAACTGGAAGCCAGAAAACTGCTATCTATTTCACTCATTCTTACTGCTTTGGGCGGTTTTTGGATGCTAAGTATTCCTTCATTTGAAAGCTTGCGATTATTGTACGGATTTTGGGGTGTTTCTACCATCCTACTCTTTTGGGCGGCCCTCATTAAAGCAACCAGACTTTGGGGGAATGATAGCAATCAAGGACTGTCATTCGGACTCTTAGATGGCGGTCGAGGAGCGTTTGCAGCACTAATTGCCACTTTCGGTGCCTTGATACCAGGAATCTTCTTTCCAGTTGACGGAAGTCAAATAACCTATGAGGAGAAAGTAACCACCATTCAATACATCATCGGGTTTGTGACCCTAATTGTCATTGTTGTAGCCCTTTTAACATGGTTTATCATTCCGAAATCAGCAAAGGATGCAGAGAAAAACGCTCCTTTGTTTGATTTGAGCAAGGTGTTCGACCTAATCAAACAGCCTAAGGTAATTTTTCACATGATTATCATCGTATGTGCTTATTCGGCCTATAAAATTACTGATGTGTATTCAACCTATGCCAGAGATGTATGGGACTATTCGCTCGAAGAAGCATCATTTTTCGGCGTTTTGATTCAATGGATTCGGCCGATTGCCGCTGTATCGATTGGATGGATTGCCGACAAATACCTTCCTTCCAAATTGATTCTTTGGAGTTTTTTCATCATGGGAATCTTCTCAACTTTATTGGGATTCGGACTTCTAGACGGATTGCCTGTGGTGGTATCCATTTTTGCTTTTATCCTGATGGTGATAGGCACCTATTCGTTACGCGGATTGTATTTTGCCATCATTCAGGAAGCAAACATACCCATTGCTATTACTGGAACCTTGGTCGGAATCATTTCATTTATTGGCTATACGCCAGATATTTTCATGTCTTTGCTTTCGGGATACATGTTGGGAGAAGCTCCAACCGTTGTAGAATATCAAAGCCTATTTCAAATATTCACGCTGTTCCCTTTGTTAGGTTTGATAGCCACCATCGGATTTCGCAAGGCAATTCTTAAAAACTAAAAAAAGAGAAGTTTTACCTTCTCTCTTTGTTTATTGTAAGCTCGCTAAACTTTGCTTTATGGTTTCAATTTTAGCAAGCGTATCTGCTTCTTTCTTCTTTTCGAGTGCAACAACCTGTTCCGGTGCATTACTCACAAAACGTTCATTTGATAGTTTCTTTTGAATTCCTTTTAAGAAGCCTTCAGCTCTTTGAAGTTCTTTTGTCAACTTGTCGATTTCTTCTTCAACGTTGATATTGTCTAGTGAAATAGGAACAAAATATTCGTTGGATTTCACCCGGAAGGAAGCACCATCAATCTTTTCAGAAACGTAGTTAATGCTCGAAGCATTGGTCAATTTAGAAATCACTGAATCAAACTCATTCGATACTTCTTCATTGTTTATCACAGAAACCTCAATAGCTTCTTTAAAGGCAATGTTTTTCTCCTTTCTAATCGTTCTCAATCCAGAAACCACATCCGTTGCAAATCCGAATGAATTGATAAACGTTTCATCGAAAGATTCAATTTTTGGATAGGATGCAATGATCAAAGCATCCTCTGGTTTTCTTTCCTCGATATATTGCCAAATTTCCTCCGTTAAGAATGGCATGAAAGGATGCAAAATCTTGAGGTTATTTTCAAACAATCGGATAATCTCGTTGTAGGTTATTTCATCAATTGGCTGGCCATAAGCAGGCTTCACAATTTCTAACAACCAAGAACAGAAATCATCCCAAACCAACTTGTAGATCGCCATTAAAGCGTCTGACAAACGATATTTGCTATAGTGATCTTCGATCTGTGACAATACTTGTTGGAAACGATTCTCATACCATTGCAGTCCGATTTTGGATACCTCTGGTTGTTCGATGGATTTGTCAATTTCCCAACCTTTCACCAAACGGAAAGCATTCCAGATTTTGTTGGCAAACTGCTTTCCTTGTTGACACAAGCTTTCATCAAATAAAAGGTCATTACCTGCAGCACTGGATAGTAATAATCCAACCCGCACTCCATCGGCACCAAAGTCTTTAATCAACTTCAAAGCGTCTGGTGAATTGCCTAAGGATTTCGACATTTTTCTTCGCTGCTTATCGCGCACCAATCCGGTTAAATAAACATTCTCAAAAGGTCTTTGATCCTTAAACTCGTAGCCTGCAATAATCATTCGGGCCACCCAGAAAAATAAAATATCTGGTCCTGTTACCAAGTCATTGGTTGGATAATAGTATTTTATCTCTTCGTTCTCTGGATTGCGTATCCCGTCAAATACAGACATTGGCCACAGCCATGACGAGAACCAAGTATCCAAGGCATCTGGGTCCTGATTCAAGTCCTCAATTCTAAGATTTGAGTTTTTAGTCTTCTCTTTGGCTAGTTCAAGCGCTTCCTCTTTTGTTTCAGCTACGACAAAATCGTTCTTACCATCACCGTAGAAGTAAGCCGGAATTTGCTGACCCCACCACAATTGACGTGAAATATTCCAATCACGGATGTTCTCCATCCAATGACGATAGGTGTTTTCAAATTTCTTCGGAAATAACTTTACATCACCAGTTTCTAAAACCGATGCAAGAGCTGGTTTTACCAGATCCTCCATATTCAAAAACCATTGATCAGAAAGTCTTGGTTCAATTACTGCCTTTGTTCGCTCGGAAGTCCCGACTTTATTGGTGTGTTGTTCGATTTTTACCAAAAAACCTTTTTCTTCCAATTCTTTAGAAATCTCCTTTCGAACTATAAATCGATCTTTCCCTTCGTAATGGAGTCCGTATGAATTCAAAGTAGCATCTGCATTGAAGATATCGATTACTTCAAGATTGTGCTTTTCACCTAACACCTTATCATTTTCATCATGAGCCGGTGTTACCTTCAAACAACCAGTACCAAATTCGACATCCACATATTCATCTGCTATGATCGGAATCACGCGATTGCACAAAGGCACAATGGCTTTCTTTCCTTTTAAATGGGTAAAGCGTTCGTCATTCGGATTGATACAAATAGCGGTATCACCCAAAATCGTTTCAGGACGCGTTGTGGCGATGGTTACTTTTTCATCAGATCCTTCAATGTTGTACTGTAAATAATACAAATTACCCTGCTTCTCCTCGTAAATCACCTCTTCGTCAGAAAGTGTGGTTTGAGCTTCAGGATCCCAATTCACCATTCGATAGCCTCGGTAAATCAATCCCTTGTTGTACAAATCGACAAATACTTTGATCACGGCTTCCGACATGTCTTCATCCATGGTAAACTTGGTACGGTCCCAATCACAAGAAGCACCTAACTTTTTTAGCTGCTCTAAAATGATTCCGCCATACTTGTTCTTCCAATCCCAAGCGTGCTCTAAGAATTCCTCTCTGGTGAGATCATTTTTATCAATTCCTTGTTCTTTCAACTTCGCCACCACCTTTGCTTCCGTGGCAATCGATGCGTGGTCCATCCCAGGAACCCAACAAGCATTTTTTCCTAGCAATCGGGCACGTCTAATCAAAACATCTTGAATGGTATTGTTCAACATGTGCCCCATATGCAATACACCCGTCACGTTTGGTGGCGGAATTACAATTGTATATGGTTCTCTATCATCAACTTCTGAATGAAAATAATTGTGTTTCATCCAGTAATCATACCATTTATCTTCTACTAAACTAGCATCGTACTTTGAAGGAATATTCATGCTTTGGAACAAGT
>CAYFJL010000159.1:0-6959 GCA_964343335.1 uncultured Polaribacter sp. | reverse complement strand
TACAACGAAGGATTGGTGAATTTAGTTGGGGCTGTAAACTCTCCGGTACGTGCATTTGCCTCTGTGGGTGGTAATCCCTTATTCATCAAAAAGGCCAAAGGGTCTAAAATTATTGATGTTGATGGTAATGAATATTTGGATCTAGTAGTTTCCTACGGACCCATGATTATCGGTCATCGTCATAAAAAAGTACAAAAGGCAGTTAATAAAGCCTTAAAGAACGGATACTCTTTTGGAGCATCTACTAAGAATGAAATAAAACTAGCCAAAATTGTATGTGATGCCTTTCCTGGAATGGACAAAGTGCGTTTTGTGAATTCTGGAACGGAAGCTGTTTTAAGCGGCATTCGATTGGCGAGAGCATTTACAGGCAAAGACAAGATTATCAAATTCGCAGGATGTTACCATGGACACCAAGATTCATTGTTGGTAGCAGCAGGTTCGGGACTAGCAACCTTGAGCTTACCAGGGAGCAAAGGAGTTCCTGAAGGGGCTGTAAAGAATACACTTATTGCTACCTATAACGATTTGGATAGTGTCAAAGCTCACTTTGAAAAACACGATGACATTGCAGGTGTGATCATTGAACCCATTGGTGGTAACATGGGAGTGGTCGTACCACAAAATAATTTCCTAAAGGAGTTGAAGGCCTATTTACAATCCAAAGGTGCATTGCTAATTGCTGATGAGGTTATGACCGGATTCAGATCAACTTTTGGTGGTGCTCAAGAGGTATTAGGAGTCGAGGCTGACATCACTTGTTTAGGTAAGGTTATTGGAGGAGGCTTTCCAGTAGGAGCTTATGGAGCTCGAAATGAAATTATGGAAAATGTGGCTCCTTTAGGCGGAATGTATCAAGCAGGAACGCTGAGTGGAAATCCGATTGCCATGGCAGGCGGAATTTCGACATTGACTGAATTAAAGCGTCAGAATCCATATGAGTGTTTTGATCGAATTGGTTCGGAAATGGAAGAGATCTTAAAAAGTAAAGCTCAGAAATACGGAGTGGATATTGTGGTAAATCGATTCGGTTCTATGATGAATCCCTTCTTTACCAATAAACCAGTACATAATTTTGATGATGCTCAATCTTCAGACACCAAGAAGTTTGCAACCTTTTTCTGGGAAATGATTAAAAATGGCGTCTTTTTACCGCCCTCTCAATTTGAAGCTTGGTTCCTAAACACGGCAATTTCTGAAAAGGATATTAAAATTTTCGAAAAAGCGGTTGATGCTTCGATGAAAAAAGTTGCGGAAGCATAGAAGCTGTCAGCAGTTGGCTGTTGGCCGTTAGCTATTAGAAGGCTTTAAGATGGCATTGATATAGAATCTCAGATGATTAATACTTTGATAAGTAAGATTAAAAATAATTAACTACTAAAAGCTAAAAGCCTAAAACCAAAGGCTACCAAAATATGTTAAAAAACGATTTATTTCTAAAAGCACTTAAGGGCGAAACAGTTGATAGACCACCCGTATGGATGATGCGTCAAGCTGGTAGGTACCTTCCTGAATTCATGGAAATCCGCGAGAAATACGATTTCTTTACCAGATGTCGTACTCCGGAGTTAGCCTCTGAAATAACGGTGCAACCCATTCGCAGATATGGAATGGACGCTGCTATCTTATTTTCAGATATTCTAGTAATTCCCCAGGCGATGAATATAGAAGTAGAGATGAAGCCTAATTTTGGGCCTTATCTTCCAAATCCAGTTCGCGACCAAAAAGGAGTAGACCGCGTGGTAATCCCCGATGTGAACCACGAACTTGGCTATGTCATGGATGCGATTAAGGCAACAAAAGAGAAGTTAAACGACGAAGTGCCTTTGATTGGTTTTGCTGGTTCGCCATGGACAATTCTATGTTATGTTGTGCAAGGGCAAGGCTCTAAGAATTTCGACAAAGCAAAAGGGTTTTGTTTTACCAATCCGATTGCCGCTCATGAACTTTTGCAAAAAATTACAGACACAACCATTGCTTATCTAAAGGCAAAAGTAAAGGCTGGTGTGAATGCCGTACAAATCTTTGATTCTTGGGGGGGCATGTTATCTCCAACAGACTATCAAGAGTTTTCTTGGCAATACATCAATCAAATTATCGAGGCATTAAAAGATGATGCCCCAGTAATTGCCTTCGGAAAAGGATGTTGGTTTGCCTTACAAGAGATGGCCAAATCAAATGCTTCTGCGTTGGGTGTCGATTGGACTTGTTCTGCTCGAAATGCAAGATACCTAAGTGGTGGACGAATCACTTTACAGGGAAACTTTGATCCATCAAGATTATTGTCGTCACCAAAACAGATAAAAAAGATGGTAACGCAGATGATCAATGAGTTCGGCAAGGATCGTTATATTGTAAATCTAGGTCACGGAATTTTACCCAATATCCCTGTTGACAATGCCAAAGCGTTTATTGATGCTGTGAAGGAATACAAAGCATAAATGAAATTTCGACAGGCTTTAAAGACGCTTGATTTTAAGCAAATATCCAGTTTGATGGGTTGGTTCTTTAAGCATCCTTTGTTCATGACGGCTACTTTTTTGGCTACCTATAAAACCTTTCGAATTTCTCAAGAACATTTCCCCAATATTCACTGGAAGCACAATAAGGCAAATGCATTTCGGCATGCAATATGGAATGTGCTGATCGCCAAGAAAGCCGCGATTTTCTCAAGCGACGATGAAAGGGTGTTGCGATGGACCAAGACCATTACTGATTGGCATGAGGACTTTTCGCCCAATGTAGCATTGGCTCGAAAAATGGATTTGCATAACAACTTGGTAGGAAGACTTTGGTATCCAGAATTGAAGTCGAAGTCAGTGGATGAGATTACGCAGTTTTTGATACAAAAAAGTGAAGAAGCGATTCAAGTAACACAAATTTCGGAGATTGTTGACAACGATAAAATGGTATATTTAGGTGAGGTGTTTTAACCTAGAAAATCATGGCAAGTATGATTAAAAATATTTTTATTGGAATTAGAGAATACGCTGGAGCAGCAGCATTGATTTCCAAATTGAAGCTTTGGAGGTATTTTGTGATTCCCATCTTGATTAGTGTGGCAACAGCTGTGTTTATCGGACTCGAAGCCTACGTGTTGTCGGATAATGTAGGAAGTTACATTTCGGATATTTGGCCTTATGAAACAGGAAAAGAAGCATTCGCTGCTGTTAGTAATTTTATTGGCGGTCTAATCGTGTTGATCATCGGTCTGATTTTGTACAAGCACATTGTGATGGCACTTTCGGCACCCTTTATGAGTCCTGTTTCTGAAAAGATAGAAGCCCACTTTTACCGTGATGTAAAACACAAGCATCGAAAATCGACCTTTACCAATCAATTGTTTCGTGGTATTCGAATTAATATTCGAAATCTAATTCGTGAATTGATCATCACCCTGCCCATTTTGCTTTTGAAATTCATACCCATTGTGAACATATTTTCAACCTTATTGCTCTTTGCCGTGCAAGCTTATTTCGCTGGATTTGGTAATATGGATTATACCTTAGAACGTCACTATGGATATAAGGAAAGTATTCGTTTTGTTAAAGGCAATCGTGGATTTGCCACTGGAAACGGAATTGTATTTATGTTGTTCTTACTTGTTCCCGTTATCGGAATCATTTTTGTGCTACCACTTTCCGTTACTGCGGCTTCCAAGTATACCTTAGAACTCATTCATCAAGAAAAACAAGACATCATTTATGAAAAATAAGTTTGTAGCCTATATTGAATCACTACAAGATCGCATTACATTAACCCTCGAAAAAATTGATGGAAAGGCTGTTTTTCAAGAAGATTTATGGCAGCGTGAAGAAGGTGGTGGCGGAAGAACACGAGTGATCGAAAATGGTGCTGTTTTTGAAAAAGGCGGTGTAAATATTTCAAAGGTATTTGGGAAACTTCCCAAGAGTCTCCAAGAAAATTTTAAAGTAGATGAAGCCAACTTCTTTGCATGCGGATTGAGTTTGGTATTGCATCCGAAGAATCCTTTTGTGCCTACCGTTCATGCCAATTGGCGTTATTTCGAAATGTATGATGCGGAAGGAAATATTGTTACCCAATGGTTTGGTGGGGGTCAGGATTTAACACCATATTACTTATTTGAAGAGGATGCAATTCATTTTCATACCATTTGTAAGGAAGCCTGTGATAAACACCATGCAGCCTTCTATCCGAAGTATAAGCAACAATGCGACAATTATTTTTGGAACGCCCACCGAGATGAGGCTAGAGGAGTCGGCGGATTGTTTTTCGATTACCTAAAGGCAACTGAAGAGTTTTCAATGGAAGATCGTTACAATTTTACAACAGAAATTGGGAATAGCTTCTTAAATTCCTATGTGCCCATTGTGGAGCGTAGAAAAAATCTTCCGTATGAGCAAGCTCACAAAGACTGGCAGGAAGTTCGAAGAGGTCGATATGTTGAATTCAACTTAGTACACGACAAAGGAACCTTATTCGGATTGAAAACAAACGGACGCATCGAAAGTATTTTAATGAGCCTGCCACCAACCGTTCAATGGAAATACAATCACCTGCCAGAAGAAGGTAGCAAAGAAGCGGCATTGTTGGAAGTCCTAAAATCTCCAAAGGACTGGGTTTCATCTTCATAATTTCGGCAATGAGTTTTTATTGATAATTCAATAAACAATTCGATAAAGCTTAAATAATTATTAAATCTTCAATAGAGGCGAGATTCATTATTGATATTTCAATAATTTATCTGGAAAATTTCTCAAATTTTCGTAATTTTGCAATCGCATAAAAACGATTTTCTATGGCACAATTTGAGTTGAAATTACCTAAGATGGGAGAAAGTGTTGCTGAGGCAACCATTACTACTTGGTTGAAAGAAGTAGGAGACACCATCGAAATGGACGAAGCAGTGGTTGAAATTGCTACGGATAAGGTTGATTCAGAAGTTCCAAGTGAAGTGGATGGGGTTTTGAAAGAAATCTTATTTGATAAAGATGAGGTTGTTCAAGTCGGACAAACCATTGCCATCATCGAAATTGAAGGTGAAGGTACTGTCGCTGCTGAAACGACAACAACTGCACCAGCCGCTCAGGAAGAGACCTATGTTGAAGAGGTTGAAAAAACTGTTGAAATTGCTGCTGAAACGGTCGCTGCACCTATTGCAAAGACTGGTGATTCTGGGCGCTTTTATTCGCCATTGGTTCGAAATATTGCCCAAACTGAAGGAATTTCGCTTCAGGAATTGGAATCAATTTCAGGTTCTGGTAAAGACAATCGTGTTACCAAAGATGATATCCTAGCGTATATAGAAAATAAGGGCTCAGGTGCAACAGTTGCAACAACTCCTGCTCCAAAGGTTGAATCCAAACCAGCCGCACCAAAGGTTGAAGTAGCAAAAGCAGCTCCTGTTTCAGTAAATGGCGGTGATGAAATCATCGAGATGTCTAGAATGGGCAAACTCATTGCGAAGCACATGGTTGATTCTGTTCAAACTTCAGCGCACGTACAGTCATTCATTGAAATTGATGTGACCAATATCGTGAACTGGAGAAATAAGGTGAAGAATGAATTTCAGAAAAGAGAAGGAGAGAAGTTGACATTCACACCAATCTTCATGCAAGCCATCGCAGCCACGATTAAGAAATACCCATTGATCAATATTTCTGTCCAAGGAGATTCAATCATCAAGAAAAAGAATATCAACCTAGGTATGGCAGCTGCTCTACCTGACGGAAACTTAATTGTTCCTGTGATTAAAAATGCAGATCAGTTGAATTTGGTAGGCATGACCAAACAAGTGAATGACCTAGCGAATAGAGCAAGAGCCAATCAATTGAAACCTGATGAAATTCAAGATGGAACTTACACTGTAACTAATGTTGGTAGCTTTGGTTCTGTGATGGGAACTCCAATCATCAACCAACCACAGGTGGCCATTTTGGCCTTAGGTGCGATTCGAAAGGTTCCTGCTGTGATTGAAACTCCAGAAGGTGATTTTATCGGAATTCGTCAGAAAATGTTTGTGTCACATTCCTATGATCATCGAGTAGTTAATGGTGCCTTAGGAGGTATGTTTATCAAAACGTTTAAAGAAATTTTAGAAGCTTGGGATGTAAATCAAGACTTCTAAAAAGAAGATCATAAATTAAGAGAACCCCGAGTATTACTCGGGGTTTTTTATTGGTATCTTTGGGAAAATTAAAAAACAAACATGAAGAAAATTATGATTGCCTTGCTTATCGGTTTTACCATGAGCGTTCAGGCACAGGAAACGGTGAAACTTCGTTTCAATTACACTCCAGGTGACGTGTATGTAATGACCGTGAAAACTGCATCGGCTATGTTGCCAGTGATGTCGACTGAAATTTCTGTTTCTATGCAAATGGAAATCCTTGGTAAGGAAAACGATAACTTTTTAACGGAGTCTCGTTTTACTAGAATTATTATGAATACGATGCAGAGCGGCACCAGTATGAATTATGATTCTTCAAAATCAGATGATGAGTTAGATCAAAATGGAAAGCTTGTAAAAGCTCAGATGGAGCCTATGATGCAAGCAGTGATTAATGCGACTGTAAATCCTTTGGGAGAGAACCTAAAACTTACTGTAGTTCCTACGGATGCAGCTAGAGCAGGAGATTTCGCAAATCAAAATGGAATGACTTATCCTGAAAAGGCATTGGCTGTTGGAGATACTTGGAGTGCGACCAAAAACTCTAATGGTATGACCATGAATTCGACCTATACCTTAAAACAAATTGATGATGATGTGATTACTGTTGATGTAAGTGGAAAAGCATCGGGAATGGCAGAAGGAAAAGTTTCTGGCTATGTATTTATTGACAGAGATAGTGGAGTGCCAACCGAATCAAAAATTGTTGTTGAGATCAACGTAATGGGGAAGTCCGTGAAAACAGAGGCTATTGTTACTATGGAAAAACAATAACTAACTTTCAATACAAAATAAAAGCCTCAAGGAA
>CAYFJL010000158.1:0-7036 GCA_964343335.1 uncultured Polaribacter sp. | reverse complement strand
CATGAGTATTCCAAGTCAATTTCAAATTGAAAAGCAAACTCATCAATCAACTTACTTAATTAACGGAGAATTAGTAGAATGGAAAGGACAAACCGCTGAGGTTTATTCCACGATTTCTTCTACAGAAGAATACAAACCAACGTTGTTGGGTAGCATTCCAGTTTTAACGGAGAATGAAGCTTTAGATGCCTTAGATGCCGCTGCTAACGCCTATGACAGAGGTCAAGGGCTTTGGCCCACCATGAAAGTTGAAGAACGAATTGCTTGCATGGAAAAGTTTGTGGAACAAATGAAGACTAAAAGGTCAGAAATTGTGAAACTACTCATGTGGGAGATTGGAAAGTCACTTCCAGATTCAGAGAAAGAATTTGATAGAACGGTAGATTATATTTACGATACCATTGAAGATTACAAGCAAATGGATCGAAATGCGGCAAAATTCCACAAGAATTCGGGAGTTTATGCTCATATTCGGAGAGGTCCATTGGGAATTGTACTTTGTTTGGGTCCGTATAACTACCCATTGAATGAGACTTTTGCTTTATTGATTCCGGCTATTATCATGGGAAATACGGCCATCTTTAAACCTGCGAAACATGGAGTTTTATTAATTACGCCTTTATTAGAAGCATTTCAAAATAGTTTTCCAAAGGGAGTTGTAAATGTGGTGTTTGGAAGAGGAAGAACCTTGGCAACACCCATTATGAAAACGGGTAGAGTAGATGTTTTAGCATTGATTGGGCATAGTAAATCTGCCAATGCGATTCAAGCCAATCATCCGAATAAAAATAGATTGCGATTGGTTTTTGGGTTGGAAGCGAAAAATCCGGCCATTGTATTACCAGATGCCGATTTGGATTTGGCCATTGTCGAATGTATCAACGGAGCAACGTCGTTTAACGGACAGCGATGTACAGCCTTGAAGATTCTGTATGTTCATGAATCAATTGTGGAAGAATTCAATGCTAAGTTTTCAGAAGCCGTGGATGCCTTGAAATTTGGAAATCCTTGGGAGGAAGGAGCAAAACTGACGCCATTACCCGAGCCAG
Source organism: uncultured Polaribacter sp. (assembly GCA_964343335.1). Taxonomy (GTDB): domain Bacteria; phylum Bacteroidota; class Bacteroidia; order Flavobacteriales; family Flavobacteriaceae; genus Polaribacter. Next base: position 5,987 of record CAYFJL010000158.1, on the reverse strand, counting down.
GGAAAACAGATTATATTCAAGAGCTTATTGACGATGCTCACCAAAAGGGAGCCAAAACGTTGAACGCTAAAGGTGGCGAAACCACCGATAATTTTATTTTTCCTGCTGTTCTATATCCAGTAAACAAAGAAATGCGTGTGTATCACGAAGAACAATTTGGTCCCGTAATTCCAGTTGTTTCCTTTAGTGATATTCAACAACCATTGGATGATATGGCAGAATCAAATTATGGGCAACAAGTGAGTGTTTTCGGCAGAGATACGGAGGAATTAGCCCCATTAATTGATAGACTGGTAAATTTAGTTTGTCGCGTGAATTTGAATTCATCTTGCCAAAGAGGGCCAGATGTGTATCCATTTACAGGAAGAAAAGATTCTGCAGTAGCCACATTGAGTGTTCATGATGCCTTGCGATCGTTCTCTATAAGAACTTTTGTGGCATCAAAAGATACAAGTTATAACAAAGAGATTTTAAACGAATTACTCGATAAAAAGGAATCGAACTTTATCAGCACTGACTATTTGTTATAGAATAAGTAAAGAGAAATTTTTCTAAAAATGGTCATCCAAAAAGTAGCTGACCATTTTAATTTTCTAATGATTTGATGCAACTATTTTTATTCTTTCTGGAATTTTAGAAGGATTTTGTCAATTTCAGATACCTCAACTGGTTTTGAAACAAACCCAGTAAAACCAGCATTAAGGATGCGTTTTTGATCTTCTTCCATGGCATAGGCAGTAACGGCAACTATCGGAATTTTGGAATCTCTTTCTCGAATTTTTTGAGTGGCTTCAAAACCATCCATGATGGGCATTTTAATATCCATAAGGATTAAATCAATATGCTTGTTTTCGAAAAATAAGTCGACCGCTTCTTGACCATTTTTAGCATGAATTATATCTACTTTATACTGAGCCAATATGGTTTCTAAAAACAGAAAGTTCGATTCCTGATCCTCAGCAATTAAAATGGTACTGCCTTTTTTTAGATTATTTTCCTGCTTTTTGTCTATTGGATTGATCGCATCAGATTTGGGTTTTTCCATCACTTCTAGGGGTAAGGTGAAAAAGAAGGTGCTTCCACGTCCTATTTTAGAATCTACCCAAATTTTGCCTCCTAGAAGATTCACCAAATTCTTTACAATGGGTAATCCCAGACCAGTTCCTGAAGAAACAGATTTTGTATAATCTAGATTTAATTGAGTGAATCGCTCAAAAATTCGTTCAAAGTCAGCTTCATGGATGCCAGTTCCTGTGTCTCTTACATAAAATTCTAATTCGTTTTTCTTTATAACATATCCTAAAGTTATCGTTCCGTTTTTGGTATATTTTATTGCATTTTCAATGAGATTACTAAAAATTTGAGAAAGCCGATTAGGATCTGTTTTAAAATGATAATCAGAATCTGGATGTCCTGTCATCACTTGGATAGAGCAATTTTCATTAAACTCATGAATCATAAATTCGTCTCGGAGTCGGTTCAATAATTTATTCAGATTGAAGTCTTTTTTATCGATGCGTAATTCTTTAGCATCAATTCGTGAGATGTCTAGTATGTCACTTAAAATAGCTAACAATCGTTTACCACCCATTTCAATTTGATCGATGAACATTTTGTTCTTCTCTTGGCTGAAACTATCCTTTTTAAGAAGCTGAGAAAAGCCTAAAATGGCGTTCAGTGGGGTTCGGATCTCATGACTCATATTGGCGATAAATGCAGATTTTAACAGATCACTTACTTCTGCTTTTTTCTTGGCTTCAAGCAGTTCTATTTCGCCTTTTCTTTGTTCTGTAATGTCTTGAATAACCCCGTAAATAGCTTCTGGGTTCCCATTCGAGTCATTCTTTGCATACCCCAGAACCCAAACATCTTTGCATGTGCCTTTTGCTGAAATAATCTGTAGTTTCTCATCAATGGTTTCTCCTTTATCCATTGCATTTTGCAAGGCCTTCGTGAGTATCGGTATGGATTCTGGATTATAAAATGCGACAGCGGTTTTTAGTGTTGGTGTAAATGTATCTCTATGGGTATCGTGAATTTCATATACTTCATCGGTCCAATAGATTCCTTGTGATTTTAAATTTACTTGCCAACCACCTACCTTGGCCATTTTCTCTACCTTGGCAAGAAGTGATGAGATGAATTGTAATTTATCATTTTGGGCCTGCAAATCATGTTGAAGTTGTAGGTGTTCGGTGATGTTTTGAGCGATGGCTACAATGTGTTTTTCTCCTTTTATTTTAAATGGACTTAAATTAATTTGCACTGGGTATATATCACCATTCTTATGTAAATGATTACGATAATGGGGAGCTCCCTTATGCTTCAGTCCTATGTTATATAAGTTCCTTATTTCTTTGGAACCGGCGACGTCCTGGTCTATATCCATGACACTCATTTGTAATAATTCTTCTCTACTAAATCCGGAATCTTTAATGGAATGTTGATTCACTCTTTTGATGTTTCCGTCAAGGTCATGTACGTAAATTCCAAATGGGATGTTGTCAAGGATAAGATTTAAGGTTTCTTGATTTTCTTTAATCTCTTTTTGAGCATCTATTCGGGCTGAAATGTCTTCAAGAAACGCAACAAAATTGATTAAATTACCCTTCGGGTCAAAATTGGCCTGTGCCGTAATGTTCACTGGTATTTCAGAGCCGTTCTTATGGATAATTTCTTTATTGGCTCTGATGATTCGATGATCTGGTGAAAGTTTTTTAAATAATCTCTTTTCAACTGGAATCCATCGTTTAGGAGTTAGAATATCCTGTCTGTTTTGGGTCGTTAATTCTTGCATGGAGTATCCTGTAATGGCACTTAATGCTTCATTACACTTCACAATATTGGTTTCTGCATCAAGAATGGCAATTCCTAATGGAGATCTTTTCATAATGTCAGCTAACTCTTGCTGATCTTTAAGGCTTTCTTCGACTTGTTGCTGAATTAATTTTTTCTCCGTGATATTCTCAACAACGACCAATATTTTATTAATCTTTTTGCCATTGTATTTTAAGGGTGTGGTTTTGTAAAAGTGGTACTTATCATTTCTGAAAAGTTCAAACTCTTGGTCTTGTCCTTTAAAGGTTTTTAAGAAGTAATCTTTAACAATGTTGGCGTGTTCACCTAGGATATCTTCCAGTTTTAGTCCAACAAAGTCATTGCTATCGAGTCCGGATTTTTCAAATTGTTGACCAGAGGCATAACTTACTGTAAAATCGGCATCAATAATTGCAATATATGCGTTCGGAAAACTGTCGGTAATTGCGGCTAACAAGGTTAATTGCTCACGACTATCTTTATCCTTCAGTTGAGCGTTTTCTTGTTCTAGAAATTCGACTCTTTTTAATAATTGGTCATAGTTCACTGTCTTATCCATAATCGGTTGATTTTATAGAATAAGGATCTCATATTGGAGGGTTGCAACGAATTATTCGTTGGACCAATTCCAATTTCAATAGCAACAGTTAGTGTGAAGTTTTGAAACCTTATACCTTAATGGTAAGCATTGGTTTCAAGGCGTTTTTGGTTAAATTTTTAGTAACACTGCTTGTAAATAAATGCGCGATTCCGCTTCTTCCGTGGGTACAGAGCGAAATTAAATCAGCATCAATTTCTTGGGCAAAATGTAATATTCCTTTTTCGATGCTCACATCGTTATACACGTTCACAGAATATTTATCGAGATCAACATCTTCAATAAATTCTTGGATGCTTTGTCGAGCTTCAAAAGTGCTTTCGAATTTTGTAGGTGTATTCACTTTTAAAAGATGTATTCTACTACCGAAACTCGATGCAAAATTTTGCACTTTTCGAAGTACTTCTTTTTCATTCTCCTTGGCAAAGTCAGATGCGAATACAATGTTTTTGATTCTGAATTTGGTCTCGTCTTTCTTAACAACTAATACCGGAGTTTCAGAAGTACGCACTACTTTTTCTGTATTGGATCCAATTACGATGCCTTCAAACTCAGAAAGCCCTCTAGATCCCATGACGATGATATCTGGATTTATTTTCTTAGTGTATTTGACAATACCTTCATATGGATGTAAGAACAAGATAGAATGGTGCACTTTTTTAGGGTCGTCAAAGAACTTTTCTTTGTATTCGAGCATGCGTTCTTTCAATTTTCTTAAATACAACATGCTTTCTGGAATGCTAAAGTTGGCACCAGCTCCCATATCAACAATACCAGAAGGTAATTCTATCATATGTAACAAATAAATTTCAGCTCCGGATTTCTTTGCGATTCGGGCCGCCATTTTGGTTGCATATTCAGAGGTTCTAGAAAAATCAATCGGTACTAAAATTCGCTTCATGAGTCAATCGTAATATTTGGTCTTCAATATAATAAATATAATAAAAATAAATGACATTTTCCACTTTGTATAGTTTGATTCATTTTGTATATTTGCATCGATTTTAAAGGATATGAAGGGGACGAGAGTCCCCTCTTTTTATACATAAAATGAACCGAGAGAAAGTTGAAAAACTTGTAAATGAGGCACTTGATGAAAACCCATCTTTGTTTTTGATAGATCTATCAATAACAGCTGCAAATAAAATTAAGGTTATTATTGATGGAGACAAAGGGGTTCCTTTGAGTGAATGTATTCGAGTTAGCAGAAATGTTGAGCACAATTTAGATCGGGAGGAAGAAGATTTCTCTTTAGAAGTATCTTCCCCTGATATTGCAGAACCGCTCCGTTTTCAAAGACAGTATCAAAAGAATATCGAAAAGTTACTTAAGGTTTCCACTGAGGAAGAAAACTACGAAGGTAGATTGATCGCGGTGAGTGACACAGGAATCCAGCTAGAATGGAAGACTCGAGAAAAGAAACCTATTGGGAAGGGAAAGGTTACCGTGACCCACAACAAAGAGATTAATTTCGAAGATATAATACAAGCAAAAGTGAAGATCGTTTTTTAAAATAAACAATGGAAAATTTAGCATTAATAGAATCGTTTTCAGAATTCAAAGACAATAAGAGTATAGATAGAGTTACCCTAATGGCCATTTTAGAGGAGGTATTAAGAGCTGCTTTAAAACGTAAATTTGGGTCGGATGCCAACTTTGATATCATTATCAACCCTGATAAAGGTGACTTGGAGATTTGGAGAAACCGAGTTGTTGTTGCCGATGGTGAGGTAGAAGATGATAACGAAGAAATCGAATTGACAGAGGCTGTAAAAATTGAGCCTGACTTTGAAATCGGTGAGGATGTTTCTGAAGAAGTAAAGCTTGGCGATCTTGGAAGAAGATCTATCTTGGCATTGCGTCAAAACTTAATTTCTAAAATTCACGAACACGATAGTACGAACGTATTCAAGCAGTTCAAAGATCTTGAAGGCGAGTTGTTTAGTGCTGAAGTGCACCATGTAAGACATAATGCAATCATTCTTTTGGATGACGAAGGAAATGAAATCGTCTTGCCAAAAAGTGAACAAATCCGATCTGACTTTTTCCGTAAAGGTGATGCTGTAAGAGGGGTTATCAAATCGGTGGAATTAAGAGGAAATAAACCTTCTATCATTCTATCAAGAACGTCTCCTGAATTCTTGAACAAATTGTTTGAGCAAGAGATTCCTGAAGTATTTGACGGATTAATCACCGTAGAAGGTGTAGCCAGAGTACCAGGAGAAAAAGCAAAAGTAGCGGTTGATTCCTATGATGATCGAATTGATCCTGTTGGAGCTTGTGTTGGTGTGAAAGGTTCTAGAATTCACGGAATCGTAAGAGAATTAGGAAACGAAAATATTGACGTAATTAATTTTACCAAAAACGAACAATTGTATATTGCAAGAGCGTTGAGTCCTGCTAAGGTAACTTCAATGGATATTGAAATGTATGAAGAAGCTAAAAAAGGCAAGAAAGGACGTGTGAATGTGCTTTTAAAACCAGAAGAAGTTTCAAAAGCGATTGGTCGTGGCGGTGTAAATATTAGATTAGCGAGTGATTTAACAGGTTATGATATTGATGTTCAACGTGA
>CAYFJL010000157.1:0-7038 GCA_964343335.1 uncultured Polaribacter sp. | reverse complement strand
GTAAGTTGATTGATGAGTTTGCTTTTCAATTTGAAATTGACTTGGAATACTCATGATGTAGTTTTTTAAGTGTCTAACAAATTTACACCAAAAATTGAAATAAGTCTGGTTTGTTATTGAGATAGTCACCAAAGAATTTCTTTTCTTTCATGCGCGAAATTAAAGGATCTAAATCGTCGGATGACTTCAGTTCTAAACCAACAACGGCAGCTCCATTTTCACGATTTGTTTTCTTGGTATATTCGAAGTGAGTGATGTCATCGTTCGGACCTAAAATCTCTGCTACAAATTCCTTTAAGGCACCGGCTCTTTGAGGGAATTTGATGATGAAATAATGTTTCAAATTGGCATAAAGTAGCGCTCGCTCCTTTATTTCGGCCGTTCTGGTGATATCGTTATTACTGCCACTCACCACGCAAACCACATTCTTACCAACAATTTGCTCTTTGTAGGCATCTAAAGCAGCAATGCTCAAGGCACCAGCCGGCTCCACGACAATTGCATCTTTGTTGTATAAGTCTAAAATAGTTTGACAGATTTTACCCTCATCGACTGTAATCATATCGTGGAGATTCTCTTTACAAATCGCAAAGTTTTTATCGCCAACTCTTTTGACAGCTGCGCCATCCACAAAGTTCTCAATCTGTGTCAATCGAACCACCTGATTGGCTTCTATTGCTTTCTGCATGGAAGGTGCACCCTTGGGTTCTACGCCAATAATTTTTGTCTTCGGAGACAATTGTTTTAACACCGCACTCAATCCAGAGGAGAGTCCACCCCCACCTACAGGAACAAAAATGTAATCGATTGCTTCCTGACTTTGCTCTACAATTTCCAATCCAACTGTGGCTTGTCCTTCAATCACCTTTTCATCATTAAAAGGATGAATAAATGTCTTGCTTTGAGATATGGTCTCTTCAATAGCAGCATGGTAGGCATCGTCAAAGGTGTCCCCTTCCAACACGATTTCTACATAATTTTCACCAAACATCTTTACCTGGTCTACTTTCTGCATAGGTGTGGGTGCAGGCATGAAAATCTTCCCTTTGATCTTTAGTCGATTGCAAGAAAGTGCTACCCCTTGGGCGTGGTTTCCTGCACTGGCACAAACAATTCCGTTTGCTTTTTCTTCTTCACTCAAAGAGGAAATTTTATTGAAAGCACCTCTAATTTTATAAGAGCGAACCACTTGCAAATCCTCCCTCTTATACAATACATTGCATTGGTATTCTTTGGAGGCACGGTTGTTATACATCAAGGGAGTTCTAGAAGAGACAGCTTTCAATCGTTCTGCCGTTTCTCGAACACAATCTATTGTTGGGTAATAATATGTGGTGTTTGTTTGCAAGTTAAAATGGACTTAAGCGGTAACCAATTGGTTTTCTTCTACTTCTGTTTTGATGGACTTCATGGCGGTCATCGAAGCTCTTAATTTGGATCCCACAACTTCTACAGGATGATTTCGAATCACATGATTTACATGGATCAATTGTTGATTATCTACGCCGTTTGTATCCGAATAAGAACTTCCAATCACATCCGTTTGTATTTTGGACATAAAGTCTTCCAACAACGGTTTACAAGCATGATCAAACAAATAACAACCGTATTCGGCCGTATCTGAAATCACACGATTCATCTCATACAGCTTCTTACGAGCAATGGTATTGGCAATTAATGGTGTTTCATGCAAAGATTCGTAATATGCTGAAGCATCTATGATTCCAGATTCGGTCATGGATTCAAAGGCCAATTCGACACCTGCTCGTACAAAAGCCACTAACAAGGTTCCATGATCAAAGTATTCTTGTTCTGAAATAGGGTCTGCTGTAATTTCTTGTTTTTCAAAAGCAGTTTCACCAGTAGCTTTTCTCCACGTCAATAAGTTAATGTCATCATTTTTCCAGTCTTCCATCATGGTTTTTGAGAAATGACCTGTCATGATATCGTCCATGTGTTTTTGGAACAAAGGACGCATGATGTCTTTCAACTCTTCACTCAATTCAAAGGCTTTAATCTTAGCCGGATTGGAGAGTCGGTCCATCATATTGGTAATACCACCATGTTTTAAAGCTTCCGTGATGGTTTCCCATCCATATTGAATCAATTTTGCAGCATAACCGGCCTCAATTCCTTCAGCAATCATTTTATCAAAAGACAAGATCGCACCCGTTTGTAGCAATCCACATAAAATGGTCTGTTCTCCCATCAAATCAGATTTTACCTCAGCCACAAAAGACGATTCTAGGACACCTGCTTTATGTCCACCCGTTGCAACGGCATAGGCTTTTGCTTGTGCCCAACCTTTGTTTTCAGGATCATTTTCTGGATGAACCGCAATTAATGTCGGAACACCGAATCCGCGTAAAAATTCCTCTCGAACTTCAGATCCAGGTGATTTTGGCGCTACCATGATTACGGTCAAATCCTTACGCACCTGCATGCCTTCTTCTACAATATTAAATCCATGAGAATAGCTTAAGGTGGCGCCTTCTTTCATCAAAGGCATCACGGTTGAAACCACATTGGTATGTTGCTTGTCTGGCGTTAAATTGATAACCAAATCGGCAGTCGGAATTAAATCATTATAAGTTCCTACTTCAAAATCATTAGAAGTTGCATTGACATGGGATGCTCTCTTTTCATCAATGGCACCTTGTCTCAAGGCATAAGCGACACTCAAACCTGAATCTCGCATATTCAATCCTTGATTTAATCCTTGGGCACCGCAACCAACGATGACAATTTTCTTTCCAAGCAATGCAGACACTCCATCTTCAAATTCTGAAGTTTCCATAAATCTACATTTCCCTAGTTGTTCTAGTTTTTCTCTCAGCGATAATGTGTTAAAATAATTTGCCATTTTTTTTAGTTTGTAAATGCGGCTAGCATGGTTGATATTTTCATTTCGTCTTTAGTAACGGAAATTCGACCCGATCGGGTGAATTGCATGATTCCAAAAACACTTAATTCTCTATATAAAAGTTCTACTTCTTCTTTCTTACCCGTTTTTTCGAGTACAAAAAACTCTTTGTTTACGGTAACAATACGTGCTCCGCTTTCTTTGATAATATTCTGAATTTGTCTCTCTTCAAATAACAAGTCCGACTTAATTTTAAACAAGCCAGAGACCTGGTAAATAGTGTCTTCATCTTTATGATAATAGGCTTTGATCACTTCTACCTGCTTTTCTATCTGACCGATAATTTTCTTCATATTCAACTCAGAAACAAAGACCACAATGGTAAATCTAGACACGCCTTTAATCTCGGATGGCGAGGTATTTAGACTCTCGATATTGATGTGTCTGCGTTGGAAGATTGCAGAAATTCGATTTAGCAATCCGATGTTATTTTCTGTGTAAACAGAAACCGTAAATAGTTGTTTTTCAGTACTCATAATTATTCCAATCTTACTTCTGATACACTCGCTCCTGATGGAATCATCGGAAACACGTTGTCTTCTTTTTCAACACATACTTCCAAGAAATACGGCTCTGAAGAAGCAATCATTTCTGCAACTGCATCAGCCAATTCTTCACGTTTGGTCACCTTTTTGGCATTGATATAATACCCTTTAGCAATGGCTACAAAATCTGGATTGATCATTTCTGTGGAAGCATAGCGCTTGTCAAAAAACAATTGTTGCCATTGTCTTACCATTCCGAGGAAATCATTGTTCAACACCACAATTTTAACCGCTAATTGTTGTTGAAAAATAGTACCCAATTCTTGGATTGTCATTTGATACCCTCCATCTCCACAAATTGCGACTACCTCACGTTCAGGTACCGCCATTTTGGCTCCGATGGCTGCTGGCAAACAGAAGCCCATGGTTCCCAATCCGCCTGAAGTAATGTTACTCTTTGATTCTTTGAAATCCGCATAACGGCAGGCAACCATTTGGTGCTGCCCTACATCGGATACTACTACTGCTTTTCCATCTGTATTTTTATTGATTTCCTTTAGAACTTCTCCCATAGTTAAGCCTGCCTTCTCTGGAAATAAATCTTTATCAATGATTTTATCATATTCAACCTTATACAAGTCCTTGAATTGTTGATGCCAAGCTTTATGCGAATTGGATTCAATAAAAGGTAAAATCTTTGAGAGGTTCGCCTTTGCATCACCCAAAACAGCAATGTCTGTTTTCACATTTTTATCTACCTCAGCTGGATCAATTTCAAAATGAATGACCTTGGCTTGTTTTGCATAGGCATCCAATCGTCCGGTAACACGATCGTCAAATCGCATTCCGATGGCAATTAAAACATCACATTCATTGGTCAACATATTTGGGGCATAATTGCCATGCATCCCCACCATACCCACATTCAATGGATGTGAGGTCGGTATTGCAGAAGCCCCTAAGATGGTCCAGGCAGAAGGGATTCCGGCTTTTTCAATAAATGCTTGAAACTCTTTTTCAGCTTGACCTAGAATCACCCCTTGACCCCAAACCACAAAGGGTTTTTTAGCTGCATTGATGAGATCAGCCGCTGCTTTCAAAGTCTCTTCTGAAGAGGTCGGAATCGGATTGTAACTTCTAATTTTTTCACACTTTTCATAACTAAAATCGAACTCTTCAAACTGTGCATCCTTAGTGATATCAACCAAAACTGGACCAGGTCTACCACTTTTGGCAATGTAAAAAGCTTTGGCAATCACTTCTGGAATATCTTCGGCACGTGTCACTTGGCAGTTCCATTTGGTCACTGGTGTTGAAATACCAACGATGTCAGTTTCTTGAAAAGCATCTGAACCTAACAAATGAGAAGGCACTTGACCGGTAATACAAACCATAGGTGTCGAATCAATTTGAGCATCGGCAATTCCTGTAATCAAATTGGTTGCTCCAGGACCAGAAGTTGCCATTGCGACTCCTACTTTGCCCGAAACTCTAGCATATCCTTGAGCGGCATGAGTAGCGCCTTGTTCGTGACGCGTTAAGACATGATGTATCTGATCTTGGTATTTGAACAATTCATCATAAACCGGCATAATGGCCCCGCCTGGATAGCCATATATGGTTGAAACTCCCTCTGCAATCAGGCAACGAACCACTGCCTCACTACCTGAGATTCTTTCGGTGGCCTTGCTTTGAGTTATAGCCTTTGTAATGGTTTCCGTTCGCATATTCATTGATTTATTATCCGTCCGTTACACAACCTTTTGAGGCCGATGCAACGATTTTCGAATATTTATGTAAAATTCCTTTTTTGTGTTTGGGTGCTGGAGCTTCCCAATTGGCTCTTCTTTCCATCAATTCTTCTTCAGATATTAAGACGTCAATGGTATTCTTCTCGGCATTGATTCGAATGGTATCTCCTGTTTCTAGAAGTGCTATGTTTCCTCCTGATTGCGCTTCTGGCGTGATGTGTCCAACAACGAATCCGTGGGTTCCTCCAGAAAATCGACCATCGGTAATGAGAGCGACTGATTTACCCAAACCAGCTCCCATAATCATGGAAGTAGGTTTTAGCATTTCTGGCATGCCTGGCCCGCCCTTAGGACCTACATAGCGAATAACAACTACATCACCTTTGGAAACATCTCCTTTCGAAATACCTTCATTGGCTTCCTTTTCTGAATTATATACAACTGCTTTTCCCTCGAAAAAAGCGCCTTCTTTCCCTGAGATCTTGGCAACGGCCCCTTCGGAAGCGAGATTCCCGTATAAAATCTGGATATTCCCTGTGGATTTTAAGGCATCCTTGGTCGGATAAATAACATCTTGATCTTTTTCAAATTCAAGTGCGACAACATCCTTTAAATTTTCAGCAAGGGTATGGCCCGTCACCGTCAAGCAATCGCCGTGAAGAAAACCTTCATCCAATAGATATTTCATCACAGCTGGAGTTCCGCCAATGCTATGAATGTCTTCCATTAAATATTTGCCTGATGGTTTCAGATCTGCAATCAACGGCGTTCGATCAGAAACTCGTTGAAAGTCTTCTAAAGTAAAATCGATTTCTGCTGCATAAGCAATCGCCAAAAAATGTAACACAGCGTTTGTTGACCCTCCCAAAGCATTCACCATGGTGATGGCATTTTCAATAGATTTTTTTGAGATGATGTCTAAAGGTTTCAAATCCTTTTCAAGGAGTCCTTTTAGAGCCAAAGCTGTTCTTTCTGCTTCCGACTTCTTATTCGGATTTTCAGCAGGTATGGACGAATTGTAAGGCATTGCAAAGCCCATAGCTTCAATGGCTGACGCCATAGTGTTCGCCGTATACATACCACCACAAGCACCTGCACCGGGAATAGCATTTTTAATGATTTCTCGGTATTCCTGCTCATCAATTTCTCCTGCTACCTTTTGCCCTAAGGCTTCGAAGGCCGAAACAATATTTAATTTTCTACCCTTGTAATTACCAGAAGCAATGGTTCCGCCATACATCATGATCGACGGTCTGTTTAATCGCAACATAGCGATAACCGCGCCTGGCATATTTTTATCACAGCCTACCACCGCTATCAAGCCGTCATAGCTTTGGGCATTCATTACGGTTTCTATAGAATCGGCAATGATATCTCTTGAAACCAAAGAATAATTCATTCCTGTTGTTCCCATGGAAATACCGTCTGAGACTCCAATGGTATTGAAACCCAAGCCGACCATATCGGCAATTTTACACTCCACTTTCACCTCTGCCGCCAATCGGTTCAAATGCATGTTACAAGGATTTCCATCGTACCCTGTACTGGCAATTCCAACTTGCGGTTTGTTCATGTCTTCATCAGTCAAACCAACGGCATACAACATGGCCTGTGACGCTGGTTGTGATTCGTCTTGAGTAAGTCTGCTACTGTGTTTGTTCAAATTCATATTCATTTCTACTGCACTAAAGTATTCGCTCTGTTTTTTTAATTTTTCTGATAAATAGAAATAAGCTTATCCCTAATTTTAACATTTAATGCTTATTTTATTGATTATCAATTTTTTATGACGTTTTAAGTTATGATGTTCACTTTTATATTCTCATAAAAAAAACCTTCCGTAAAAGGAAGGTTTTCAATGTTTTATAGTACAATTCTT
>CAYFJL010000156.1:0-7062 GCA_964343335.1 uncultured Polaribacter sp. | reverse complement strand
TTTTAAAAAACTTTTAAATCTCTAGTTGTTCTATGGCTAAGATCTTTTACACCAAGACTGACGAGGCTCCTGCCCTTGCGACAAGATCATTTTTACCTATTGTTCAAGCATTTACCAAATCCTCTGGCATTGAAATTGAAACCAAAGACATTTCTTTACCAGCTCGTATTTTGGCGGTTTTTTCTGACTATTTAACGGAAGACCAAAAAGTAGAAGATGCTTTAACTTTTTTAGGGGAACTTGCCAAGACTCCAGAAGCGAATATCATCAAACTTCCAAACATTAGTGCCTCGGTACCACAGTTGGAAGGTGCTATTGAGGAATTACAAAAGCAAGGATATGCGATTCCGAATTATCCTGAAGAGATCAATAGTGAGGAAGACAAAAAAGTATTAGCCCTTTACAATAAAGTGAAAGGATCTGCAGTGAATCCGGTGTTACGTGAAGGAAATTCAGATCGTAGAGCACCAAAAGCAGTAAAGAACTTTGCAAGAAATAATCCGCATTCAATGGGTGCTTGGACGTCTGATTCTAAAACACACGTGGCTAGCATGAACGACGGTGATTTTGCGCATAACGAACAATCCGTAACCGTTACCAAGGCATCTTCTATCGATATTCAGTTTATTGATGAGCATAACAACACCCAAACCTTAAAGAAAAACTTACAATTACTGGAAGGTGAAATCATTGATGGAACCTTTATGAGTAAAAAAGCCTTATTAGCATTCCTGGATGAAGAGATAAACAGTGCCAAAACCGATAATTTATTGCTTTCATTACATATGAAAGCGACAATGATGAAGGTTTCAGATCCGATTATTTTTGGTCACGCTGTAAAAATCTACTTCAAAGAGGTTTTTGAAAAATACGGTACTGAACTGGAAAAAGTTGGTGCGGATGCGAACAATGGATTGGGGAACATCCTTTCAAACTTAGACGAATTAGATCCATCAATTAAAAAGGAAGTTCTAGAAGACATTCAACAAACTTTAGAAAAGAAAGCTGACATTGCCATGGTGAACTCTGACAAAGGAATCACCAACCTTCATGTTCCTTCTGATGTAATTATCGATGCTTCCATGCCTGCGATGATTCGTAACTCTGGAAAAATGTGGGATGCCAATGGGGACCTTCAAGATACCAAAGCCATAATTCCAGATAGCTCCTATGCCGGAGTTTATCAAGCAACCATCGATTTCTGTAAAAAGAATGGAGCATTAGATCCTAGAACCATGGGAACAGTTCCAAATGTAGGATTAATGGCAAAAAAGGCTGAAGAATACGGGTCACACGATAAAACATTCGAAATGCAATCCAACGGAAAAGTTGTGGTTGTAGACCAAGACGGAACTGTTTTAATGGAACACAACGTTGAAGCTGGAGACATCTGGCGCATGTGTCAAACCAAAGATGCTCCTATTAAAGACTGGGTAAAACTTGCCGTAAATAGAGCCAAAGCATCCAATACTCCTGCCGTTTTCTGGTTGGATAAAAATAGAGCACATGATGCCGAGCTCATCAAAAAAGTGGAGAAGTATCTTGCAGAACATGATACTTCCGGATTGGATTTACGCATTTTGGCACCTTTTGATGCTACAAATTTCACACTTGAAAGAATCGTGAAGGGTGAAGATACCATTTCAGTATCAGGAAATGTGTTACGTGATTACTTAACGGACTTATTCCCAATTTTGGAAGTAGGCACTTCTGCGAAGATGTTATCCATTGTTCCATTAATGAATGGTGGAGGATTGTTTGAAACTGGTGCCGGTGGTTCTGCTCCAAAACACGTTCAACAATTTACTGAGGAAAACCACTTGCGTTGGGATTCTTTAGGAGAGTTTTTAGCCTTAGCAGTATCCTTAGAGCATTTGGGAACTACCTTTAACAATGACAAAGCATTGGTTTTGGCTGAAACCTTAGACCAAGCAACTGACAAGTTCTTGGAAAACAAAAAATCTCCTTCAAGAAAGGTGGGTGAATTGGACAATAGAGGTAGTCATTTTTACTTGGCGATGTATTGGGCTGAAGCCCTTGCGAATCAGGATAAAGATGCCTCTTTAAAGAATCAGTTTACACCTGTTGCTGCTGTTATGAATGATAACGAAGACAAGATTGTAAACGAGCTTAACGATATTCAAGGTAGAGCATTGAATTTAGGTGGTTACTATTTACCAAATGAAGATTTGGCAAACGCTGCCATGAGACCAATCCAAATGCTGAATACCATTTTGGAGTCGATTTAAATTGACGTTTCTCCTTATTCTTTAACATTTTTTTTGGGAAGTCCTCTACTGAGATAGTTGTATTTTTGTTCAAGTATCAATTCGTTACATTAAACAGAATGCAATCAAAAAAAAGCCTATTGCTGGTTTTATTCTCAGTGGTTTCCTTATTGAGTTTTTCCCAGCAAAAATTTACCCTCAGCGGAACCGTTTACGACAACAGCAGCAATGAAACCCTTATCGGTGTTTCGGTTTATTTTCCAGAACTCAAAGTAGGCACCACTACCAATGAATACGGATTCTATTCCATCACCGTACCCCAAGGAGAATATCAAATTCAGCTGAGTTATCTCGGTTATTATTCGCTTTCCGAGAAAGTTTCATTGACTTCCAATACCACAAAAAACTTCAAGCTTATTGAAGAGACCGAAAGTTTGGATGAAATCATCATTGAAACGAATATTGAGAAACTAAATATTCGTACACCTCAAATGAGTGTGAATAAGCTAACGGCGAAAACCATCAAAAGCATTCCTGTGGTTTTGGGAGAAGCAGATATTATCAAATCCATCATTCTCTTACCTGGTGTAACTAGTGCAGGTGAAGGAGCCTCTGGTTTCAATGTACGTGGCGGTGCAGCCGATCAAAACCTAATTTTATTAGATGAGGCCATCGTCTTTAACTCTTCACACTTATTCGGATTCTTCTCAGTGTTTAATCCGGATGTAATTAAAGACGTCCAATTGTATAAAGGCGGTATTCCAGCCCGATATGGAGGACGGCTTTCTTCAGTATTAGACATTTATCAGAAGGAAGGAAATAGTAAAGATTTTAATGTAACAGGCGGAATCGGTCTCGTATCAAGTAGATTATTAGTTGAGGGTCCGTTGGAAAAAGAAAAGAGTTCTTTCCTAATCGGAGGACGTTCTTCTTATGCCCATTTATTTTTGCCGCTATTTGACAATGATAACACGGCTTATTTCTATGATTTGAATAGTAAAATCAATTTTAGAATTAACGACCGCAACAACCTTTTCCTTTCCACCTATTTTGGAAAAGATGTATTTGGGATTAGTGACAATTTTGTGAACGATTACGGAAACGCAGTGGTAAACCTACGTTGGAATCATTTATTTTCTGACAAGCTATTCTCAAATTTATCATTGATTTATTCCGACTATTTCTACGGATTGACTTTAGATTTTGTTGGCTTCGAATGGGATTCTGGAATTACCAATTTCAATTTGAAATATGATTTCAAACATTACCTATCAGACAACTTTAAGTTGAGTTACGGAATCAACAATATTTACAGCAAATTCAATCCAGGAGAAATCATTCCGAATCGTCCGAGCTCTGGAATTGTCGCTGAGAAACTTACCGATAAATACGCCAACGAATTTGCCGCATACATCGAGGCAGAGCATAAAGTATCAAACAAATTACGTTTTCAATACGGACTTCGATTCAGTAACTTTTTACGCCTAGGTCAAGACGAATTGAATGTATATGCGAACGATCAACCCGTAATTTACAATACCCAGTTACGGAAATACGAATCTGCTACCCGAGCTGGAGTGGAAACCTTCGACAGAAGCGATGTGATTTCTAGCTTCAATAACTTTGAACCTCGATTTTCTACTTCTTACATCATTGATGATGAAACTTCCATCAAGGCGAGTTACAACCGAATGGTGCAGTACTTACACTTGCTATCAAATACGGCCTCTCCTACTCCATTGGATGTATGGACACCAAGTGGTCGTTACATCAAGCCACAAATTTTAGATCAATTTGCCGTTGGATATTTCAAAACCTTAAATGAAGGTAAATATTCTCTGGAATTGGAAGGTTTTTACAAAGACATTCAAAATAGAATCGACTATATCAACGGAGCGAATCTTGTTGCTAATAATGAGATCGAAACGGTGATTTTAAACGGACAGGCACGAGCCTACGGACTGGAAGTCCTATTAAAGAAAAATGAGGGCAACCTAAAAGGATGGTTGGCTTACACCCTATCACGTTCAGAACAACAAACCTTGGGAAGAACGCCAAATGAACCTGGAATCAATCAGGGCCGCTGGTATAGCAGTCCGTTTGACAAGACACACGACATCTCCATCAATGCGAGTTATGACCTGAACAAGAAGTGGTCATTCAATGCAAACTTCTTATTCCAAACTGGACAACCAACAAACTATCCGGTTGGTCAATATGAAATTCAAGGTTTAAACGTTCCTATTTTTAATGATAATACTAGAAATGCTGATCGTTTGCCAGCCTATCACAGACTTGATTTGAGTGCTACTTTAACACCTCGTAAAAACAAAGATCGAAAGTGGCAAGGAGAATGGGTATTCGGACTCTATAATGTATATGGCCGTATGAATGCAGCCTCCATCAATTTTAGACAAAACCGAGAGACCTTGAGAAATGAAGCGATTCAAACTTCTATATTCGGACTAGTACCTGCTGTAACCTATAATTTTAAATTCTAAGAAAATGAAAATCTTAAAATACACCACAGCCTTTATTTTACTTTTCATTTTTACAAACTGTGAAAAGGTAGTTGACATTGATGTTCCATCAATTCCGCCTAAACTAATTATTGACGCAGCTTTTGAAGTAAATTTTGACGAGTTTCCAGTCACTGCAAACACCGTAGTAAAACTACGCTTAAGTGCTGACTATTTTGATACAAGCATACCTACAGTGACCAATGCCACGGTATTTGTAACCAACTTATCCAATAATTCGGTAGTTTTCTTTAATGATTTAGACCAAGACGGAAATTATGTTCCGGATGTACCATTTCTACCACAAGCTCAAGTAAATTATGAGTTGACAGTCATTTATGACGGTGAAACCTACAAGGGAGAAGCCATGCGCGTAAAATCGACGCCACTCACAAATGTGGAGCAAGGAGACGAGACTTTATTTTCGGGTGAAGAAACTGAATTAAAGGTTGAATTTACCGACGATGGAACGGTAGATAATTATTATTTATTCGATTTCACCAACAATTTATTTCTAGCCATAGAGGATCGATTCTTCAATGGTTCCGATTATAACTTCTCCTTTTTCTATGATGAAGACGAGATTACCTTACCAACTACAGTAACGGTTAAAATGTCAGGAATCACTCAGGAGTACTTTACCTACTGGCGCGTACTTATCGATCAAAGTGGTCAAAATGCTGGTGGACCTTTCGAAACTATTCCGGCTTCATTGGTAGGAAATATCGTTAACACGACAAATACTGATAATTTCCCTCTAGGTTATTTTCATATTTCGGAAACGGATAGCTATACCATAAACTTAGTCGAAAAAAATTAATTCAGAAGTTAGAAAACTGTATTTTTGATTATGTCTTTCATCAAAACTACAGAGCAGGATTCCAAATACAATCACCTTGAAAAGATGTCGGTTTCTGAACTGATCACCAACATCAATCAAGAGGATCAATCGGTTCCGCTCGCCGTAGAAAAAGAACTTCCCCAGATTGAAAAACTGATAACGGCCGTGGTGTCTAAACTTAAGGAAGGCGGACGTCTCTTTTATATGGGTGCTGGTACCAGCGGAAGATTGGGTATCCTAGATGCCTCAGAATGTCCTCCAACCTTCGGTGTTTCTCACGACTTGGTGATTGGTTTGATTGCCGGTGGCGATTCTGCCATTCGAAAGGCGGTTGAATTTGCTGAAGATTCTGAATCACAAGGTTGGAAAGATCTTGAAGCATATAACATTTCATCAAAAGATGTGGTTGTAGGAATTGCAGCATCAGGAACAACACCTTATGTGATTACTACCTTACAAAAATGCAACGAGCAGGGTATCCTCACGGGATGTATCACTTGTAATAAAAACAGTCCGCTTGCGGAAGTGGCATCCATACCCATTGAAGTAGTTGTAGGACCTGAGTTTGTAACTGGTAGTTCTCGTATGAAGGCTGGTACTGCTCAAAAACTGGTATTGAATATGATTTCTACAGCGAGTATGATTCAATTGGGAAAAGTTGAAGGTAACAAAATGGTCGACATGCAATTATCAAACAATAAGTTGGTGGATCGAGGTCAAAAAATGATCATGCAAAAGTTGAATATTGATTTGAACGATGCGAGTGCCTTACTAGACAAATATGGTAGCGTTCGACGTGCCATCAAAAATTACAAGAATGAGTAGCACAGATTATAATACATTGGGAAAGGGCCTTATTCGATTGGCCATCCTATTGTTGCTTTTTATTGCAACGCCTATCATCATCACCATGACCTTTAAGGCGTTAAATAACTTTACGGAATCACCAGAAGTCTATTTGGCATATGCTCTAGTGCTTATTAGCTTGGCCTTGTTGATTTTCACCTTACTATTCGCATTCAAAACATTTAAAATGTTGTTGGATGCCTTTTTTACTAATTCTTAGCCGTCTTACCTTTAAGCTTTAGGGTCTTTTAGATTGAAAAATCAAGAAGTCCTCAAAAAAATATGCTTTTAATAGAAACCTCTTTTTCAAGATATTAGCTAGTCATAATTCCCCTTAATCCTTCAAAATAAAAAAGTGGCATGGCGTTTGGACGTTCATAACCAAATGAGACCGCCGAAAATCATAAAAAGAGTAGGCAGAACTAAAAACGTAAGATTATGAAAAAACTAGTTTTTTTAATGCTGGTACTTCTAGGTTCAGTACCCATTAGCGCAGAAGGAAATACAATCAATCCAAATCGTTATTTCTTTACCTATTCTTACGACAATGCTGTGTATTTTGTAGAGAGAGGGATCGAGTTCAACGTGTTCATTAATGGCGACTTTGATTTTTCTACTCGAAGAAATA
>CAYFJL010000155.1:0-7086 GCA_964343335.1 uncultured Polaribacter sp. | reverse complement strand
GCTAAATTGTGGAGTTCTTGGGGAGTTAATACTTGCATTACTTTCTTTTGTTTTTCCTGTTATAGTTTTTGTCTCCTCTTGTTTTTGGCTTCTTATATTTTTTAGCAATCTCTCTTTTGTATTTCCCTCCCAGATTCACTTTTTTATTCTTCTCACTTTTCTCGTGAAAGGCAGGTCCTGGAACATACTCAAGTCCTGTTCTATTTTTAGATTGCGACAGGTCTTCTTTAGGGCGCTCTTCTTCAATTAATTGTTTTGAAATTTCAACACTATCTGGAAAAGGTGTTATCGGAATTTCATATTTCATTAATTCTTCTATTCTTAATTTAGCAGCCTCTTCCTTTGCTGTAGAAAATAAAATCGAGTTACCTTTTTTCTCTGCTCTACCTGTTCTACCAATTCTATGCATATAATTTTCAGGAAAATCTGGAGTATCAAAATTGATGACGTGACTTACATTATCAAAATCCAATCCTCTAGCCATAACATCCGTGGCTATTAATATTCGATTTTCACCATCGTCGAATTGGCGAATCGAACGAATTCTGTAATTCTGAGTTTTGTTGGAATGAATCACACAGAGTTCACTTCCAAAAAACTCTTCGAGTTGTTTGAATAAAAAATCTGCCGTCCGTTTAAAACCAACAAAAATCAATACTTTATTGAAAGATGCTTTATCTGTTAAGAGATGTTTGAGCAAATTGACTTTTGTGAAAAAATTGGGCACTTGATACGCTTCTTGAGAGATATTGTCTAAAGGTGTACCACTAACCGCGATCGATAACTTTTGAGGACTTTTAAAGAAGTCATAAATTAAGGCATCGACCTCATTGGTCATGGTCGCCGAAAAGAGAATATTCTGTCTTCTCTCAGGAATAATTTCAAAAATATTCATCAATTGGGGTCTGAAACCCAAATCGAGCATTACATCAACTTCATCAATAACCAATTTTTGAATGGTCTTTAATTTCAACGCATTACTCAATCCCAAATCATATAAGCGTCCAGGGGTTGCCACAATGATATCTTGTCCCTGAAGAATGGCTTGTTTTTGCGTATTGATATTCGTTCCACCATAAACCCCCAATACCCTCACATTGATATATTTGGCTAGCTTCTCAATTTCTTCGACAGCTTGCAACACTAACTCCCTCGTTGGTACTAGAATCAAAACTCGAGGATGTTTTTGTTTGGAAAACTTCAAATCTCTTAAAATAGGGAGCATATAGGCAAATGTTTTCCCCGTACCCGTTTGTGCAATTCCAACAACGTCTTTCCCTGAACGAACCACTGAAAAAGCTTGCGATTGGATGGGAGTTGGCGTCTCGAATCCTAAATCTTCTAACGCATAATGCAATTGATTGGAAAGATCTAAGTCTTTGAAAGTCATTCCTGTTTTTTTTTTCAAAGGTACATCATATAAAGCAATGAAAAATAGGAACCCTTGGTAGAAAGTATTGTAATTTTGCATACTCAATTTTCTTGAAATGATTACTGATACCCACACGCATTTATACTCCGAACAGTTTGATGACGATCAAAATGAAATGATTCAGCGTGCCTTGGATAAAAATATCTCTCGTTTTTTTATTCCGGCCATTGATTCGTCCTATACAGAACGAATGCTGCAACTTGAAGCGAATTACCCGGACAATGTATTTCTGATGATGGGATTGCATCCTACCTCAGTTAAAGAGAATTATTTAGAGGAGTTGGCTCATGTGAAGGAGTGGATTGACAAACGTGACTTTTATGCAATTGGTGAAATCGGAATCGATTTGTATTGGGACAAGAGCTTTTTAAAACAACAGCAAGAAGCCTTTAAAACACAAATTCGTTGGGCGAAGGAAAAAGACTTACCCATTGTCATTCATTGTCGAGAATCTTTTGATGAAATTTTTGAAGTATTAGACGGCGAAAAGGATGACAAACTAAGAGGTATTTTTCATTGCTTCACCGGAAACCTTGAGCAAGCCCATCAAGCTATTTCGTACAATATGAAACTCGGTATCGGAGGTGTGGTAACCTTTAAGAATGGAAAGATTGATCAGTTTCTGAATCAGATCGATTTAAAACATATTGTTTTAGAAACCGATGCACCTTACTTAGCACCAAAGCCCTACCGTGGAAAAAGGAATGAAAGCGCATACATTGAAAAGGTATTGGATAAATTAGTTGATATTTATGGCCTATCTTATGATGAAATAGCCGAAATTACAACCAATAATTCAAAAGAAGTTTTTGCCATCTAATCCATTAGAAATCGCTATCATCGACTCTCCTTTAGGTTTACTTGAAATCAAGGGAGATGCAAAAGGCATACAGGTTATATCATTTCAGGACGAACGGGCTCCTATCACTTCAGCCATCCCTAATTCACTGCAGAATTGTGTGACGCAACTTCAGGAATATTTTTCTGGAAATCGACATGATTTCTCGGTTTTATTAAATCCACAAGGGACAGAATTTCAACGAAAGGTTTGGCAAATCCTGCAAGACATTCCACCAGGAAAAACACGCACTTATCTAGATCAGGCTAAAATATATGGTGATGTAAAAGCCATTCGAGCCATTGCCAGTGCCAACGGAAAGAATCCGATTAGCATTCTAATTCCCTGCCATCGCGTCATTGGTTCTGATGGTTCTTTAACCGGATACGCTGGTGGTCTGTGGCGTAAAAAATGGTTATTAGAACACGAAAATCCCTCGAAACAACAACGATTATTCTAGGCTTCGAAATAGCATAAAAACCATATTTTTACGTTACTAGGTAGTATTTATGAATAAAAAATTACTTCTACTCTTTTTCCTTTTTTTGTGTTTTGGTCTTCGATCACAAACTGGGAACCCAAACTTTAGAAGTAAAACTATTGAGGTAAAAAAAGATAGTATTCAAATCGATTCTGTTTCCATCAATCCAAATGGATTCAAGATTTTCGATAGGAATAAAAAATTGATTCCACCTTCGGAATACAACGTTGATTTCGCACTTGCATTGTTGATTATCGATTCCAAAAAGTATGCATCTATTTGGGTCGAGTATTACCGTTATCCGGAGTTTTTAACCAAAACCTATACGCCATACAGTGAAAGTCTCATCATTGAACAAAACACCAATGATGAAGTGTATCGCTTTCGAAAACCCAACAAGCAAGAAAACGTGAAGATTTTCGAAGGTTTAGAAACCAGAGGATTTATTTCCCGTGGACTAACTTCCGGAAATAATCAGAATGCCGTTACCAACTCGGCCCTCGATCTTGAAATCTCTGGGAAACTATCTAAAAACGTATCCTTACGAGCGCGAATATTTGACACTAACATCCCCATTCAAGAGAATGGATATTCCCAAAACTTCACCGATTTTGATCGTATTTACATGGAAATCTTTAGTGATAATTGGGGAGTTAGAGCGGGAGATATATCCATTGAAAATAGAACGAGTTTCTTCGTACCCTTCACCAAACAAATTGCTGGTTTACGCGTAAAAGCCAAACTGAATGACGAATTTGGAATTTCTGCCTCTGGAGCTGTTGTTCGAGGCAAATTCAATAATTACCGATTTGTGGGTGTTGAAGGAAATCAAGGCCCCTACAAACTCTTCGGTCAAAACAATGAGGCGGCCATATTAATCATTGAGGGAAGTGATCGTGTTTTTGTGAACGGCGTACCAATAGAGCGAGGAGAAAATAAAGACTACGTCATCAATTACAATCTTGGTGAGATTGTGTTTAATACGACCTACCCCATCAACAATGACATGCGGATTACAGTAGAGTTTCAATATTCAGATCGAAATTTCACAAGATTCATCACCTACAATGAGGCCAAATACAAAGGTGAAAAGTTTGAAATATCCGCCTTCTTTTACAGTGAAAACGATGCAAAAAACCAACCGCTACAACAGAGCTTAAGCGATGCTCAAAAACAAATTTTGGCCAACGCCGGAAACAATACGGCAGCCATGATTGCAGAAAGCGCTTTTCGAGATCCTTTTGATGAGAATAAAATCCTTTACAGACGAACCAATAATGGAACGACAGATTTCTTTGAGTATTCGACCAATCCGAATGATGAGCTTTTTACCGTAACCTTCAGCAATGTCGGTCAGAATAATGGTGATTATATTTTGGATAGAACAACGGCTATCGGAAATATATTTGTTTTTGTCGGTGTCAATCAAGGAGATTTTCAACCCATTGTTCGACTAACGGCTCCGACCAAATCGCAATTTGCTGTGGTTCAATCTACTTACGCTCCAACTGAAAAAACAACCATTGAAACCGAAATTGCCTTAAGCAATAACGATCCGAATCTTTTTTCAGATATCGATAATGACTTGAATGACGGTCTGGCCGCAAAAGTTACCGTGCAACAAAACATCATTGACAAGCAATGGAAACTGAACGCCCTCCTGAGTCATGAGTATGCGCATAAAAACTTTCGAACCCTGCAGCGATGGGAATCTATCGAATTCAATCGCGATTGGAACTTATTAACCAACAATGGGACAAAGAATTATTTCAAATCCCAGTTAGAACTCCGTAAAGATCAAGACAACTACCTCTTATATCGATTCAATCACCTGAATTACATCGACCTGTTCAATGGAAATAAACATGATTTTCAATCGAATTTTAGATTGAAAAATACGCGCGTATCACTTAATTCAAGTTTCTTAACCAATACCTCAATCTTGGAAAACAATTCATTCTTCCGCACCATAGGAAGGGTAGAACATTTTTTCAAGAAAAGTTGGATTGGCGTATTGGCCAATGTGGAGAATAATACCAGAGAGAACATCAGTACTCAAGAATTAATCAATACCAGCCATAAGTATAAAGATTATGAAGCCTATGTGGGAATTGGGGATTCGACCAAGGTCTATGCTAAAATCGGGTTCAATTATCGCGACAATGATAGTATCCGTTCCAATCGATTTGAACAGATTAATAATCGAAAAACCTATTACATTCAGAGTCGTCTCATACAAAATAAGGACACAAAGCTGAGTCTGTTTGCGAATTATCGTGAGACCGAAAATCAATTTTCGGCGAATGAAAAATCCTTGAACTCCAGATTAATTTATCAGCAAAAACTCTTCAATGATTTTGTGAGTTTGAATACCACCTACGAAACATCTTCGGGCAATGTCGCTCGCCAAGATTTTATTTATGTTCGCACCGAACCTGGACTGGGTTTTTATACTTGGATTGATTACAATGGTGACGGAATCAAAGATTTTAATGAATTTGAAATTGCTCAGTTTCAAGACCAGGCAGAATATCTGCGATTACCAAGACCCAACCTTCGGTTTGTACCCACCCAAAAGGCCAAATGGCAACAGAATATATTTATCAACTTCAAAAAATGGGCCGATCAAAAGGGTTTCAAAAAAACCATTTCACATTTCAGTAACCAAACCTATTTATTGGCTAGTAATGAACAGGAACGATCTGGTGACTCCTTTCAATTGAATCCGTTTGATTTTGAAGAAAACAGTTTGGTAAGCCTTCAATTAAACTTTCGAAATACCATTCATTACAACCGAGGATTGCAAAACTACAGTACAAGCTACACCTACGGGAACTCGAAAATGAAACAGCAATTTCTCATTGGAAATCAGGACAATGATGTGGCATTGCATCAGCTCGATTTTGCACATAAATTCTCAACCTATTGGCTAGTAGAATTTATGACTTCCTTCTCAACGAATTCATTGAATACCGAAAACTTTGTGGATCGAAATTACGAGCTCACCAATTATGAAATTCAGCCAAAATTGAATTTCCTGTATTCCAATGACCATCGATTTTCTGGATTTTATCACTTTAAGAAAAAAGAGAACTCCATCTTAAATCAAGAGGAATTGAATCAACAGAAATTCGGACTAGAATACTTCTTCTTAGGCAAAAACAATCAGCAGGTTTCGGCTATGTTAAACTATTACCTTAATGATTTTCAGGGGAATCCGAATTCCCCTGTGGCCTATCAAATGTTGGAGGGACTACAAGCAGGAAAAAATCTAACTTGGAATCTTGTTTTTAATAAAAAGTTGAACTCTTTCTTAAACCTTAACCTCAATTACTTCGGTAGGAAAAGTGAAAATGTGAGGGCCATTCACAGTGGTAGTGTGCAACTGCGGGCGGATTTTTAAGTAACTACAATGACATTAGAATTCAATTTTTTTGACTAACTTTCGACATATGAAAAAGATGATATCCATTCTTTTGACGCAGCTTATTCTCATCCAAAGTTTTCAAATTGGTTTTGAAGATTTTGCTAAACTTGAGAATCTTCTTGAGCATGCGCAATATCATCAAGAACAATATGGCGATAATTTCTTCGAATTTCTAATAGAGCACTATGCTGATGAAGATGATATAATTGTCGATCACGAAGAACACAAAGATCTTCCCTTTAAAAATGACACCAATCATTTGAATCAAGCACCTACTCTCATTGCTTTTCAATCTGAAGTTTATGAATTAGAAAAAGACTTCTATCAAATAAAAACAGGTTCATTTTTCTACAAAGAACCCGTTACCGAGCCTTCATTTTCCATCATTCTGCAACCACCCAAAGCATAATTCCAAATTGACCTTGAAATAAGTTTTCAAAAGGAAGTATTACTTCCTTCAATCAATCTATGAATTATGTTAGACAACCTTATTAAGTTTAGTTTAAAGAACAAACTAATCATTTTATTACTTGTTGGTTTTATTGTAGCCTTTGGGATTTATTCGCTTTTTAAAATTCCAATTGGTGCCGTGCCAGATGTTACCAATAATCAGGTACAAGTAATTACAACCTCTCGAAATTTATCTACTGAAGATATTGAAAAGTTTATCACCTATCCGATAGAGCTAGAAATGGCCAATCTTCCCGGGGTCAAAGAAATCCGTTCCATCTCGAAATTCGGATTGTCTGTAGTGACCATCGTATTTGAAGATAATTTGGGCACTTATTTGCCCAGGCAATTAATTGCAGAAAAAATTGCCGTTGCCTCTGAACGAATCCCCAAGTCTTTTGGCACTCCTCAGATGGGACCCATAACTACTGGACTAGGAGAAATATTTCAATACATTT
>CAYFJL010000154.1:0-7152 GCA_964343335.1 uncultured Polaribacter sp. | reverse complement strand
TTGGTGAATTTGATGCTCAGAATAACCCCATTGCTTTCTACATCTACGGAAATTCTCTCCTTGAACGCATTGATGCTAATACCAGGGAGATCCACTGTTATCATGAGGATTTTATCGGCAATACGGTAGCTCTAACAGATGAAAGTGAAAACGTTACTGATCAATACAGCTACACGCCATTTGGTGAAGAACTGGTTTATGGCTACACTCCCAACCCCTTCCGCTTTCTTGGGTCTTATGGTATACTGACTGATGGTGAAGATTTGGTGTATCTGAACAACAGATATTACCTTGCTTCAATCGGAAGGTTCCTTTCCCTTGATGTCGTTTATGGAATAGACGACAACCCACAGAGCTTCAATCGTTACACATATGCTTTGAATAATCCGGTGGTGTACAACGACCTGACTGGACTTGCTGCATTAAACTGTAATGGGTTATTAGCTGGCTTCTGCGAAATAGGGCAAGGTTTGTTGGGGGTAAGTGATTTTATAACTGAGTCTGTTTCTGAAACCGTGGAAGCAATACCTACGTTCCTTTCGTTTGGTAATGACTTGTTGTTTGCATCACCTCAAGATAAGACTGCTCTACTAATATCCTTGGGTGGTTCAATAGTGCGCAGTGCTAAGGAAGACTTGCATAACTTGTTTTATGAAAGTCCAGATACACGTAGTAAAACCGAGGCATTGTTTACTTTCGCAACGACGATTAGAGGTGGATTCATTAGAGGTGCAAAAGCCCCGAGAGCTTCGGCAGTCCACAAGAATTCCCTCGATTATGTCGGAGAAACCCATGTTTATAGAATAGTAGGATCGGACGGTTCCACTTACAAAATAGGAGAGAGTGCTCAGGGTGTTCGATTGCGAGATGGCACATCTGTACGAGCGGAACAGCAAGCTCGTCGATTGTACCGAAACACAGGTGATCTCTATTACACTGAGATATTGAAAACATTCCCCAACAAAAAAACAGCCAGAGCCTACGAAACCTATTTAATTGAACGATTTCGACGTCTCTATGGCTCTAATGTATTACCCGGAAACAAAACAAACCGATGAAAAACCCACCTAAACCAAAACACGGACGTACACTCGGATTGCTCGGTATAGCTTTAACAAAGGCACGAAATCCAAGAAATAGTATGCCTGCGATGCTTCAGGTTAGGGAAGAGATTGAACGAGTATTGATAGATACCGGATATTGCGAAAATGCAGAATTCTCGAACGTCGTGATTGCTGTACGTTTTGGATTGAAGGAGGAGCTTTTTCCGAATTATCAGGCCATCAATAAGAAATATGGGGAATTACCATTGGGAATTGAAGTCTCAGTCGAAGAAATGCAGGGTGCATCTCTCAACAAAATGAAGCGAATCTTCAAATCTGCTGTTTTACGGTCACTAATTCACGCAGGGGAAAAGTATAAGCGTCCTATAGCAGAGTTAGAAAGGTTAAAGCGGGAGATGCAAGCTCAGCATTATAGTGATGAATAGATTGTGCATATAAGAACACATAAGAATTGCTAAATCAACAAAATAACAAGTGAAAATCACAGTTACATATTTAGCAATCTTTCTAGCCGCATATTGCAGTGCGTATGGTGCGGCGTACCAATACGATTCTGCTGATAGGCTCACCTCGGTCAGTTATAGCATGGCCACGCTGTCCCGGGCAGTGAATGCGTCGAACGACGTCACCACCGAAGCATCAGCATCCCCATTGACACTCAACCTATCAGCAATCGAAAGCAACTCAGCAACCCTATCAATCAATCATGTAACATTACCACCTGAGTCCATCTCAGTTTTTTTGATGTCTAACAACACATCGTTAATTCCAAAGGAGACGTTGTCTATCACCGGAACAGGAGCAGAACGAACAATCAGTTTTTCCGTGACACCAGGTGTCTCAGAGATAGGAAAGGTAAATATCATAGCAAACGATGGGACTGTATCAACTTCAGCTAACCTGGTAATCGACTTGACCGCATCGGTCACCGGCACGTATGTCTTCTATAACAACTCAGCATATGATGGGGAAAACCCAGTGGCCAATTCACTTGATGACAACGCAATTGCTCCGGATAAACAGGCTCTATTGCCCGGCAATGTGGCTCTGTTTACGAATTACACGTCACACTCGCGAGGATTGAATGGAATATTAATCGACATCGCAGACCTGCCCGGGATTCCAAGCCAAAATGATTTTTCTTTCAAAACCGGTAATAATAACAATCCAGAAAATTGGAGCGTAGCCCCGTCTCCTGTTTCAATCACGGTTCGCTCAGGTGAAGGAGTCAATGGTTCCGATAGGGTTTGTCTGATTTGGAATGATGCGACACTTGACGGAAATCTGGGAGACAATGAAGCTATCTCAAAAGCGTGGATTGAGGTGACGGTGAAAGCAACTATCAACACCGGCCTTGCCAGTGATTATACTTTTTACTTTGGTAATGCTCCAGGCGAATCAGGTAACAGTAATACAGATGCAAGGGTTGATCTAACTGACCAAATTGGGGCGCGCAATAATCCGCATACGTTCCAAAATCCATCATCAATCAGCGATGTATATGATTACAATCGCAATGCTCGAGTTGATCTTGGCGATGAAGTAATTCCAAGAAACCATGGAACTACGTTTCTCACTGCCCTTCGGCTTATAGATCTTTCTGGAGTGGAGGTTAATAACTTTCAGTCGTTAAAAGAAAGAAATCAATCTGTTGAAAATGGTCATGCAATTAGATCAAACAATAATGATGATGAAGTTGCTCTGGTTGGTAATCCTGTTGATTCAATGCATTTGAATATGGGGAATGCAAACACTCATATCAGGATTCAACGAATCGATGGAGAAGCAATTATCATATCTCTTCACAACGCAGAAGGAGATTGGTTTCTGCAATCTTCTCAAAGT
The DNA here is from genome assembly GCA_964343335.1 of uncultured Polaribacter sp. Classification (GTDB taxonomy): domain Bacteria; phylum Bacteroidota; class Bacteroidia; order Flavobacteriales; family Flavobacteriaceae; genus Polaribacter. The sequence goes on along the minus strand of CAYFJL010000154.1, from coordinate 4,243 downwards.
TTACTTGAACCAAATTGGCTGTTAGTGGATGATAGCGTTACGGTAAAAAACGATGAGCAACAGTTTCAAATTCGTATAAATAACACACAGAGTCTTATATATTTTCGCGCAGTAAGACATTTAGATGACTCTGATAAATAGCACTTAGAAAGTAAATCCATGAATCCCAAAAAAATTATCTTCTTCGTAATCGGAGTGTTGCTTCTCACAGGGCAAGAAAAACTTGATGCCGCCGTTTTAGTTGATGATCCAGATTATGTTGCTGAATCAGATAGTACATGGATGACTCATTCGATGTTAAGCGAGTCACTACCCGTGGAATTAGATCAAACCCCAGACTATTTCTTCCGTACTCAGCAAGATGATTTTGGTTTGGGTAATTTCATCAGGCAAACAAAAGATTATTTTCAATATAAGCCGTTACATTCAGAAGTTAAGCCTATCACTGTTATTCATCCCGCAGTGGATCCGGTTCCCGTGGAGGTGGCTGGTCTGCAGCTTGCCTTGCCGAATCTAGCTTTGCAACCGAATCAGGCAAATCAAGTGTTTACTGTCGCAATTGAAAATACGGGCGTAGCCTTGGATGTTAATGGGTTTCAACTGGAATTGGTGGTTGCCGACGGAGGACCTGGGGGTGGAGGTTCTGTTGCGGGGCCGACCATTCAGGCTGCAAATCTAACGAGTGCCGGATTGCTTTTTGCAAGTAACAATTCGGGTGAATTGGGGGCCGGGCAAATAGCGCCACAGGTATTTCAACGCCTCACACTCACTGCTTCTGGTACGGTTAGCATAGGCATAGGTTCCGTGGATTTATTTACGGTTACGTTTGATACAACTGGGTTTAACTCAGGTAGTTTTTCATGGAGTGCGAGTACTTCGCCAAATGGTGCTAGCTTCTTTACCGATCCATCATCGCCACCAAATTTAGACCCAATATTTACAGATGGGACACTGACTGTAATTCCTGAGCCTTACGAATGGTCGATTTTCATTTCTCTGGGTCTGTTCCTTGGAGGAGTAATTAAGAAGTTTAATCGGTTCTTAATGTTCTATTTGAAATGAGCATCACGTGATTGAATCTGACGAGTGCTGTTTTGTTTCTCCAACAATTTTGCCAGGCTGTCTGTTTAATAGTTATCCGGTATTATGTCTCTATCCGAAAACTAACATGCTAAGTTGATGAAAAGTTAATATCACTATAAAAACAGCTTTTAGTCAAAATTTTCCAAACCACGGCTCAACCACGTCGAAAAGTTCGAGGTCTGGCTCGGTACGGGGAGCCAGCTAGGACGTTGTTGCGTCTCAAACAAGTTTTGGCTAAGTAGAGCCATAATACGGAAGCAAAAAACAGTCTCCTCAGAGACTGTTTTTTGGTGGTTTGAAAATGTGGCTTAAATAAAAGGGAACAGTGGTTCGAACCGCCCCGCCAAGAATTAAAAAACAACTTTTTTCTTAATGATACCGTCTCAATTAACGTGATTGCTTTTTGTATAATTCCGTAATCTGACCACTGATGGTGCCAAGGAGAAAGAGTCCAGCAATACTAAAAATAGGAAGTAAAACCATACTGAGCTGATAGCCTAATACAGGATTTATGATCATGTCAGTGAGAAAAACAAATGGAAGCAAGGGGGTAAAATACATAAAAGGTAAACATAAAAAACCAGATGTCTCAGGCCATTGCGTTTCAACAATAGCGCACGAAAAGAATATTAAATTCGATACCAGAGCGATCCATATCCCAACAACACCGAACCATAACCAAAGGGGCAAGTTTCTTTTTAGTGTAACCAGGTAGGTTCTAGTTAGTCTGAAGGCAAACCAAGCAATTATTAAGATAATAAATGGTGCACTAATAATTACTGTCATTAAGTCACCTTTGGCTATAGTGTAAAGTATCACCAATAAGGTTATACCCGTTGTTATGTCGATGGTATGCCGAAAATGCGAATGGTTCCTGTTGTTTCCAAATATGTTTAAAAGTATTTGTTTCATAAGCAAAGTATATTACAGGGCTCGTTTGGCAAGTCCCTTTTTGCGGATGCTGTATAAGATTCCCATTAAGGCTCCAACAGCAAAATAGAGAGCTGTTAAAATAATCAGCTGGTCTAAAAAGAGTAGATAGAAAAAGCCTGGAATAAATTTATAAATAGGAATTAACGGAGCAACAAATAAAAGACATTCTAGTCCAAATGATTGATTTGGGTTTACGGCTATAAAGCATGCAAAAACAGATAATCCAGATAAAACAGCAAAACAAAGACCAAGAACTCCACCCTTAAACCAGTATGGTAATTTGCTCCAAAGGCTTTTCATATTATAAAGTATATCATGCAGGAAAAATAATCGGATTGTGATTTGTGTATCTAGCTGAAACCTGTTGATATGATTTAGTTGTTCAACAAGGCGATACAAAAAGTTCGAGCCCTGCCAAGAATTAAAAAACCAGACCGACTCCGGGGAGTGGTCTGGGGAGAAAAGGTCAGTGGTCTATGGCAGAAAAGCTGTAGCGGAGCCAAAGTCTGATCTTAGTGAGTAAATTGAATCCACAGAGAATTCCAATTCAAATGGTGTATGATCATCAAAACAAAATTGAGTCACATGTGTGTTGGGCTTTGCACTTTCTATACCATCAAAATTGTATTCGTCTCCTGGACAGTCAATACACAGTGCTCTAGAGTCAGACATCCGTTCGGGGTGTGTAAGCAGCATCGCTGCAACCTCAAATGCTCCTAGGCCAAATTCATTCCCAAGCATTAGATGCCGAGATCTGCAAACTGTACGACCACGATGGAGCATACCGAATTGTGCAGGAAGAATGAAAATGTCGAATCCTTTTTGCTGGTGCATAATTTTCCCTAACAATTTCTCGGTTCGTTCGTGCCGTCTTAAATATCCCTCTAGGTCTCTGTCCGCTCTAAATCCTAGTGGTAGAGAAATATTTCGATTTTGACTAAATATCTCGAGCATCTTACCAAGAGCTGACCAGTATCTATGGTCAATAGATTTCCAATTTGGAACAGCGAACCACCCTTCTGCATGCTTTGGCAACCTTCGATTTGCAATGGTTCGATCGTATAGTCCAAGAGAAGGGAAATGCCTGCGGAGTATATCCACTTGGTATTCTACTGATCTTGGATTGGTATAGTTTATATCGTAGCAACAATCCGACTCAGTTTCTTGATCAAAATATTTTTCAAAAAGTGAGAGACGTTCAAGCGCTTCCTGTGTTGCATCATGAATAGCTTGCGTGAATAGCTCACCGTGTTCGTGAACGTTTTGTGCTCCAACTTTACTCAGCCTCGACCTCCTAATTGCTTTTGCTACTGCGTTATTTGCAAGCTGGTTCAGGTTGTGGATTTGGCCAGCGGTCGCTGGTCTTTCGGTAAGCGTCAGATTTTCCATGACGTTAGCCTTTCTTTATTTGTATCCGATTCGTTCGGATAAACCGACCCATCAACATGAGATGAGTTCTCTAGGCCACATGATTGTGATCCAAAGAACTCACCTCATGCATATGTAAAAGAACGTTGGCTCTTTAATACCACAAAATATTAAAATGTACAAGGGTAGGGGAAATGACGCAGGATCAAACCGAGTATCCTACTTATTATTGACGCTAGATATATTAAATAAAAAACCGCGATCCTGTCAGGATCGCGAGTATCGTTATTTCCTATGGTGCTGTAGGATTAAAGTTTTGAATATCTTCAATCACATCTTGCTCAAGTGATCTTATCTTCGATCAGAAGAGAAGATGATGTTTCCCCTGGAAGAAGGATTGCCAGTCTATATAGGTATGTTTCAGTAACAACCCAAAATGCATCTCCACTTTTTGATTTGTGAACAGAGAACAATCGAGTTCCACAAACAACCAAACGCCCATCGTCCAGTATCTTTACTCCGTGATTGTTCAATGCGGTAAGAATATCGTCTTGAGATAGTTTTAACAACGCATTGCGTGTTATTACAATTGTCCCGGGTGCTAACTTAAGCTCAGGGTATTTTAAGGGTATTATCATATAAATTTTTCAAAGAGTTGTTACCTGGGGTTAACAGGTAGCTTCTAGTTGTGGGTACTCTCGCCGGAAGCGTGGAAGGCTTTTTCGACAAGAGTGTGAGGGTTCTGAAGTGATTATACCTTAATGGTATCGAGCGTACTACCTGGAGGGATTGTGGATAGAAAAACGACCCTTCTGGGTCGCGTGTATTACGGAAACTCAATTCCGGTTTTGGAACACAG
>CAYFJL010000153.1:0-7159 GCA_964343335.1 uncultured Polaribacter sp. | reverse complement strand
CATATTTTTCTAAATTTGTTTACTATGAATTTAGACAAGTACATTAGCGATTTATTATACAGACACAATTGTGTGATTGTTCCAGATTTTGGAGGGTTCATCAGCAATACCAAGAGTGCTAGAATTGATGCAGAAAGCCATTCTTTTTATCCTCCTTACAAGCAAATTAGCTTTAATTCTCATCTGAAACAAAACGATGGTCTTTTGGCCAATCACATCGCTAAAACTGAGAATATTTCATATCAAAAAGCGACTTCAGCCATTTCTTTGGCAGTCATTAAATGGCAGAATAAACTTCAATCAGGAGTTGTGGAATTGGATAAAATTGGAAGCTTAGCTCTCAATGATGAAAAACAATTCGTTTTTAGCCCGAATTACGAGACCAATTACCTAACCAGTTCCTTTGGATTGAGTAGCTACCAAAAACAACCTGTTCCGCAAGAAACCAAGGTAATTCCAATTACAACACCACAAAAACGCTCCTATGGTTCTGTTGCCTCGTACGCTGCCGCTGCAGCTGTGGTTTTAACACTCGGGTTCTTCGGGTTAAGAGAATACAACACCAATCAGCATAATCAAATTATTGCCAATCAAGAGAAAGCCTTGGAAAAAAAGATTCAGACCGCAACTTTCGTCATTGAGAATCCACTTCCAATCTTAGAATTTGAGGTAAAGAAGGCCAAATTAAAGCCTTTTCATGTGATTGCCGGAGCCTTTCAATTTCCTGAAAATGCAGCTAAAAAGCTAAAACAGTTAAAAGCAAAAGGATATGATGCCAGTATTATTGGTAAAAATAAATGGGGCTTAACTCAAGTAGCTTTTGCTAGTTTTGAAAACAGAAACCAAGCCATCAACACCTTATACCAAATTCAAGACACCGTTTCTGAAGACGCTTGGTTATTGGTAAAAAAGTAAGCCTTTCTTCATTTTCTGAGCTATCTTTGCAGAAAATTTAAAGTGATGGATGCAAAGACACCAAAAGATTCCTTAACAATTTTAACGGACCTCGTTTTACCTGGTGAAACCAATTATCTCGATAACCTTTTTGGTGGTGAATTGTTAGCACGAATGGATCGAGCCTGTAGTATAACAGCTCGAAGACATTCCAGGAGAATTGTGGTAACAGCATCTGTAAACCACGTTGCTTTCAACAAAACGGTTCCAGTGGGAAGTGTGGTAAATATTGAAGCCAAAGTATCACGAGCCTTTTCCTCATCCATGGAAATTTTCGCAGACGTTTGGATTGAGGATAGACAATCAGGACAACGCACCAAGGTGAATGAAGGGATTTACACTTTTGTGGCCGTAGATGAAACTGGTAAACCTGTAAAAGTTCCACAAATTATTCCCGAAACCGACTTAGAAAAAGAACGTTATGATGGGGCTCTTCGAAGAAAACAACTTAGCTTGATTTTGGCTGGAAAAATGCAACCGAATGAAGCCACAGAGTTGAAAGCATTGTTCAACGAATAGACACCAGAAAATTGATTGTATATTAGCTTACCGTCTAATCATCAATCAATGATCCAGTCTTACAAAAAAAACCCGACCCTTTCGGAGTCTTATGATGCTATCATCATCGGCTCTGGTATGGGAAGCCTCGCTACCGCAGCTGTCTTATCAAAAGAAAATAAAAAAGTACTAGTACTCGAACGTCATTATACGGCAGGCGGATTCACACATATCTTCAAGCGCAAAGGATTCGAGTGGGATGTCGGAATTCACTACATCGGAGAAGTCCAAAAGCCAACCTCGGTCATTCGTAGAGTTTTCGATTACATCACAGATAACAATCTTAAATGGGCCGATATGGGCGAGGTTTACGATAAGATTATTGTTGGTGAGAAGAGTTATGACTTTGTAAAAGGCGTTGAAAACTTTAAATCAAAAATGACCAGCTATTTTCCGGAGGAAAAAGAAGCAATCGACACCTATGTCGCACTCGTTTTTGAAGCAGTTAGCAAGGGGCAACACTTTTATATGGATAAAGCGTTACCTCCCATTATGAGTAAACTATTCGGAGGGCGCATGCGCAAACCATTTTATAAATTTTCAGATCAAACAACCTATGAGGTTCTGAGATCAATTACTGATAATGAAGAATTAATCAAGGTTTTAACCGGACAATACGGTGACTATGGCTTGCCTCCAAAACAAAGTAGTTTCTACATGCATGCGACGGTGGCTCGGCATTATTTTTCGGGAGGAAATTTCCCAATTGGCGGTTCTTCACAAATTGCACAAACGGTAGATCAAGTGATTGAAAAGGCAGGAGGAACTATTCTCATCAGTGCTGCTGTGCATGAAATCATTGTCAAACAAAACAAAGCTGTTGGTGTGAAAATGGCCGATGGGAAAACCTTTATGGCTCCCCTGATTATTTCAGGAGCCGGAATCGTAAATACCTATTCGAAGTTGCTTTCGTCTGAGGTAATCCAAAAATTCAAATTACAAGATAATCTTACGAAGATAAAAAGATCGGTAGCACATGCTTGTTTATATCTCGGATTGGAAGCTTCGCCTAAAGATTTGAATCTCCCAAAAACAAACTACTGGATTTATCCAAAGGATTTAGATCATGATACGGCGGTGGAAAACTATTTGAATGATATTTCAAATGATTTCCCTGTAGTCTATATCTCCTTTCCGAGTTCGAAAGACCCCGATTGGGGCAATCGATACCCGAACAAAAGCACCATCGACATTATCACGCTAGTGCCCTATCAACTCTTTGATCAATGGGAAGATACCAAGTGGATGAAACGAGGCGAAGCATACGAGTCAATTAAAGAAAATATAACCAATCGCTTATTGGAGGTACTGTACAAACATGTTCCCCGTGCTAAAGGAAAAATCGTTCACCAAGAGCTATCGACTCCTTTAACAACCAAGCACTTTGTCAACTACGATGAAGGTGAAATTTACGGACTGGACCACAGTCCAGATCGATTCAGACAGCGGTTTCTAAAACCTAGAACTCCGATTAAAAACCTTTACTTAACGGGCCAAGATATTGTGACGGCCGGAGTAGCGGCTGCACTTTTTTCCGGAGTGATCACAGCATCTACCATAACGGGTAAAAACATCATTGGAAAAATAATGAAGAAATAACTAACGTCTCAGAATCCATTGAGACGGATTCAAGCGTTTGGTGTTTTTAAACAATACGAAAACCAAGGTCGTTTTTTGAGTCACTTTGTTGGTAAAAATCTTCCCGATTTTCTGACCAGTAACCACTTTATCACCTGTTTTGAGCGAGGTAGATTCTAGGTTTTTGTAGGTACTGATGTAGTTTCCGTGTTGTACCAAAACATTTTTTCTCCCACCCGTACTTTTCTGAATAGCGAGAACTTCTCCATCAAAGATACTTTCAGCCATGGATCCCTTGCTGGTTGTAAAATGCAATCCTGTACTGTTAATGGTGATTCCGCTTAAGGTAGGATGTGGCTGAACCCCGAACTTTCTGGTGATGATACTTTCCTTAACTGGCCAAGGTAATTTTCCTTTGTTCATCTCAAACTTTGAGGCCAAAGCCTTGGCTTCCGGACTCAAAATGAATTCATCTTTCTTCGAGCCAGTTGATTTCTTTGCAGCTTTACGATTGGCTCTTGCAATGGCTTCTTTGATTAACTTATCTATCTTCGAAGCAATGAGCTTTTCCTCTTTTATCTTCTTCTGCAGATCTCTTTTGTAGCGACGTTCTCGTTTCTTGATGTATCCAATCAATTGCTCTTGCTCCTTCTTATCATTTTCAATGAGCTGTTTCTGCTGCTCTTCTTGCAATATGAGTGAATCTTTTAAGGACTTTTGTGCCACTAAAGAGTCTTTTACTTTCTGTAAAACATCAGTTTGTAAAACAATTTCTTCGCCTTGCTTCTTTCGGAACGAAGCATATTGTTGCATGTATTGAAGTCGCTTATAAGCTTGATAAAAATTCTGAGCTGAAAGTAAAAACATCGTTCGACTTTGCAAGCTTCGGCTTTTATAGGATTTGTAAATCATGTCGGCATAATCCTTCTTCAAAACCTCCAAGTTCTTGGAAAGCTTATCAACTTGCCCATCCTTCTTTTTAATCTCCTTGGATAGCAAAGTTGCCTCCAAATTGATGGTGTTGATGAAATTGTTTCGAACATTAATCTTTAGATTGATGTCTTTTAAATCTTCAAGAGCGTTTTTTTCCTTTCGCTTTTGAGTGACAAGAAGTTTGTTTACCCGTTTGATGTCTAATTGAATCTGTTTGCGCTGCGTCTCAAGTTCTTTTCGAGTTTGACTAAAGAGAGAAAAACTGGAAAATAGAAAGAATAGGAAGGCAATATGTCCGAAAGAACGCGCCATTTAGAAGTTTAATCTTTTGTATCCAGAAGGAATTCGGAATGGTGTCAAAAACTCTGAGTTAAACTCCACGTTTCTCAATGAAAAATTAATTTCACTAAAAGACTTTACCGATTTTGATTTCACCACAATTTTAGACGGATAGATTTCTCCATTTACCACTTCATAAGCAGGATATGCAACATCCATTCGAGTTTTGTTTCGGGTATCAATTACGTATTGATTGTCCAATTTAAAATGTGAAGGATTCACCACAAAAAACAGATTGAAAATATCAGACTGATCTACAGGTGATAAGTGATATTGATTGTTTTTAATGGCAACGTCTTGTTTTTCTTCCTTTAAATTTTGTATTGCCTGACCCAAAAACAAATTCTGCAGTTGTTGAAAATTCACGGATACACCCAATAAATCTTCAATCATAGAAAAATCACCTACAAAATAGTTCTTCCCTAAGGGTGAATAATATTCAACAGAATTCGGTGTAATCTTCGCCTTAAAAACAGTGATGAGTTTGGAGCCTTTTAACCAAATAAACTCATCTTTCTTCATTCGCATGGTCACAGACAGGCTTTGTTTGGTTTTAGGGTTTCTGAAATTTACCTTGTATTTGCTTTCTATGGTTTTCTTATCAAGGTCAGCCGCCAAATGTTTTCTGGCAATTTTCTTTGCCGACATTTCTTTCGCAACTGCCGAATTATCAATCATGTTTTTTTTGACTTTGCAACCTAGAGTACCTACAGCTAAAAATAAAATAAAAAAACTCTTCTTAAACATTAGCGATTCAATTTATCTAGTTTCGATTTGTATTGCTGCTCCTTGTCTTTATTCCCTGTTTTCTGATGTGATTTCAACAAAAGTTGGTAGAATTCCTTGAGCATTGAATCCTCTATCACAAAATCAATACCACTTTCTAGAACTGTAATTGTTTCTTGATATTGTTCTTTTTCAAAGAGAAACTTTCCTTTTTGAAAGTAGAGTATCGCTTGAGCAGGGAACAATTGTAAGCCTTTGTTTAAATAAGAAAGTCGTTCATCACCCGACTTTACGGCTTTTAAAATGGCATTGAGTGATTCGAATGTTTTGCTCTCTTCGAATCTTTCTTTTAGAGCGTCAAGCGTGTTTTTTTGAGGTTCTTTCTTCTTTTTTACAACCCTGTTACCATAGAATTTCTTGAAGTACCGTAATCGAGAAGACAAAGGTCTGTTCTTTTCAATTTCAGCAATAATCTCCAAGGCCTTTTTGTAGTTTCTACTTTTGACGTACAAAGTTGCCAAACCTTCTTTTTCTTTACGATCTAAGGCAACGACTTTTTCTTGAATTTCAATCGCTTCAGAATAGTTGCGTTGATTATCGAGTATACTTACCTGATGTTTTAACAGCCATATATTCTTGGGTTGTTTTTCAATGGCTCTTTGAATGTATTCTTGGGCCTGAAGATATTCCTTTAACAACAAATAGTTTTTGGAGAATTCAAAATACACCGAAACATCATTTTGAAGAATCTGATTACAGTTCTCTAAATTTTGAATGGCATTTTGATAATTTCCAATGGATTTTTCTGAAAGGGCTTTAAAAAAGAATTGTTGAAATTCTAACTCCTTTTCTTCAGTCAAGTCTTTAGCGATTGGAATGCTGTCTTGAGCTACAATCGTATTTGACATCACAACAAATGCAACAAAAAGTAATTTCGTACTCGAAATTACTTTTTTGAAAATTTTATTTCCTGTGATTCGACATTTCATCTAATTAGGTCAGTTCTGTGTAATCTCCAATACTTACAGAAGTAAAGTTCCCATTGAACTTGGCATGATTTCCAATCATTGCATTGTGCAAATTCGCATCAGTAATATGAACATTGGTTTGAATCAATGAATCGGTAATGGTCGAATTTTCTACCAAACTATTTTCACCGATGGAAACGAAAGGTCCCACGGTACTATTTTTCAAAACAACATTCTTTCCAATGTAACAAGGCTCAATAATTTGTGAATTTTCAAGAACAACATCACTCGAAACCAAACTGTTTCCAGCGTCTTGCTCATATCCTAGAACTTCCTTATTGGTAGCAACCGTTGGATCCTTTTTACCACAATCCATCCATGCATCTACCTGTCCGGGTACAAATTTGGCTCCTTGTTGTTTTAGCGATTCCAACACATTGGTTAATTGGTATTCATCATTTTCTTTCAAATCGTTATCAATCAAATATTGAATCTCTTCCTTTAGTTTGCTTCCATCTTTGAAATAATAAATTCCGATAATAGCTAAATCAGATACAAATTCCTTTGGCTTTTCAACGAAATCCGTAATAAATCCGTCTTCCAATTTAATCACACCAAAAGCACTAGGATCATCAACCTGACTTACCCAAATTGCACCATCAGCCTCAGTATCTAAGGTAAAATCTGCTTTAAACAATGTGTCGGCATAGGCAACTACACAGGGTCCGTCTAAGGAATCTTTAGCGCAATAAATAGCATGTGCTGTTCCCATTGCTTCCTCTTGGGTGTAAACACTTCCCTTCGCTCCTAATTCAGCAGCGATTTTCAATAATCGTTCACTGGTATCTTTTGGAAAACCCTTTGCGATCGGACCAATCACGAAAGCAATTTCATCAATTTCTTCATCAATTACCGACGCAATGTCTTCTACCAATCTTTGAACAATTGGTTTGCCAGCAATTACAGTAAGTGGTTTTGGAGTTGTTAGGGTATGCGGTCTAAGTCGAGAGCCAATACCTGCCATGGGGACAATAATTTTCATGCCTTTTTATCTTGATTTTGTTTCGCAAGATACCATTAATTTAGAGCAATAAAAATACTTT
>CAYFJL010000152.1:0-7284 GCA_964343335.1 uncultured Polaribacter sp. | reverse complement strand
GATTCGGACGTAGTCGAATCCGCCGTAATTGCGGTTATACATTGTTGTGCAACGTTTTTTTTATTTCGGTTTTGGAAGGAACGAACCTGTTTGAAAAAATGTAATTAACATTGGGTCAAAAACATCTTTGTCAAATGTAGTTTCTATAAATGTCCGTTTTTCCAATATTTTGTACCAATCTACATTATCATTTTTAAACGAAAATTCATAAGGATTAAATGATGATGACCTATAACCACTTCTTGAAGTCATCCAATTTAATTCTTCTCTGTCCCATTTGGTTTTTATATTTCCTCGTATTTTATCGTCAACTTCCAAATCACCATTTTTATGGAATTTGTATTTATTTTTATAAGTCCAATAACCTTTTTCTTCTAATTCCAATACATACATTAAAACACGTTTTTTTAATGTCAGTTTTGAAATTATATTGGAAGCTAAATTCAGTTGTTCAGCTACAATTTTGTTTGGTCTGCTTTTTATAACTCCATTTTCTATTTCGCCAATTATTAATGTCCTTTCGGGTTTGTCCTTTATGTTTTCAGAATGATGAAGTGCAAAAGTCATATCTCTTGATACTGAAAAGTTAATTTCAGTTTGCGATGATTTAAACTCAATATGAACTAATTGGCTGTATGGAATTGTTTTGTTGCCAACTATACATCTGTCAGGATAAAAAGTTACATTCTCAACTTTTAGAGGTTGTTGTTCGGTTGGTATAAATAGATGAGCATTCTTCTTTGCATTTCGTTCCTCTTTTTTTTCGTTAATGAAACTCTTTGCTTTAGAAAAGAAACTTTTGGCTTTACTTTCAAACCATTCTCCGCAATGTTTACATTTTTTGGCTTCGTCTTGCACTAATTCCGAGCAATATGGACATTTTTTCATTCGATTGGTTGTTGTTTAGTTCTGCGTGTTCTCAAATGTTGCACAACGGTTTTGGCTATGAACAGTTGGGGGTTTTATGCCCTAACTTTTCGGTTTAGCACCGACCTTTGCTTTATGTTTATAGTTTCGGTTTATCACTTTCGCCCCAATTGTTTATAGCCATTGTTATGCCACGTTTTTAATTTATTTTGTTGGCGGATATTTCTTGTCCGTTCGAGTATAATTTCATTTGTTCAACTCCATTTTCGGAAGTTATAAATTCTATTTGTTCTTCTTCTGTTTTGAGATAGAATTTGTTTTTTTCATAGGGTACAATCTCAAATTTTAAATTGGCTGGGTTTATTAAATAGAGTTTTTCTGCATTTTTTTCAATGATTAGACTAAATTCTGTCCCTTTTATTTTATAAGTGCCAACAAACTTGTTTAACTCTTTTTTAGTCAATTTAATTTCTTCATATTCTTTGGTTGCAAACGAAGGAATAGATTCATAATTCCGTTTTCCGTCCAACAAATCCATTGCAAATTCGGTTAATGCGGATAATTGTGATTCTGCCATTGCGTTTGCCATTAAATAAACACCACTTTTTGTGTCAATATTTAACTTGAACGATGCTGTATAACCTTCTTGAAGTCCACTATGAAACCAGTATTTTTTATTGTTTTTTGTTTCAATTCCTATACCCAAGCCATAATATTCGTGCCCGAAACAGGTTTCCTTTAATTTGAGAATAGAATTTGGGTCAAGTATTTTATTCTGTTCGTAAACTCCATCATTTAAAAGAGCAATCAAAAACTTTGACATTTGGGAAGGCGATATATAGGTTAATCCGCCAGCAGGGAAAGGTTGCGAATAGAGTTGTTCTATAGGTAATGCTTTATTATACACAAGTTTATATGGAAGTGCCATTTCTTCAATCATTTCTGCCGTAGGGCGAGTAAAGTTGATGTTAGACAAACCAAGAGGATTTAAAATATAGGTATTTACATAATTTCCATAACTCATTCCTGTTTGTTCTTCCAAGACTAATGCGGCAACTACAAAGCCATCATTAGAATATTCGTAGAGTTCTTCAGGTTCTCTAATCGGTTTGATTTTTGAAACTATTTCTTTCAGCGTTTTCCGATGGTCATTTCCCCATAAAGGCACAAAATCAGCAGAGGCAGGGATGCCTGATTGGTGTGATAATAAATGCCGAAGTGTGATTGGTTTAGAATTATTTGAAAATGAAGGAATTGGGTCGGAAAGATAATCATTTGCAGGTTTGTCTAAATCTAAAATTCCCTTCTCAACAAGTTGTAAAATTGAAACTGCTAAAAATGGTTTAGCTGTTGAGCCTGTTGAATAAATTATGGAAGTTGTTGTTGGTGTTTGAAGTTTTGCATTTGAATAACCGTAAGATTCTGTCCAAATTAAATTGCCATTTTTTATTACTGCGATTGAAATTGAAGGAATCCCTGTTTCCTTCCTCATCTTTTCTATTTCATTTGACAAAGTTTTCTCTATAAACTCATTTGTATTCTGATTTTTTTGAGCGTTTACTTTGTTATAAATTGAGAATATTATGATTAGGAATAATATTGTTCTTTTCATTTATCTGCGTTCTGTTTTTAAATGTGGCATAACGGTCATGTGTATGATTAGTTGCGGACTTTTCCAACGGAAAATGTCCGCCTATACCGAAGATAGTTAATTGCGAGGATTTCCGTTTTGGGAAATCCGCCCGCAATTAATTATACACCATGTTGTGCGCCGTTATTATTTATCTAATTTTCACCTAACTCAAACTCATATTTCTAACAAAGGATAAAGCCGTATGAAGCTATGAAGATGAACTTCAATCTTCATCTAAGTTATAAACGACTTTTAACGGCGAGTTCATCCAGTAGTTTTCCAAATCATCTTTTTTCTGTAAGGGTTGTTTCTCGAAAACGGGAAGATTCATATCCATGAAAGAGGATGGAATCGGAGTTTCAAAATCTTCTTGGACTTCCTGGGTGAAAAATTCCCTGAATTGTTGGTACTCTTTGTAGTCATATATTTTATCCACCAAGTTCCCATGGATGTCTGTAATGTTCATAACATAGCAACGTAATTTTGCACCAGCTTCTTTATTGGTTTGGTAGTTTTTGAAGTAGTTGTAGAAATCGCGTTCTTTCATCCCATCTTTGAATTCGAGGAATAGCAAAACGGTACGAGGATTTGCTACATCCAAAGAAACCTCTTTTATGGTCAACGGTTCACCAAAGAACTTTAATTCATAATTGGAAATGATATTTGCTTTTTGTTCATCCACGGGGTTATTGAAAGTCAACGACAACCTTCGAGTGACCACGTTGACAAGTAGTTCTTCTATAAAAAAACGAGGAGGTTCCGGCAAAATAAAGCTATTGTTGAAGGTAATATAGTTTAAAAACATTTTGTCCTTAAAAGGGCGATATTCACTTAAGACCTCAAAAATTAAGTCTTTTTCCAGGCCATCGATACTTTCAACCGATTTACCGTTAGTGTCTTTGAAATATAAGGAATAGTTCAGCTTGTAAATGGAGAAGTTCTCTTTATCAATCAAAAGCTGACCAAACGCCTCATATCCATTTTGGGACTTGGTGACTGTGATATTATAAAAAGGAAGGTCATCAAGAAAGATATCCTTTGCACGTTCAAAACTATGGCCACTCAAGAATTGACTTTTTAACTTGTATACAAAGGCATACGAGTTAACCTCATAATTTCTTATGGCATCATGCACCCTGAGTATCCGTAACTCATTCCCGCCATGCGAACTTAGAATTGCGTTGTTTATGACCTTATTTCTGTTTTCATAATCATAAGGCTGGTTGGATATGGTGTCCCTGGGAAAATTTTCGTTAACCAAGATACTATGTAGGGCAAATTGTGTTGATTGTTGATCCTTGCTTTCAAAGCCTTTATCATATATGCTAAGTATGGCTTCGTTTAGGTTTAGATAGTCATTCTCATGCCATTGGTAATCTCTATAATAGCCTGTTAAACTAAAAGGTTGGTTTGGATAGTTATCGGGGATAGCGCGAATCGCTTTTCTAACGATAGACCTAGCGCTAAGCTTCCTTTTCTTTTTCTTGCTTGCATACAATACTGTTTCTTCCAATCCATAAACATGTGGATTTAAAAAAATGACATTGGATTTCCGGGCTATCATTTGGTGTATTGAAACTACTTTGGTCTCATATCCCATGGATGTAACAATCAAAGTATCGCTCAATTCCGAAAACTTTTTGGGAACTTTAAAACTTCCGTTCCTATTGGTCACAACTCCTTTGGCCCATCCCTTGACTTTTATAGTTGCAAATGGGATAGGCGCTTTTTCTTCGGCATCATAGACATAGCCCTCAATATAAGCCTGCTTGTTTTCTAACTGTGCAACGCCTATTATGGGTACTACGCTTAAAAGAAGAAAAAAAAGTCTAATGTGAGACATCTTCTTTTATAGATTTTTCTTGACTCTATTGACAGTACCAAAATTCATTGGAATATCAGTTAAAATTTTTAGGATGATACGATTAGTATTATTCTGACTAACGTCAAATTAGTTGGCCGGTATCAAGGTTGGTAAAAACCCCAGATCCTCTGGTTTGAGTTCCAATTTAGCTATATTTTTCTTTAACCTTGCCACAAGCTTTAATTTCCGTTTTTGGTCCAGGAACAAGTATTCTGTTGGTGGAAGATATGGAACTTTTTTTACCATCATATTCCAGATTATTACTGCCAATTTTCTCGCTGTTGCAGAGACTGCCGCTGTTCTGCCCTTTCTGTAAGCTACTCTTTTAAAGAAATTTGAAAGATGTGTGTCTTTTAAGTTTCCTATGGAATTTGCAGCTTGTCTAAAAGCAATTTTCAGCCGATTGCTTCCTTTTGGTATTCTATGGCTTAAGATTTTTCCTCCGGATATTTTATTGTTCGGTGCTAACCTTAGCCAGGAGGTGAAGTGCTTGGCGGATTCAAATTTCTTGAATCCTTCCGGTCCTATCTCGCCCATAATAGATACTACTGTAGCATGACTCAAGCCTTCTATGGCCAAAAGATCGACGCCTTCAAAATACTGATAGGCTACCTGGTTAAGATTTTTAATTTTAGGAGCATTTTTGTTCATCCTTTTGTGTGGTTTATCAGTGGTTTTAAGTGCTCTTTTGGCAGGGAATTTTTTAAGTTCTGCATTGATGAACTTTTCCATCTGTTTATCACACTCATTGATTTTCTTCTGAAGAAACAGGTAAGTTTCGTATTCCTGCTTTAGGCCAAAAAGGAAATCTTCTCTATTGTTACCGTGCAATGCTTTAGCTATCTCTTCTTCTGACTTCCTACAGTTGTAATGCCGGTGCTTCGCAAGTGTTCCAGGGTCTAAATTTCCTTTACAGATATCACCAATAATTGCAAGTCCTGTAAGGCCACAAATATCCTTGACTACCACATCAAGCCTAAAGTTTAAAAACTTGAGAAACTTCTGCATTTTATGAGTGGTGGATGCCGCCTGATCTACCCAGTTTCCACGCTGCCTGCAATAGGTGCGGAGCTTCTCTGTGGTCTCATCCGGAAGAAAACTCCCGGAGAGAAGCCCTAAGGTATGTAGCTGCTGGATCCATCGACAATCCTTTACGTCTGTCTTCTTACCTTTAGCGTGTTTGGTAAATTTCCCATTGACCAGAACAACTTCAAAACCTTGTTTAACCAGTTCCGCAAACAGGTTTTGCCAGTAATCACCAGTAGATTCCATTGCTACCGTGGTAATCTCCTTTGATTTCATCCACTGTCCAAGTGCAGTAAGGTCTTCGGCATAAACCCCAAATTCCTTTACATCTTCTGCAAACTGTCCAACCGCCACATAATGTGAGCGACTGCCAACATCAATCCCTGCTGCATTGGGATTAATGATTTCCATAGAAAGCTTTTTTCGTCCCATATTAAATATTTTAGAAAAAGACCCTAAGGAAATGTATCTTTGATTTGAACAATATTCTGAACGGGCTCTCCAAAAAGGGGCACCACTGAAATTATCAACAAGCTCCTGAACCACTAATTCAGGAGCTTTTTTACATTTCGACCAGAATTACGCACGGGCTTATTAACCAGCGCCAATTTAAAAAGCGGCCACACATAGAGTCACTAATAAATTTAATACAGAAAGCTGATTCTGCGCCACGTTAGCCGAAGAAATTAATGGAGTTTCTTCATGTGAGGAATTGCGCACAACGGGAACGTATAAGC
Source organism: uncultured Polaribacter sp. (assembly GCA_964343335.1). Taxonomy (GTDB): domain Bacteria; phylum Bacteroidota; class Bacteroidia; order Flavobacteriales; family Flavobacteriaceae; genus Polaribacter. The sequence goes on along the minus strand of CAYFJL010000152.1, from coordinate 1,157 downwards.
GTGGTGCGGGATTAATAGTCCTTTACTTTCGGTTTGCTACTATGTTTGTTGATATTCAATTCATTTATTATTAGCACTTTAGCCAGTATTACGCTTACAATGTTAGCAAATGTTTTTATTCATTCTACCAAGTTCCCTTTTCCCATAAATCTAAAAATGCAGCTGCCGAAAGTCCGAGAAAGTCCACTAAAAAGTGACCAAAAATTATCCATCTCAAACTTTTGGTTTTTTTGTAAACTATTGCCCAAATAAATCCCATTATTAGAGTTGAAATCACAATTTCGAAGCCACTATTCAATTCTGAATTTATACCAAATGCAGCGTGGTTAATTGCGAATAAACTACTACTATATAAAATAGCAATCGAATTCGACCAGTTTTTTGTAGAATCTAATAAAAGTCCTCTCCAATAAAACTCTTCTATCCACGGATTTACAAGGGCAAGAATAATCCACGGCATCCAGATTGTCCATTCGGATAATGTATTTGAATGAAAAATGAACAATGGTAATGGTAATAATCCGATAAAAACTGCTAAAATTTTCCAGAAGAGTTTCCCCTTGGATTCTTTAAGCCAGTTTTTTATTGAGTCTATTCCTCCAAATTTTATAATAAAGAACAGCCATAGAGTCCATCCAATTAAAATCATAGGAACGAAAGCCCATTTCCCAATCAATTGTCCAAATAAATAAGCAACACCAAAGTTTACTCCGATAACAAGGAATGGTGAAAGGGTTATAATTCGCTTGTTGTTCATTATTTTTGTAGTTTGGTCTAAATATTTGCTAACGTGTTTGTGTATGGTTAGTGGCGGATTTTGAAGCACTTAACTTTCGGTTTAACACTTGGGTTACTAAATGCTAAAACCTTGAATTACAGCATTAAACCGCCATTAACTATACACTTTGTTAGCAGAAGTATTATTCTACATCTATAATTATCTTCATTGCTTTTTCTCTAGAAGCATTCAAAAACACATCATAAGCCTTTTCAATTTCGAAAAGTTTATAATGATGCGTAATCAATTTTTTTACAGGTAACTTATTGGTTGCAACTGCTTTGATAAGCATTGGGGTGGTGTTTGTATTGACAAGCCCAGTGGTTATCGTAAGGTTTTTTATCCAAAGTTCTTGAATTTCAAAATCTACTTTTGCTCC
>CAYFJL010000151.1:0-7295 GCA_964343335.1 uncultured Polaribacter sp. | reverse complement strand
TATACATATTTGCTTATAAAATCATAGCTATTTTCGGAAGGTATAAAATCAATCCTATGGCAAGACCAATGCATGAAGCGATTAAACAGGCACCGGCGGAAATATCTTTGATGACCCCGATTTGAGGGTGATTTTCTTTGTGAACGAAATCAGCCAATTTCTCAACGCTAGTATTCAATCCCTCTGCCACCAATACCAAACCAATCGCTCCCAATTGAATCATCCATTCTACCGAAGAAATGTTGAAGATAAAACCAAGGACGATGGCAATAACGGCAACAACAAACTGTACTTGAAAATTACCTTCATGAAATAACAAAAGCTTAAACCCTCTGAATGCATATCGAAAGGATTTAAGCCTCTGTAGAAAAAAGTTACCTTTTGAATTCACTTAAGAGAGATGTTCAAGGGCAGCATTATAATTAGGTTCATCCGCGATTTCACCTACTTGTTCTGTATGCACAACGGTTCCGTTTTCATCTATCACCACAATTGCTCTCGAGTGCAAGTTGGCTAGAGGACCATCGGTAATTTCTAAATTGTAATCCTTTCCGAAACTTCCGTTTGCAAAGTCTGAAAGAGAAACTACATTTTCCAATCCTTCAGCGCCACAAAATCTACTTTGTGCAAATGGAAGGTCTCTAGAAATACATAAAACAACTGCATTATCGAAAGAAGAAGCTTCTTTGTTAAAAGTTCTTACGGATGTCGCACATGTAGGTGTATCGATGCTTGGAAAAACATTTAAAACAACTTTCTTTCCCTGAAAATCTTGAAGTGTTTTCACGGATAAATCGCCTGCTGATAAATTGAAATTTGGTGCTTTACTGCCCACTGCAGGTAAGTCACCTTGGGTATTAAAAGGGTTGCCTTGTAATGTTATTTTTGCCATGGTATTTTGTTTTTTACAAAAATAAGACAATTCCGATTGAGTCTGTGAAGTGTTGTTGAAAACTTATGGTATCTTCGCAACCCGATTTTTAATCATGGTTTTAGCCGATTACATAAAGGAATTTAGATACAACTGGAAGCTTGCTGCACCGGTGATGCTAGGTATGCTTGGTCATACTTTTGTGAGCTTTGTAGATAATATCATGGTTGGTCAATTAGGTACTGCAGAATTGGCGGCGGTGTCATTGGGGAATAGCTTTATGTTTATCGGGATGTCTATTGGTATCGGATTTTCAACGGCCATTACACCATTGATTGCAGAGGCAGACTCTTCCGATAATTTGAAAGATGCACGTTCTATTTACAAGAATGGTCTTTTCCTCTGTACGGCATTGGGAATCATGCTTTTTGTTTTGATTTTTCTTTCCAAACCTTTATTGAGATTGATGAACCAACCACAAGAGGTAGTTGATTTGGCCATACCGTATTTAGATTTGGTTTCATTTTCTTTGATTCCTTTGGTTGTTTTTCAAGGAATCAAACAGTTTAGCGACGGAATGTCCATTACCAAATATCCCATGTACGCAACCTTATTGGCAAATATTCTCAACATTGGGTTGAACTATGTGTTGATCTTCGGAAAGTTCGGTTTTCCCGAAATGGGAATAGTTGGTGCTGCCTACGGAACATTACTATCTCGATTTGTAATGGTCATGTATTTGTATTTCCTATTAAATAAAAACAAGCGATCTCGTCGAATCATTGAAAACCCGAAGATTTTTAAATTAGATTCTTTGATGATGAAAAAAATCATCAACTTAGGTTCACTGAGTGCCATGCAGATGCTTTTTGAAGTGGGAATCTTCACCGTAGCGATATGGATTAGTGGTTTTTTGGGTAAGAATCCGCAAGCCGCCAATCAAATCGCTTTAAACCTATCATCGATGACCTTTATGGTGGCAACCGGATTCAGTGTTGCAGCGATGATTCGTGTTGGGAATCAAAAAGGACTGAAGGCCTTTGAGGAACTGCGTAGAATTGCCTTTTCTATTTTTCTAATCGGACTCATTTTTGCGGCCTTTTTTGCTTTATTGTTTTTGACCTTCCGCGAACAATTTCCCAAGATATATGTAGACCTTGATGATCCAGTAAACTATGCCGATAATATGGAGGTAATAACCATTGCCGGGAAACTTTTATTGGCGGCTGCTATTTTCCAATTGACTGATAGTCTCCAAGTAATGGTTTTAGGAGCTTTACGTGGTTTGCAAGATGTGAAAATACCAACCATTATTACCTTTTTTTCCTATTGGGTCGTAGGTTTTCCAATTTGTTATTTCCTCGGAAAAGAGGAAATGTACGGAAGTTTCGGTATTTGGTTAGGCTTGTTAGCCGGCTTAACCACGGCGGCAATTCTCTTATTTATTCGATTCAATTCGTTAACTTTAAAACTCATTCGAAATTAAATGGACTTACCAAAATTTTTACTCGCAGACAATAGCAGTTATCCAGAGGATATCTTCATACTACATACAGAATACCCGAGGTTTGTTATCAATTTAAAAGATGATGAGGTGGCGTTTCTTGAAGATTTATCTGGAGAAAACCAAGAGGATATAGAAAACGAAATGCAGCAACTAATTGAACAAGCTACTGCATTTTATGATGCTGAAATGGAGAATTACGAATAGTTATTTTTTCGTTTCTGGTTCTTTAATTCCCAGCTTATCCATTACCAATTTTGTGATGTCATATTTCATGTCTACAAAGGCAAATTCATTCCCGTTTGTAGTTAATATTTGAGTAAAACCATTGGCTTTTGCAACGGCATCAATGGCCTCGTTCAATTTCTTGTACAAGGGACGCATTAATTCGTTTTGTTTCAATTGCATCAGCTTCGTACCATTATCTTGATATCTACGGATATCTTCCTGGAGCGTAGCGATCTCTTTTCCGATGGTCTTCTTTTCCAATTCGCCCATCTCTTTTTCACGTTTGTTGTAGTCATCTAACTTAGCACGATACTCATTCATTTTGATAGCGAACGAAGAGTCTAACTTCTTACCATATTTTTGAGAAGCTGTTACCACAACTTTTGCTTCTGGCATTAAGTTTACAATGTAATCGCTGTTGATGGTCCCAACTTTTGTTTGAGCTAGTGATACTCCAGTAAAAGCGATGAGGAATAAATAAATTAGTTTAGATTTCATGATTCTGATTTTGCTGGGCAAATATATAAAAGGGATTAAGAATCAAAAATTTAAAGCCGTTAAAAAGCGTTAATTTCACTGATTGTACGAGTGATAATATCCTCAATTGGAGTTTGAAAATCGAACCAAAGAATGGATGAATCCTTGCGAAACCAGGTTAATTGTCTTTTCGCGAATCTTCTAGTATTCTTTTTAATTTCTGAAGTTGCAAAGTCTTGAGTGAAGTTTCCATCGAAGAATTCAAATAACTCCCGGTAACCCACTGTTTGAAGGGCATTTAATTCTCTAATCGGATACAAGGCTTTGGCTTCTTCTATCAATCCTTTTTCAATCATCATATCTACGCGACGGTTAATTCGATCATAGATGATCTCTCGATCTGCGGTCAATCCGATTTTAATCGTCTTGAAATCTCTGGATTTCTTCTGTTTGGTTTTAAAACTGGAGTAGGGTTTGTTGGTGCCGATGCATATTTCAAGCGCTCTAATCACTCGTTGCGGATTATCAATCGCGATTTCATTGTAAGAATCGATGTCTCGTTTTTTTAATTCCTCCTGAAGGAATAACAATCCTTTTTCTTCCAAGATCCTGATCAAATCTATGCGAATGTTTGGATCTACCTTCGGAAACGAGTCCAATCCGTTTGTGACTGCGTTCACATACAAACCGCTACCACCAACCATGACTTGAACATGATTTTCTTGGAAGAGCTGGTCTAATTTTTCAATAGCCTCTCTCTCAAAATCACCAACATTGTAATCTTCGGTGATGCTCCGATTCTGAATAAAATAATGCTTGGCTGCCTCTAATTCCTCTTTTTCAGGTACGGCTGTGCCAATGGCCATTTCCTTGAAAAACTGTCTGGAATCGGCAGAAATAATACTGGTTTTGAAATGATTGGCCAATTTGATACTAAGTGCAGTCTTGCCAATCGCGGTAGGTCCGACAACCACCAAAAGAAAATTCTCTTGCATCATTCGTTCAGCGTTGTTCCGCAGTTGTAACAATAAATGGCGTTTTCCTTGTGATCATCTTTTAGGCAAGATGGACAAGCTTGTGTATTGGTGTCATGATGGTTCGTAATCTTGTTGATTTCGGCACTTACGATTCCGGTCGGAATGGCAATAATGCTGTAACCCAATATCATAATGACACTAGCTATTAATTGACCCAATGCTGTATTTGGTGCAATGTCTCCAAATCCAACGGTCGTGAGCGTCACAATGGCCCAGTATACAGATCTCGGAATGGAAGTGAATCCGTTTTCTTCGCCTTCTACCATGTACATGATGGTTCCTAGAATCACGCAGACAATCACTACAAAGAATAGAAATACGGCAATTTTAGCTTTGCTGGCTTTAAGAGCAACGAGTAATCTGTTGGAAGCACCTACATATCTAGCCAGTTTCAGAATTCGAAATACCCGAAGCAATCGCAAGGCTCTGAGTGCTGCAAGGTTGTGTGAACCCACCATCACAAAAGATAAATATTTTGGCAGGGTAGAGAGCAAGTCAATGATTCCGTAAAAACTGAATATGTAATTCAATGGTTTACGAATTGAAACGATACGAAGGATGTATTCAATGGAAAAAAGAATGGTGATTACCCATTCTGCAATGTTCAGGAAGTCATGGTATTTTTCATCAAAGCTTTTGACACTTTCCAACATTACGAAAATGATACTCGCAATAATGGCTACTAGAAGAACGATATCAAATAGTTTTCCCTCTTTGGTATCGGCTTCATAAATGATTTCATGGAGTCGATGCCGTAGTGAAGGTTTCTTCTTATTTGTTTCCATGGTTTTCATGACTTTGCCTATACAATACTACAAATAAAAAGTGAATTTCGTTTCTCTTGTTAGATGATATATGTCATAATTCGCCCACTTATTTGTCGGTAAATTAGATGAGTTAACTGGTCTTTTGACCAAATTATATAAACCATTATATATCTGTATTATGAAAACAAAACTTTTTACCATTATTCTTTTATTTCTATCCATTTCTGTCTGTTTGGGTCAAAAATTATCACCCTATATTGAAGTTGGAACTGTAGAAAAATCCATCGAGAATACTACCAAGGATGTTCTGAAAACCCTGGAAGACAATAACTTTATGGTTTTAGGTTCTTACCATGTATCTGATAAGGAAACCTTGAAAGTTATTGCCTTTACTAAGGAATATCTTAAAAACGCTTTGGTTAAAGTAAAAGACAGAGGTGCTTTAGGTGCTGTGATGAAGGTCGGTTTGGAATATAAAGATGGAAAAACCATCATTTCGTACACCAACCCAGAATATATCATACGAGCCTATTTGCCAAAAGAATTCAATGTTCATAAAGCTTTGGTAAAAGAATTTAGTGGAAATATTAAACAAGCCTTTGCCAACTTAGGTAATGAATTCAAACCGTTTGGTGGTAGTATCAAGGCTGAAAAACTTGCAAAGTACCATTACAAAATCATGATGCCCTACTTTACAGATCCAATCGCTCTAAATGAATATAACTCTTTTGAAGAAGGACTAGCAGTCATCTCAAATAACTTAAAATCGAAAAAGGGAAAAACCGAAGAAGTTTACCGTTTGATTGACAAGGATAATAAAGTGGCTGTATTCGGAATCGGACTAAAAGATTCAGAGGATGGAGAACCTCATTTTTTACCTAAGATTGGAGAATCTCACTTGGCTGCCTTGCCTTATGAAATTATCTTACAAGGGAATGAAGTAACCATGCTACATGGGAAATATCGAATTGCACTTCATTGGCCTGATTTAACCATGGGGACTTTTATGAAGATTATGAGTACCCCTGGGGATATTGAGGATATGCTCAAAGGAGTTTGCGTAAAGTAAGTGTGTTACAATTGAATTCGTCGCGCTGGTCTCACGTAATTGAGACTTACATCGTTTTGTCGATTCTTTTCAATGGGCCCAACATTGCCATTTGGGAAGTAGACTCCATAGGCGTCATCGGTACTTCCGTCAACAGTCTCTGAACTCCAATAAAAGTCGTCGTTAAATTGTCCTTTCTGAAGTTTCTGATACAAAATAACACGCATTTCTTGGAGTTCTTGAATTTCAGGTAGGTACCAATCAGCGTATCCTTGGGTAGACAAATTGTTGCTGTAGTCAATGGCATTTGGCCAGCGTAAATCTACTTCTAAATCTTTGGTTACTGTGACTTTAACGACTTGATCTACAATGTTTAAAGAGAAGATTATTCCGCCTTCATACTTCTTTCCATAGATGCTATCCAAGGGAATATTCTTATTTAGAAGTTCAAAAGGAGTGATTCCGTCATCCAAAAATGTTTGTACAAAAGCCGGGTTCAAAAATTCGCAATTCACACCCGAATACCCTTCTGGACATTCACAGGCACAATCTGTTAATACACCATTGTTATCGCAAAAAGTAATGTCGCAGGTTTCTACTACTGGAGTACTATTAGGGGTACAAGCCAATAGAAAGAAAAATAAGATAAGAACAATTGAAGCAAAACCTTTTTTCAGCATCATACAATCAATTTGACTTAATTCAAAAATACAAATAATGCACAAAATAACATAGGGAACATAATCCCTACTTGGGTTCATTGGCGAAATAAATGTTTTTATTCTTCCATCTTTTTTTAAGAAGTGGCATACCTAATAGAAAACGGTAGTAGTTCTTCTGAGAAGTTTTTGTCCATCCAGTTTCGGCGTAGGCCGCAATTCGTGGGAACACTTGGTAATGCATTTCTCCGTTTGTTGGAATCCATTCGCCCCACATCTGTGTCCCTAAACCAATGATTTTATTATGGTATTTTTTATCTAATCCTTTCGGAATCGGGTTGAACTCATAAGCTTTTTTCACGGAAATAGCTTTGTAAGTATAATCAAGATAGGTCCTTGAATGTAAGGAGTTCACAATATCATATCCATTTTTAACCGCGTTTGTAGCCAATTCCAAATCGCCTTTCCAAAAATGGACTACAGCATTGGTGGCTAGTTTTTGAGTGGTTTTTGTATCCTTCTTGTCTTGAAAAAAATGGAGATTATGACCAAGAATTTCATTCCATCCCATCATTCTTCGTCCTTTATCCTGCAAGTAATTGGAGATTTTATTGGTAAAATATACTTGTAAATCAGCCGGACTTTTCAAATTGTTGGCTCTCATAAAACGTTGTACTGATCTAGCGTTTTTCCAGTGATTGTAC
>CAYFJL010000150.1:0-7305 GCA_964343335.1 uncultured Polaribacter sp. | reverse complement strand
TAGCGGGGGCATGCCCCCGCTAATTTTCTATTTACACACTTTATGAGATAGTCCTTTTTATTTCAAAAACTTGTCAAAAAAATGGACGGTTACAACATAGGTACAACATTTCCTCAATCAACATTAATAGATATTTCTTGATACAAATTAATATTCTTTGATGCTAAAACTTATTTGGATTTTATACTGAGACACTCTCTGTGTTTAGGTTATTTTCCTTAAATAAAGCTAGGTCAAGTTTTAACTGGTCTAGACCATAGCCTCGCAAACTGTAAACTTTTTTACGGCAACATTTCTTGTATTTTGAACCACCACATAGTGGACATTGCTTATTCGGTTGATGCTTGATTCCTGAAACAGTTGTTTCAAGCAAAGCAATAATATCCCCATAGTTGTTAAGGCCATATTCTTCCTGATAAAATTGGGCAATACCTTTAAAGTGATGTTCGTACTCGCCATTAGCGTACTTGTCAGTTGCCACTTTGTAGTGATAATTGGCGAAAAAGGGATATATGACTTCTCTGTAAAACTCTACAAGGACAATTCCCCGCTTTTTCATTTTTAGAAGCTTGTGGGGTATATCCAAACAGCACTCACCTTTTTTTGAAATATGGAAGTCCCAATCCCTTTCAATTATTTCTGTCTTTTCAATGACGATTGGTATGGTGTACGGGTAGTTTTTCTCATTGACTAAAATGAGTATTTCAAACTGCCCCCAGAGTTTATCATTTCTGTCAAGTACACTTATTTTACCCTCAAGAGCTAAATACCCAGTTTTAGGACTTTCAACTTCCTCAAATGCAAAGTATTTGCTTAGAAAACTTTTGATATCCTTGTCAAGTTCATTTTTGCCCATAGTTAAAATAAGGTTTGCTCTTTGAAGCTATTGGGTATAAATCCCTGCTATTTCTATTGGGGTCAGGTGTAATGTTAATGGTAAGCACTAAAACACCCATATCGTTTTGAACGGCTAGGTTATTGTCAACTAGATATCTTTCCCAATCGAAATTGTACTGATAGTATTTTCTTCCATCTTCATAATCGTGTATTTCTTTACTTCGCTGCTCAAAATACTTGTCTTTTCTCAGCTGTGTGGTTATGTTGTGTCCAACTACGATCCCACTATTTTTAGCATTACTCTGCATTTTCGGCGCAAGGCTGGTATGTAAGCTGCACGTGGTAACTTCACCTGATTCGCCAATTCCGGAATAGAACCAATCCACCTGTTTTGAATGACCTAAATCCAGCCCAGCTCTTGTGTGAATATCCTGAATACCATTTTCCTCAAAAAAGTCTTTTAGGTCATTTTTGACGAAGTAGGATATCATAGAGAAGGATTTTAGTGCATCTTCAACTGCTTTCAGTTTTTCGATATTCTTTCCGCCAAAATATACCATCAAACCATCACCTTGAATACGATGGACATAACCGCCGCAGAGATTAACCGCAAACATTGAGGCTCTGATGATACTTTCTGTAATCAATCTCACCGTCGCTTTAGTGAAATTGTTGAATAGCTTGGTACTTTTCTTTACATCTATAAAACCAGAAACAATCCAATGCTCTTCAACTAAATCGGTACCTTTTAAGTATGCAAAATCTGGATGACTTCCTAAGGGTTGGTAATCGAAAGTTTCTGGCACACCCATTCCTTTGGCAAATAATTTCATCTGGGGCGATAGTTCCCTGCCTGGAAGTTCGTTCCTTAATGATTTAAGGTATTCACGATTGCTTGCTAACGCAGACTCACTAAGCCCAAGAATTCTGTTTGATTTTGTAGGGTCGTTCTTTACTGCTTTTTTAATTACATTTTTGTAGTCTTCAAATAAGTTCATTTTATGAGGTAATTTTAATTAATATGTAGGTTAATGGTACCAATAGCAAGAATTGTATTATCAACAGGTCACAAGCCCATTTTAGTTTCTTAAATTTTGCTTTCAGGCCTTTTGAAAGCAAATAGACTTGGTTTCTCAAATCTTTTTTGTCCTCTTTTTTATCTTGCTCTTTTGATAATTCAAAAAACTCTTGAGCACTTTTTTCCGCAATGCTTTCGAAATAGTACAATGATTCTATTTCTGACTTTGATGATAAATAAGGCATACTAGCTAATGCCAAGAGTATAAGACTTCCCACGCCAAAGGCGATTATGCCAGCCAAAAAAATCAATAGCCAAATTTCCTTATCTAAAAGTTCTTGGATTTGGGTTAGCAACGTAATCGTACCACCAGTAATAAAGGTGTTGATGGCGATGTAAACTGCCGTTTTATTATTGACACTATCGTAATAGTGGTCCAATCTGGTTATAGTATATTCCAATCTTTCCTTTTCCATATAAGTTTGATTTATTAACTAGGCTGATTCCGAAGAGCCAGCCTAGTTGATTACCTGATAGCTTTTGCAATGGCCGAAACAGCCGCAACAAACGTTACCACAGTAAGAATTGTGGAAATAACTCTTGCGTTACCCCCTTTTAAATGAAGACAAGTGTCTTTTTTACAAAGGCTCAACCTGTCGTTTTGATACGAATAATTCATAATTAAAAAAATTAACTTAGCCCAAGTTCACAGCATTTGGGTTTCGCTGAAGTGCTACTTACTTTTATCAGTAACGCCTTTGAATTTTCCGCCGCTGGTTTTTACGTCCATAAATCTTCCCGAGTTGGAATCTCGTTTAACGTAAAGCCCAGTTTTCGGGTTTAGTACTTGAGAACGGTTTTTAACTGCCCCTTTTCTTGCATTGTCGCCATACGGCTTGTTCTTTGCCATAACAAATTGATTTAAAAAATTATACAAATAGTGCGTGCCACCAGTTGGTGGCTGAATATTACTTGCTCTAAAATGAAAGGAAAGTTTGTTTGCAGAAGACTTTAAAATACCGAAAAAAACGGTATATTTGTGTCGCTTAAAACAAAGTCTTTACAGATAAAATTCCAATCTTATCTTAAAGTAAATAATAGAGCTGGTATCAAATTGATATCAGCTTTTTTTATAGTGCTTTTATAAATTCCATATACTTTTTTTCTTTTACAATAGTGCTCAATATTTCATTGACCGATAGGGCATTTATCCCATTATTCTCAGCGCACTCTTTTATAATATCATTTCTTTCTACGAGAACACCATTTGTGGTTTTACAATAATAAATAGCGGCGAAATCCATAATTTGTAATCCGCCGAACTTTATACTTTCCTTGCAGCAAAACTTAAAAAATTCGCCTTCGAGCGAAAATGTATTTATTTTGCGTTCTTCAACCAACCGTTTTAAATGATTGCGTTGCAAGTAATCGTAACAAGTTGATTCCAGAGCCATTTCAGTAACATAAAATGAATCTGTTGAACTGTCTAGTATTCTTAGACTGTCCAACAGAAGCAATAATTCTATGTCGCTGAATATATACATCTAGTTTCTCATAAAATTCTTACCTCCAAATCTGGCATTAATATCTTTTATAGTCATATTCGACAATTCTGCCGCTTTCGTTGGCGACAAAAGTGACTTGCCTTCTTGATTATCCATATTCAGTCCTTTTGCCAACAGGCTAAAAAACCGTTTTGGCTTTTCAACACCATTATACTCGCCAAATGAAGTATCATCATTTTCCCGCCATTGATCATATTTTTCTTTCCAGGAGTGATAGGTGTTCCAATCAATTATTTTGAGGGTAAGCGCACGAATTATGATAGCCAAAATGGATATTCCGTATGCAGCTTTGATACTTTTTAATTCCTCAAGGGTAATTCCATTTCTTTCGTTATTAAAGTGGTCATAAAGCACGTCTTCAAAAAGAAGCATCGCACCTGCAAAATGGTCACAAAAGCGTTCGATTTTTTTATGGTCATCAATATCAAAATCAAGAATTAAATGAGCTAGTTCGTGTAATGTCGTAAAGCGCCTTCTAGCTACATCTGGATTTATTGCGTTAAGTACAATGATAGGGACTTCACCTGCCCAACCCGAGAAAGCAACAAAACTATTTGGTTTTTCAACCTCAAAGATTTTAACACCCTTATTTTCCAATAGATGAATTACATCGTAAATTGGGTTTTTTCCAAGTTTCCATTTTTTACGAATTACTTTAACTGCATCTTCAACATCGGTGGCTTTGCTTATCACAATATTCTCTACTGGATTTTTGAACTTGATTTTATCGTCCATTATATTTTCCAGTTCTATAATGTTGAAGAAATCACTTGAAATACTTTCTATGATTTCATTTTCAAAGACCTTATGCGACTCTTGTTTTTCACGATACTCAATATTGGTCATTGAAAAGGCAGACTTATCGCCTGGGCGATATTCCAAATTGGTACTTTCGGTATTTATAATATCGAAAGGCTTTAATTTTAAAACCTTAGAAAAACGTATTAAATGGTTTGTTTTCATCTCTCGTTTTCCTTCTTCAAATTTTTGGATATATGAAACTGAAAACCCCGTATAATCGGCAAATTCCTGCTGGGATAGACCTGCATTTTGCCTTAACTGTTTTATTCTTTTTCCAAGTTCCATTTTTTAGCGTGTTGGTTCAACTTTTACAAAGATACGAAATTTATTTACACACACAAAAACATAATATTTTTTATTATTGTGTGTGTTATTTGTTTATTTTATAATTTTATGAGGTTAAATGTCCCAAAAAAAGCATATATTTGGGACAAAATGAAGTCGATAAAGGAGAAAATAAAGGACGAAATTAAAGCAGGGAACAGGGGTAAGATAGTGTTGCCATTAGACTTTGGAATAAAGTATGGTGTAGAAAATACCAAGAAGTCTTTATTGCGGCTTACCAATGAGGGTTTTTTGGAACGCCTTGCACGAGGTATTTATTTATATCCTGAACGAGATGAGCTTTTAGGGGTGCTTTATCCCGATATTGAAACTATAGCAGAGGAGATTGCATTGCGTGACAATGCTCGTATTATTCCAACCGGAATCCAAGCCTTAAATCTACTCGGACTCTCAACACAAGTTCCGTTGAATGCCGTTTTTCTAACTGATGGTTCGCCACGTACAATTAACATTGGTAAACGTAAAATAAAGTTTAAAAAAGCCAGCCCAAAAAATCTGGCGGCCAAGGGAAGGCTGAGTGGTCTTGCTATACAGGCATTAAAGGAAATTGGAAAAGAAAAAGTGTCGCAAGACGAAATAATTAAGATTAAGGAACAACTAAAAAAAGAAGAACCAGAAAACCTATACCACGATATGAAACTTGCGCCATCGTGGATAGCCGATATTTTTGGGGATTTACTTCAATACTACTATGAGTGATTTTATAGACCTTACCGATGAACAGAAAACAAGAATATTTACCCAGACTGGTGTAAGGGCAAATCTTCCAGCATTTGCAATAGAAAAAGATTGGTGGGTAACCGAAATGCTTGGAATAGTTTTTTCCTTGCCGTATGCAGAAGCCTTGGTGTTCAAAGGTGGCACTTCATTAAGCAAAGGCTATGATTTGATAAATCGATTTTCAGAAGACATAGACTTGGCCATAGACCGTGCTTTTTTTGATATGGATGGGGAATTGTCCCGTTCGCAAATAAAGAAACTAAGAAAGAAAAGTGCCAAGTTTATAAGCACAGAGCTACTGGCCGATATATCAAAAGCGATTGAGAAAAGTGAGTTGCCCATTTCTTCGATAGGTATTGAACCTTTTGAGGATTCTGATACAGACCCATTGCGGATTTATGTGACTTATAACCCATTGACAAAACAAAGTGATTATCTAAGACCAAGGGTACTTTTAGAAATCAGTTGTAGGTCGCTTCGTGAACCCTGTGAGAATGTCCCTATACGTTCCATAATTGATAGAGAATTTGAATCGGCGGATTTTGCAAATCCAACTTTCGATGTGCGAACTGTTGAACCGCAAAGAACATTTTTAGAAAAAATCTTCCTACTGCACGAAGAATGGCAAAAAAACAATATCAGAGTAGATAGATTAAGCAGGCATCTTTACGATTTAGAACGTTTAATGGATACTGAACACGCGATAAAGGCCTTTAAAGACAAAGAATTATTTTATCACATCGTACAGCACAGAAGCACTTTCTCACCATTAAAAGGTATAGATTACGCCAATCACAAACCAAGCTTGATTCAAATAGTCCCGCCTGATAAAGTAATTGCAGATTATGAAAATGATTATTATGTGATGCAAGAGAATATGTTTGTTGGCGAATCGAAAGCTTGGGATGTTATGCTAAAACGGCTAACACAGTTACAAAAAAGAATAAGGGGATTGGATTGGTGATTGAAGCTGATAAAGAGTTTATTCTATATATGAAGCATCGAGTTAAGCTATAAACTCTTAGACTCAAAAATTTGAGTAATAATTTGCAGGGTTTTCTTAATTAAGAATTACTTTTAAGGGAAGTCTGCCCCTCACAACATTAAAAGGCATTAATCCTATAATTTCTAATCTACTCGCAAACGATTATAAAAATAAAACCGATGATTATAAACTAATATTGGCTACGGAGCTGAATAAGTTCATTAATGCTTTGGAAAAGACTTTGGTGAAAAATGAAAATTTTGTTATCATTGAATGGAATCAGGGCTGTGTTATCGAGATTCTCAATAAACCCCAATCTGTTATTCAATAGTTTTCCTGTCTTTAGAAAAATATTCTTAATTTCTCTAATTGTTGGTAGACTTTTGTCTTCTTTTAGACTCTTTATCTTTTAAAAAATTAATGATTTCCCTTTTCTGTTTACTTAGTACTCTTTCAAAGAAATTAGTGATAGAAATATCAAAATAATCACATAGAAGAAAAAGTTTAGTCACCCCAAAGCTGGGCTTTGATTCCATACGCCCCATATTTAAGGTAACCTTGTATTTATTTGCAAATTCAATATTGACGTCTGACTGAGATAATCCCGTTGGTTTTCCTTGAGAAACACCCTTCTCCATACGAAGTTCCTTTAAAACCATTTCTATTGATGTGGTAAAATGTAAAATGTCTTTTTCCTCAATCATTACTCCAAAAGACGTTAATATTTAAATTTCCATCAACGACATTTGTGTCGTTAAAATGTTTTGAATATATTTGAGTCTCCTTTTTTGTTAAAGGACTATTTTTGCGATTCTTCGTATAGATAATATTTGAAGCTTTCGCTTAGATTCTCTCGCTAGAAAACTGGTAATTTTTGCAGAAGAGATGATAAGCAGATTGGCTCACGACCCGGGCGTGGCCTCTCTTATCTCTGCAAGGTATACCAGTACCGCTAGCGGGTAAGTTGAGTTCCACGCCCAACTTTTTCTTAGCGTTTGGTTTATTTACTCTTTTTCGATGCGTCGCTAACCTTT
>CAYFJL010000149.1:0-7336 GCA_964343335.1 uncultured Polaribacter sp. | reverse complement strand
CTTTGTTATTTTTGCACGATTCAACCGCTTTGATCAAATCTTCGGGTAAATCTATTTTGAAAACCTGTGGCAACAACTGTAAATGTTTTGAAATGGCAAGTGGTTTAATCCCCGGAATTATCGGAACTGTAATACCAATTTCTCTCGCTGCTTTTACAAAAGCAAAATATTTCTGATTGTCAAAAAACATTTGAGTCACCACATAATCAGCACCAGCATCCACTTTTTCTTTGAGTCGTTTCAAATCGGACTGTAAAGACGGACTCTCAATATGCTTTTCTGGATACCCAGCAACTCCGATACAAAAATCACAATAATCATCGATTTCCATCACATCGTGCAAGTACTTTCCTTGATTTAAGTTTACCATCTGCTCTACCAATCCTTTGGCATATTGGTGTCCTCCTTTGGTCGCTTCAAAATACGACTGGTGTTTCATGGCATCTCCTCGCAAAGCCATCACATTGTTGATTCCCAAGTAATGACAATCCACCAACAGATATTCGGTTTCTTCTTTGGTAAAACCTCCGCATAATACATGTGGCACCGCATCGATATTGTACTTGTGCTGAACTGCTGCACAAATCCCAAGAGTACCTGGTCGCATGCGGGTAATTTTACGATCAAACAATCCGTCTCGTTCAATGTAAACGTACTCCTCTCTCGAAGTGGTTACATCTATAAAAGGCGGATTGAATTCCATCAATGGGTCGATGTTGTTGTACAACTCCTGAATATTCTTTCCTTTTTTAGGCGGAATGATTTCAAATGAAAACAATGTTTTTCCTTCTGCCTGGGCGATATGTTCGGTTATCTTCATTCGTGTTTTCTTTCGTCAATTTGACTCCTTTCCTGTTCTCGATACAATTCTGATTCGAAAATCAGAATCACTCGAACTGACACTATTTCTAAACTCTGTCATCTCGATCTTTTCGTCTGTCGCTCAAGACAGGCCAGGTCGAGAGATCTCTTTGTCTTATATTTCAGATGAATCAATAAATCTTTAATTTATCCATCCGCTAAATTCGGATTCAACCATTTGGTAGCTTCCTCAATAGATATTTTTCTTCTGGTTGCGTAATCTTCTAACTGGTCTTGTTTTATTTTTCCAAGGCCGTAATACGTGGCTTTTTCATTTCCAAAATAGTAGCCACTCACGCTTGCCGCTGGCCACATGGCTTTAGATTCTGTGAGTTGTACTCCGATGTTTTCCTCTACTTTCAACAGTTCCCAAATCGTGTCTTTTTCCAAATGATCGGGACAAGCAGGATAGCCCGGAGCTGGACGAATTCCTTTATAAACTTCACTGATTAACTCTTCATTGCTCAGTGCCTCGGAAGCAGCATATCCCCAATGTTTTGTCCGTACTTGTTCATGAAGATATTCGGCAAATGCTTCAGCCAATCGATCGGCAATGGCCTTAATCATGATGGAACTATAATCATCGTTTTCTTTTTCAAAAGCTTCTGCTAATGCTTGTGTTCCGAATCCGGCACTAACACAAAAACAGCCTATATAATCTTGAACTCCAGTTTCTTTCGGAGCTACAAAATCGGCCAAGGCATAATTTGGAACACCTGAGCGTTTTTTTAGTTGCTGACGAAGGGTTAGGAATCTAAGATCTCTCGACTTCCCTGGCGATGACAATTGAACTTCGATATCGTCGTCATTTACAGTATTCGCTTCAAACAACCCGAAAACGGCTTTCCCTTTCAATTTTTGATTCGACAATACATCTTTCAACATCTCCTGTGCATCTTGAAACAAATCTGTTGCTTGTTCGCCTACCACTTCATCCTGTAAAATCGCTGGATACTTTCCATGTAAATCCCAACTTCTGAAGAAAGGCGTCCAATCGATGTAATCTTCTAAGATTGATAAATCAAAGTCTTCCAAAACCTGAATACCTAATTCATTTGGTTTTTTAATGGATGCTGAAGACCAATCGATTTGAAATTTATTCGCTCTTGCTTGTTCAATGGAGATGTATTCTTTCTTCTTGGTTCGATTTAGAAACTTCTCCCGAAACACATCATATTCCTCACGAACTTGTTGTTTGTAGGTTGTATTGTTTTCTTGCAGCAAATCTCCTACAACCGTTACTGCTCTTGAGGCATCGTTCACATGGACAACCGTGTTGCTGTAATTCGGAGCAATCTTCACAGCCGTATGGGCTCTTGAGGTAGTTGCCCCACCAATGAGTAAGGGAACTTCAAAATTATTACGCTCCATTTCTTTTGACAGATAGACCATCTCATCCAATGAAGGAGTGATTAATCCGCTTAATCCGATCACATCCACATTTTCTTTTTTGGCTGCTTCGATGATTTTTTCAGGCGGAACCATCACGCCGAGATCAACGATTTCATAGTTGTTACAACCCAACACGACACTCACGATGTTCTTACCAATGTCGTGCACATCACCCTTCACCGTGGCCATTAATATTTTACCTGCTGATTGAGCATCAGAGTCTTTTTCTTCCTCGATAAAGGGTTGCAAATGAGCCACGGCTTTTTTCATTACTCGAGCCGATTTTACCACTTGAGGAAGGAACATTTTTCCACTTCCGAACAAATCACCGACCACATTCATCCCCTTCATCAAGTGACCTTCAATCACCTGAATGGGTTTGTCTACCTCTTGTCTTGCTATTTCAACATCTTCAACAATAAAGGCATCAATTCCTTTCACCAAAGAGTGCGTTATTCGATCTTGTAATTCACTGTTTCGCCATTCCAAGACCTTCTCATCTCCACCTTTTTTGTTGCCTTTTACCTTTTCAGCAAAGTCCAGCAAACGTTCGGTCGCATCATCCCTTCGATCTAATAACACATCTTCAACATGCTCCAACAAGTCCTTCGGAATATCATCATATACCTCCAACATCGCCGGATTCACAATACCCATATTCATTCCGTGATTGATGGCATGATACAAGAAAGACGAATGCATGGCTTCACGCACCGTATTATTCCCTCGGAAGGAAAACGAGACATTACTCACCCCTCCAGACACATTAGCATGTGGTAAGTTCTCTCGAATCCATTTGGTTGCCTTGAAGAAATCCACGGCATTCTTTCGATGTTCTTCCATTCCGGTTGCTACCGGAAAAATATTTGGATCAAAAATGATGTCTTGAGCGGGAAAACCAACCTGATCAACAAGAATATTGTACGATCGTTGGCAAATTTCAATCCGACGTTGGTAATTATCTGCCTGGCCGTCTTCATCAAAAGCCATCACAATCACAGCAGCGCCATAGCGCTTGATCAATTTGGCCTGACGGATAAATTCTTCTTCTCCCTCTTTCAAACTGATGGAATTCACCACACATTTTCCTTGAACCACTTGTAATCCGGCTTCAATAATTTCCCACTTAGAGGAATCAATCATAATAGGTACTCGAGCAATATCAGGTTCTGAAGCAATAAGGTTCAAAAAAGTAGTCATGGCCTCTACGCCATCCAACATCCCCTCGTCCATATTCACATCGATAATTTGAGCACCACCTTCAACTTGATGACGCGCTACTTCCAGTGCTTCATCAAACCTTTCTTCTTTGATGAGGCGTAAGAATTTCCGCGAACCCGTCACATTGGTACGTTCTCCAACATTGATAAAATTGGATTCTGAAGTAACCACGAGTGGTTCTAGCCCTGATAGAGTCAAGTATTTTTTCTCAGTTTTCAATTCTTACTTTTCAATTATCAATATTCTTTTTAATTCTTTACTTGAGATTTCTCGATACAATTTTTCTCCTTTGTCGAAAAATCACTCGAAATGACAAATATTTATATGTCATCTCGAGCACGGCCGAGAGATCTTAACTTTCTATCATCACTCTAGGTTCATACTTCGCGGCTACTTCCGCTATTGCCTTGATGTGCTCCGGATTCGTTCCGCAGCAACCCCCAATAATATTAATCAATCCGTCTTGTAAATAGGCTTCTACCAACTCTTGCATTTCCTGCGGAGTCTGATCGTACTCACCAAAGGCATTGGGTAATCCTGCATTTGGATGTGCCGAAGTATAAAATGGGGTTTCTCTTGACAAGCGCTTCAAATACGGATGCAATTGCTCTGCGCCCAAGGCACAATTAAAGCCCACACTCAACAATGGAATATGAGAAACCGAGATTAAAAATGCCTCGACAGTCTGACCAGACAATGTTCTACCAGAAGCATCGGTAATTGTTCCCGACACCATGATGGGAACATCAATATTTCTTTCTTCTTTTACTTCCTCGATGGCAAAAAGTGCTGCTTTTGCATTCAGGGTATCAAAAATGGTCTCTACCAATAACAAATCGGCTCCACCATCAATCAAAGCTTCCACTTGTTGTTTGTAGGCCGTTTTCAATTCAATAAAAGTGACAGCTCGGTATTCCGGTCGATTTACATCTGGAGACAAACTCGCCGTTCTATTGGTTGGTCCGATAGACCCAGCCACAAATCGTTTTTTATTGGCTGTTTTCTGATTGAATTCTTCTACTACCTCTTTCGCAAGTTTGGCAGATTCAAAGTTCAATTCATATACCAAATCTTCCATCTGATAATCAGCCATAGCAATGGTAGTCCCTGAAAAAGTATTGGTTTCTATGATATCTGCGCCTGCTTCTAAGTATTTACTGTGAATGGTTTTAATAGCCTCAGGCTGGGTTAGCGATAACAAATCGTTATTGCCTTTTACTGAAATCGGAAAATCTTTAAAACGTTCGCCACGAAAGTCCTCTTCAGTAAAATTATACTGCTGAAGCATGGTACCCATGGCTCCATCCAATACCAAGATTCGTTTCTTCAATTCGTCGTATATCCCTGCTCTATCCATGTTTTATTTTCTTGCTTGATCCAATGCTTGCAATAAGTCTTCCGTAATATCTTCAATATGCTCTAATCCGACTGATACTCGAATCAATCCTTCTGTGATTCCAGCTTCCAATCGATCTCCTTCCGACAATCTGCTATGCGTTGTTGAGGCTGGATGCGTTACTATCGTTCTTGTATCGCCCAGGTTGGCTGACAAAGAACACAATTGAATGGCATCCAAGAACTTTCTTCCGGCCGAAATTCCGCCTTTGATTTCAAAAGCCACAATATTACCACCCAATTTCATTTGTTTTTTAGCAATTTCATATCCATCATAAGATTCTAAAAACGGATAATTCACTTTCTGAATATTCGGATGATTTTCCAATCGTTGGGCTAGTACTAAGGCATTCTCACAATGTTTTTCAACACGAACCGCCAAAGTCTCCAAACTCTTACTCAGCACCCATGCATTGAAGGGCGACATAGCCGGACCAGAATTCCTAGAGAACAAATAAATCTCTCGAATCAAGTCCTTTTTACCCACGGTTATTCCACCTAAAACACGTCCTTGGCCGTCTATCAATTTGGTAGCTGAGTGAATCACCAAATCTGCACCAAAATCGATAGGGCGTTGCACATATGGTGTTGCAAAACAATTGTCAACAATAAAAATTAGATTATGCTTTTTAGCAACAGTACCTAAGAACTCCAAATCAAGGATTCCAACAGCAGGATTCGTCGGAGTCTCAACGTATAAAATCTTTGTGGAAGGCTTAATAAATGCTTCAATGTTATCTGCCTCATCAATTTTGAAATAGGAGCTTTCGATGCCCCATTTCGGAAAGTACTTTTGAAACAAATTATGGGTAGATCCAAAAACAGATCGACAAGAAAGTACTTGATCTCCAGACTCTAAAAGGGCCGCAAAGGTTGAAAAAATAGCCGACATTCCAGTAGCAAAAGCAAATCCAGCTTCGGCACCTTCTAAGGCTACCATTTTATCAATAAACTCAGAGCAATTCGGATTGCTATATCTACTGTAAACATTACGGTCAATTTCTTCAGTAAAAGACATGCGCATCTCCTCGGCATTGTCAAATACAAATCCGGAAGTTAGATACAGTGGTACAGAGTGTTCTGCAAATGAAGAACGCTCAGACTGTGTGCGAATGGCTTTTGTTTCAAGTCGCATGGACCAACATTATTTGGAATCAAGTACTCAACTTCAAAATGAAAATAAAAGGAAATCCTGATTCTAGTTATACAATAGCGTTATCAGGAAAAGCAGTGAAAGCTTCGTGGGTTATCTCTCCAAAATTGAATGGATAGAATGTAGCACCTTCTTTGTTGATTGATTATAAGAATTACAAAGGGTTGCTAAGGCTTCAAAGGGTCTATTCCCTCCACCTTTCTTGATAACTTACCGTAAAGTATATGAACTTTTACAGAGCAAATATTCAATTAGAAAAGTGAGAAATGCAAATTTTTATAAGATTTTATTTTTTTGATAATTGAATTAATCTGTATTTTTGCAGTCCAATTTTAAGAGGATAAATTTGACTGATTGCAACCTCAAGGTCCCGAAGAAAACGAGACAAAAATGCTAAAGCAGTGACACTACTTCTGACGCACGCACATCGTTCAAGTTCATCCGAATTTATTTTTTAAACTGAAGATATGTCTTATTTTTTTACATCTGAAAGTGTTTCTGAAGGACACCCAGATAAAGTAGCTGACCAAATTTCTGATGCAATCATCGATAATTTTTTAGCTTTTGATGCCGATTCTAAAGTAGCTTGTGAAACCTTGGTAACTACTGGTCAAGTCGTGTTAGCCGGCGAGGTGAAGTCAAAAACCTACCTAGATGTTCAAAAGATTGCCAGAGATGTGATCAACAACATTGGTTACACCAAAGGAGAATATATGTTTGATGGAAATTCATGTGGTGTTTTTTCAGCCATTCATGAGCAGTCGGAAGATATAAATCGTGGTGTAGACCGTGCCACTAAGGAAGAGCAAGGTGCAGGGGATCAAGGAATGATGTTCGGGTATGCGACGAATGAGACCGAAAATTACATGCCACTGGCGTTGGATTTATCGCATCGTATTTTGATTGAATTGGCTGCCTTACGACGAGAAAACAAAGACATTACCTATTTAAGACCTGACGCCAAAAGCCAGGTAACTATCGAATATTCAGACGATAACGTACCTCAACGCATCAACGCCATCGTGGTTTCTACCCAACATGATGAGTTTGGCGAGGATGAAGAAATGTTGGCGAAAATCAGAAAAGACTTAAAAGAGATTTTAATACCCCGTGTAAAAGCAAAATTGCCAGCAGCAATTCAAGCTTTGTTTAACGATGAGATCATTTATCACATCAACCCAACTGGGAAATTTGTGATTGGCGGACCTCATGGAGATACTGGATTGACCGGTAGAAAAATCATTGTGGATACCTACGGTGGTAAAGGCGCACATGGTGGTGGTGCTTTTTCAGGAAAAGACCCAAGTAAGGTAG
>CAYFJL010000148.1:0-7380 GCA_964343335.1 uncultured Polaribacter sp. | reverse complement strand
GTGAATTGCCTTTAGAGGTAGAAGATTTGGAAGATGAAGTTGCTGGCCTAAATAAGAGAATCTCTAACCTAAGTGAAGACGTTGCGAACTTAGAAACTGATATCAATAACAAGAAATTGGCTATTGAAGAATCTAAGACCCTTATCAAAAAGTATGAGGAGCAACAAAAAAAGGTACGTAACAATAGAGAGTTTGATTCCTTATCAAAAGAAATTGAATATCAGGATTTAGAAATTCAACTTTCTGAAAAAAGAATTAAAGAATACAAAGCGAAAATCGAGCAAAAGAATGAAGTGATTGCAGCTACAAATGAAAAACTAGAAAAGCAAAATACACACTTGGCTCACAAAAAATCCGAACTTGATTCCATCTTAAAGGAAACTGAAAAGGAGGAAGTTTTCTTAGCAGAGAAGTCAAAAGAATTTTCTGAGTTTATCGATGCGCATTTATTAAAAGCATATACACGTATTCGCAATAAAGTGAAAAACGGCTTGGCTGTTGTAGCTATTGAAAGAGGTGCTTCTGGAGGATCCTACTTTACCATTCCGCCTCAAGTGCAGTTGGAGATTGCAAGCAGAAAGAAAATCACAATTGACGAACACAGTGGAAGAATCTTGGTTGATCCTGCCTTAGCTGCAGAAGAGAAAGAAAAAATTGATCAGTTGTTTTCTTAATACACTGAAAGAAAAAATAAAAAAAGCCTCGATGTAATCGAGGCTTTTTCTTTTATGTAACGTCTTGAATGTACCGTAATTTTTTACGCCACAATTCCAAATCAACTTCATAATCTGAAATACTAGATCTTACGTTCTTCACCAATGGGTTGTCATCGGAAGCATTTGAAATAAAACTTAAATTATTTTCCAACTGCTGGATTTCTTTAACAACATCGTCAATTTTTCTTCGAACCATCAGTTGCTCAGAGCTTAATTTTCTGAAGTCTTCAGCCTCTACTAGTCCATCAATCATTCCTTTGAATTTGATCAACTCAATTTCATTTTTATCGATTTTTGAACTTGCCAGCACATTCTCAAGTGCTTTATTAAATTTACCCTCAAAATGTCTGGCTGACCTAGGCAATCTACCGGCTTTATTCCATTTTTCAAGAATTTCAAGAATAACTTTCTTATTTACTTTCCCCAAAGATTTCAAATCCTCGATAATGGCCTTTTTCTCATCTACCACTTGTTGCTGATCTGAAGAAACTGCATTTCGTTGTTGATAATACCTGTCAAAATAGGTGTTACAAGCCGTTTTAAATCGTTTCCAGATTTCATCGGAGAACTTTCTAGGAACATGACCAATCTGTTTCCAATCAGCCTGAATCTTCTTCATCGTATCGGTTGTAGTTTGCCAATCATCGCTATTCTGTAATGATTCAGCCAATTCTACCAATGCGAGCTTTTTTTGAAGATTTTCTTGTTGTTTTTTCTTCTCTCCTTTGTAGAAGTTATTCTTAGCGGTATTGAAGTTCTTGGTAGCTGCTTTGAATTGCTGCCAAACCTCTTCACTTTTATGATACGGCAACTTCCCAGCATCAAAAAATTGCTTTCTCAATTTTTCTATCTGTCGGATACTATTTTGCCAATCTTTATGCGTTTTATTTCGACTGGTATCAAAAGAATTAATAGCCTCAATGACCTTCAATTTCTCGTCAACAATCAAATGTTCTTGTTGCTTTTGTTGTTTGTAGTAGTCATGCCTTCTATCATGAATTACTTTGGTTGCAGTACTAAATCGTTGCCAAATCTCTTCTCTGAGTTCCTTGGCAACGGGACCTATGTCTTCCTTCCACTTTCTGTGTAATTCTTGCAATTCCTTTGAAGCAAAAACAATATCACTTTCATTGTGAAGACTTTCAGCCTTCGCAATGATGGCTAACTTCTCCTCAAGATTATTTTTAAAATCGATTTCCCTTAAATCTTTACTCAAATGCAAAAGATCATAAAAGCGATCTACATGAAAATGGTAAATCTTCCAGGTATCGTTGTATTTTGTTTTAGGAACCGGACCAATAGCTTTCCACTTGTTCTGGATAGCTCTAAACTTATTATACATAGTGGTAGGCTCGGCATTTTCAATAAGTGCCTTTAACTCTTCAATAACCTGATTTCTTTTTTCGAGATTTTCTTTGAGTTGCTTTTCTAAAGAACTGTAATACTCAGCTAGTTCTTTTTTATGTGCTCCAATAAGTTTATTGAATTCTAATTTAATGGGACTGGTAAACTTAAAGTCTATGGAGTCTCCACCCTCTTCTAGGAACGCTTTCTTTTTCTCGGCAAGTAATTCTCCAAACTGCCCGTTAAAAGCAGATCGGATTCCGTTAACTTGTTTTTTTACTTCTTGGGCCGTAAAATGCCCCACAAGCGATTTTAGTTCGGCGACTAGCTCCTCTAGACTTAGCTGTGAATAATCCTTTTCCTCCGGCAATTTTTCGGAATCTTCTTCGGTTGGGGTTTCATCAGTTGTCTCAGAAGTCTTTACCTCTTCTACCGAGTCTTGAGGTTCAGAAGCATCACTTGCATTTAATTCATTCTCATTTTCTGTGTACTGATCTAACATGTTATAATGTTTAAGGTCCAAATAATAGAATTCTATCTATTATGTCTATAAAAATAGTCAACACTTACAGAAAGTCCAAATTATCTAAATAATTTACATCTATTGTGCTATTGTTTTTGCCAAATATCCCAGGCCCTATCCGCTTGAAGTTCAAGCATCTGTAATCCGTTCTTCGTTTTGGTATTTTTTAATCGACCCTTTCTCATAAAAGTGGTTTCAGACGGATTGTAAATTAAGTCGTACAGTAAATGATTTGAAGTTAGGTATTCATATGGGATATTGGGACAACGATCTATATCTGGAAACGTACCCAATGGTGTAGAATTGATGATAAGATGTGTGTTTTTGATAAAAGCTTCATTGAGGTCATTGTAACCAAGCTCCTTCGGTGATTTCGGATTCCTTGAGATAAAATGATAGTCGATTGTAAGCTTTCGAAGTACATACTCAATAGCCTTTGAGGCCCCGCCTGTTCCCAGTATAATAGCTTTTTCATGATCAACTAATAAAGGCTTTAATGAATTTTCAAAACCATAAGCGTCGGTATTGAATCCGGTTAGTGTACCATCTTCACCTAACTTCACGGTATTTACAGCTCCAATTTCTTTGGCTACGGGATCAATTTCATCAAGGTATGGGAAGATCTCTTGTTTGTATGGAATGGTCACATTGAAACCCACCAAATTCGGATGCTTTTTTAATATGCTTGGTAACTCAGAGATCGATTGGATGTCAAAATTCACATAGCTACAATGCTCTAAATTTTGAGTCTTGAATTTCTCTGCAAAATAGGATCTTGAAAATGAATAATCGATATCCCTACCTACCAATCCGAATAATTTACTTATTTCTGTTCCCATAAATATCAATTAACAAGATTAGGGCTACTCCGATGACAATCCACATGATTGCAATCCACGTCTCTGAAGTCGTTACCTCTGGAAGAAATCGTTCGTAATTTTCTACTATTCTATTCCCTTTATTATCCAATAAAAACTCGTCCCCCAGTTTCAAGTATTTTGTTTCTTTCCAAGGCCAAACGATGCCTAGAGAGCCCGTAATAAAACCGATGATAACAGCAATAACAATATTATGAAATCGCTTTAAAACATATCCGAGTACGTGCGATATCGATACTAGTCCAAAGGCCGAACCTGCCGTAAAAACCGTGATAACTTTGAGATAACGAATGTTCTCTTGATCCGAAAAAACATCGAAATTACCCGTAATAAGGTTGGTTATGACATAGAATAATGCATTTACTGAATCAACTAGTAGGAGGACATAATTTCCTAGTAAGATTAAAATGAAAGACCCAGACAAACCAGGTAGCGTCATCCCAGAAACACCAATAATTCCGCAAATAAAAACAAACCAAAGATTATCATTCTCTGTGGCTGGAGTTAAAAAACTGATACCTATTCCGACTATAATCCCGATCAATAAAGATATCACCGTTTTTCGATTCCATTCTTTAAAGTCTTTTCCAATGTAGTAAATAGAACCAATGATCATTCCGAAAAACCAGCTCCATACATATAGTTCATAATTTTTTAAAAAGTAATC
Source organism: uncultured Polaribacter sp. (assembly GCA_964343335.1). Classification (GTDB taxonomy): domain Bacteria; phylum Bacteroidota; class Bacteroidia; order Flavobacteriales; family Flavobacteriaceae; genus Polaribacter. Next base: position 3,252 of record CAYFJL010000148.1, on the reverse strand, counting down.
GAGAACTAAGGAAACACTAAAGTAACTAAAGATGCTCCCTGAAAGAATTAGGGTTAAAAACTCAGCATTGGTATAGCGAAAAAAACTTCGAAATCTACCTGCAAATAGTAATTTCAAGGCTTTGAGATTAATTTTTTGAAAAGAATAGATAAGCTCTTCATAAAAACCCAATACAAAGGAAACCGTTCCACCCGAAACACCCGGAACTTTATTGGCTGCACCCATGGTCAACCCTTTCAGAAAAAGGGCAATTTTAACCAAAAGTGTTCTTTCTTTCATACTATTTCTTTGTCACTGCTAATCGTTCTAAAATAAGAATAATTGCAAAACCAAGGATAGCAAAAAGAATAGCCCAAACCAATTGTGGATCACCATCAAATGAAAAAGGAGAAATGCTTTCTTGTTTTAAAGGAACCTTGATTCCCTCTGAATTCTCGCGCCAGGTTAAGGTCAACTTCCAAGGCCATATTTTATTTAGAGAACCAATGATGAATCCAGTTAAGGCTGCTAAAGTCTGATTGTGATAATTTTTAAAAAACCACTTTAAAACCTTTGAAAAACTTAACAATCCTACCACGGCTCCCAAACCAACCAATCCAACAGTAACGAAATCACGTTCGTTTACAGCTGTCAATACCGGTTTGTATGCACCCAATAGCACCAAAATAAAGGCTCCGGAAACTCCAGGAAGAATCATGGCACATATGGCAAATGCACCTGCCAAAAACATAAATAAGGGTGAAGAACTCTCGCTTACGAGCGGATTTAAAGTTGTAATATAATAGGCCAAAATAGCCGCAAGAACGAGACCGATATAACTACCGGCATTCCATTTGGAAATTTGCTTGATAATGTAAATAATACTCGCCAAAACCAATCCGAAGAAAAAGGACCATAGTAAAATGGGTTCATTTTCCAATAGCCATTTAATGCCCTTAGCCAACGAGATGATACTTACAAAAATCCCCAAGAATAAGGCTAATAAAAAATTACCATTTACCTCTTGCCAAACCGCTGCAAATCCTTCTTTTCTAAGTTTTCCAATTAGAGAAAATTTAATGGAGCTAATTGACCCTAATAATTCTTCATAAATTCCTGATATAAAAGCAATTGTACCACCTGAAACTCCAGGAACAATATCTGCAGCACCCATGGCCATCCCTTTTAATCCGATGACAAAATAGTCTTTGATTGATCTTTGCATTGGTAAGTGTTTAGAGTAACAAATTTAGTTGATTTTGAAGAATTCTTAACACCTTTCCCTTGATATGTGCCTATCTTTACAAAACTCAAAATCAAACTTATGAAAAAACAAATACTACTTGGGGTTGTTATTTTATTAACTGCCTTTACAACGAAGAACCTAGATACTCACAAAACGCCTAATTCCAACCCATCAAATACCTTAGATGATCAGGTAATTGTAACACCCATTTCTCATGCAACTGCTGTGATTGAATTTGGTAAGGAAGTAATTTACTTGGACCCTACAGGAGGACAAAAAGCCTTTGAAGGTCAAAAAGCACCAACTTATGTCTTAATTACTGATGTTCATGGCGATCACATGAATCTGAAAACCTTAAAGGCATTGGATTTATCAAACACGGTTGTTATTTGTCCGGAAGCAGTGAGTAAACGACTTGCAGCACTTTCCACGAAAGAAATGGTAATCATGAACAACGGCGAAGAAAAGTCTTTCGAATCCTTTAGCCTTGAAGCCATTCCCATGTACAACCTAAGAGAGGAAGCCAAGAAATTTCATCAGAAAGGACGCGGCAATGGTTATGTTCTTACCGTAAATGGAGAACGCCTCTATTTTTCAGGTGATACCGAAGATATCCCTGAAATGAGAAACTTAAAAAATATTGATCGTGCCTATGTATGCATGAATCTACCCTACACCATGACGGTTGAAAGTGCGGCGAGTGCAGTATTGGACTTCAAACCGAAACAAGTATTTCCGTATCATTATCGCGGGTCAGGAGGATTTAGCGATGTGGTAAAATTCAAGCAGTTGGTAAACGAGGGTGATAAATCTATTGAAGTAGTTCAACTGAATTGGTATCCAAAGCGATAAAAAAGAAAAAAGGCACTATTCCAGTGCCTTTTTAAAATTAACAATCAGCTCTTTTAATTCAGATTCATCGAGTATGGTTGGAAATAGTTCTTCCAAGATGCTGTGATAATCGTAATCGATTTTCAAGCCATCAATTAGATGTGATTTGGCGTATTTCTTTTTATTCAACAAAAAGAACAAACCTGCCAGTCTGTATTCTATTTCAGCAAAATGCTTGTAGATTTTCTGAGCTTTAAAAAGAATCTCCATGGCATCATTGTATTCCCCTAAGAAGGATAATACATCAGCTAATCCAATGAAAATTTCAATGCTGTCATCTTGCAAAGCCAAACATTTCTCAAAGCCCTGAACGGCTTCTTCAAAGAAGTTCAATTTGAGATTGATTTCAGCATACTTTCTCCAGTATACTAAATTTTCATCGTCAATTTTGATGGCTTTGGTAATATAATAATTGGCCTTCTGATAGTTCTGAAGCTCGAAATAAATCTGCGTCAATGCAATCCAAGCCTTATCCAATAATGGATCTTCATTCACAGCTTTCTTAAAATACTGCAGGGCAGCATCAAAATCATTTAGTTTGTGATAGCACTCTCCGATTCTAACAAAAGCGAAAGCCGTCGGATCGTCTAAATCTAAAGTGATTTTATAGTTAGCAATGGCCTCTTCAAATCGAGACAACTCTTCTAAGGTCTTTGCCTTCTCTAAGTATCCTCCAATAAAATTTTCATCAATCAATACGGCATAATCAAAGGCAGTCAAAGCCTCTTTGAACATATCCAATATATAATATTGTCTTCCCAACTGATGCCAAGCTACCTCACAATAAGGGTTTTTATCGATGTAAGAATTCAAATATAAAATGGCAGATTCGTGATCTCCCTGCATATCAAAACAATAAACAATGTTGTAAAGGGCAGAGTAATCCTCGAAATCTACATCAATACATTTGGCAAAATTTACCTGTGCATTTTCAAAATCATCGAGGTATAGATATTCCATCGCAATAAGAGACCAGATATCTGATTTATCTTCAACAAAATCTAAAGATTTTTGTAAGCAATCAATAGCCTCTTTGTGTAACTTTTGTTTAGAGAGAATGGTTGACTTTTGGATAAATACTTCCTCATTGTTTGGTTCTAACAATTCGATTTTGTGAAGCATTTGGTTGGCTTGAT
>CAYFJL010000147.1:0-7385 GCA_964343335.1 uncultured Polaribacter sp. | reverse complement strand
ATGGTATGGATATATCACTAGTGGCCATGAAAGAAAAGGATCGTATGCTTGAAAAAACGGAGATCATGTGGTCTGGAGCAAACAATGGCATGTGGATCATTCGATCTAAGAATAATAGCCTGGATGTGATAAAACCAGACAAGCAACCAATAGGTTCTCATAGTCATGCCAAAAAGTTCACTACGCATATCGTAAGCATCGAAAGGGGTGATCAACTTTATCTTTTTTCCGATGGTTTTGCTGATCAGTTCGGAGGAGAACATTTCTCTCATATTCCTGAAGGAGGTAAGAAGTATAAAAGTAAAAGATTTAAAGACTTTTTACTCTCAGTAAAAGACATGCCGATGGATGAACAACGAGAAGAACTGAGCAGCGAATTTGATAACTGGGGGGGTGATTTGGAACAGATCGATGACGTTTGTGTAATTGGCGTACGGTTTTAACAAGACCCAAAAAAGAGCAAGTATTCTCGCACTCATTCTCTTTCTCACTCTACTATGTGGTTCCACCTGGGCTTCCGACGATTCGCGAGTGCTTATGTAGGTACAGACTTCTCACCAACCTATCCTAAAAGAAAAAAATCCAGCAGTCAATTAAGAATGCCGGATTTTCCTTCTAGTGGGTAACCCATCCGAAATATCTAACTATTTAGAAGAGGATTTGAATGCGGTTGTTTATTTTGACTCTTACGTAGATCACTGAAAGATATCGAGTTATTGATACTATATCAAATCGATGCTTCAAGGTTTTAAATGCTTAGTATTTTTGATAATTTACTTACATTCTTTAGTTTTAGAAGATATAAAACATATTGCCCAGTGGACTTATATTGCTTATTGATCAATTGATACTTAAAACACTAATCTATGGAAACAACGTACCGCTTAATTGAACTAATCATACAAATACTAAATGTGTTAGCTTGGCCTTTAGTAATTTTGTTTATTGTAATAATTCTGAAAGAATCTTTACGTGATTTAATAAAGCGAATTCGCCGAATTGGAAATGATTCAGTCGGAATTGATGCATCAGCTAATTTTGAGCAGACAACTGAAAATGAGAACCCCTTGAGTTCGCTTTCTTATAAAAGTTCAAATGAAAATATTGAAAAGGCTTTAGGCCTTTTTAGTCAGCAGACACTTGATTTTTTTCAGAACTTAGTAAATAAAGAGTCTAAAATTGACGAAATTAAGAAATCATCTGATAGAGAGGCTGTTTTATTTAGATATTCACAAGCACTATATTTGGTTCTTCATTTTAACAGGATTTATTCTCAAATATTTGGTAGTCAACTGGACCTTCTTCAGGCCTTGAATGGTTCCAACTCTGAAACAAAGGATACTTTGAGAGTATTCTATAAAAATGCAAAATCACAAAATGTTAAGTTCTATGAAAATTACTCATACGATCAGTACCTTGATTATCTTAAACGGGTTAATTTGATTCAAGAAGAAACCAAGAACAAGGTTGAGATTACTCATTTGGGAAGAGATTTTCTTAAGTATATTATAGAATCTGGAATGACAATCGAGAAACTATATTAGTATGAATGAGTCAAACGAAAGCATAATAAAGGAGTTCCAGAGTTTTCACAACAATTACATTTCAAGTATTACTAATAAAGCAAAGGCGAGAAGAGATTTCGCGAAGCTTTACTCTGATTTTAAGTCTTTTTACGATGAAAAAAAAGAAGAGTTTTCAATCTTCGACGAAGATTATTTAAGACTCAAGAGTAAAGGAAGAGCGTTATTCGAGCATTACATAGGTGATGAAGGAGTACAGCTTTATTCCAAGAATGTAAAACATGATAAAAAGGCGAATAAGAACATCGAGTTTACTGAAAATATATTGATGAATATCTTAATTGCTTTTACTGAAGGGGTAAGTAAAATTGAAGATAAACAGAAAAGGCAGTTTAAGTACAAAATGGATCTCCTAAAATTATGCTATTTGTGCCTTCGCCATAACGGATTACATCCATTAATTTACAAAAGGGAAGACAGTCATAAAAAGTATAACTTGTTGATTACATTCCACAGAAAGCATAAAGAACATTCTAGACTTAAAATTATGTTAAATTGGGATGGACTTGTTCAGACCTTATTAAAGCCATTCCACCATGAAGTCAAAATAATACTAAATGGAACCGTTATCAAACCAGAAGACATTCTTGAGGTAAAAATAACAACGACTAAATTAAATCGTGATGAAATAGGACTTTTTGCAGAGAAAAAAGGATTTTTATGGAATGAAGAAAAGCAAGATTTATATTCTTTTCTTCATGCATGTCAAGATGAAACAGATGATCTAATATTAAGTAGAAATATACATTCGCTTGCTGAGGCAGAGGTAATATACAAAAACAGGCTCCCAAATTATGTAAACCTAAAGCGTATTGATGAGCTAGAAAAGATTAGTTGTGATGAATTTGACTTAGCCAAATTAATTGAACTATGTAAAGAACTAAATCAAAATGCTGATAATGAGAATTGGTTTTCTGTTCTTTATACTTTGAGAGCAATAATTGATCATGTTCCACCTATATTTGGTTATAAAAGGTTTAACCAAGCAGTATCAAATTATAAATGGGATAAAAGCGTCAAGAAAAGTCTTCAAACACTCCAGGAATCATCTAGAAACATATCAGATCATTCAATACATTCAGGTGTAAAAAGAAAAGACGCTATACCCAACCAAACACAGACAGATTTTTCTAATAGTTTAGATGTGCTTCTTTGTGAAGTAATTAGGGCCTTAAAGTAATCCTAAGCTTAAAATCTAATTTTTCTTTCTACGCTGCTCAATAGAAATTACTTTATCAGCTAAGTGTTTTACACATTCATGCTGTGAATTGCAGTCTTCCTTTATTTTAATTATTTCTCTAAGTCCTTCTGTTGGAGAATATGCATACGTTGAGTATGCAAGCATAAAATCAAGAAGCACAACTGATTCTGGGTATTTGTCTTTATGTCTTTTTATAAATTCTGAAATTTCAACATAGTTTTGATCCTTAACAGGCCCTTTTTTAATCAGTTTTAAATGAATCTGACAGAATCTACCTAAGTTGTTTTCTATTGCGGCAAACCATAGGTAGTTGAGTTGAACGGATCTATCATGTGGATTATTTTTTTGAGCTTTTTTTGTATATTCTTTTGCTTTTTTCAGATCATCTAGCTCGTAATAAAGCCTAGCCATCAAAATATAAATTGGGTTCATATACTTTTGTATTCCAAGGGCTTCACATTTTTTTAGAACGGCTAAAGCCTTAACAAGGTCTTGATTATCGAAATGTTTAAACCCTACTGCGACATATAGATTAAGAAGTATGCTCGCAAGTCTTCCAGCTACAACAGCATTATTCGAGAGTTGTATTTTACGGCTTTTACCAGGATTTTGCTTATCAGGAACTTTTAAAATTCGTTCTCTTTCATCAAAAATAGCTTCAATAAACCTCAAGGACAGTTTATATTTGTCCAAATATAGGGCGTAGATGCCGCAATAATGTAGAATGGTTTCTCTTAAATCTCTTCTCCACTTGATTTTATCATTACCATCATTTTCAAAAATAAAATCCCATTTTTTATGATAATTGACTAAAGAGAGATCTCTTCGGAAATCAACAGAGTCAAAAAACATTTGTTTTTCTCTATCCTGATGATTGAAGTGACCAATAGCCTTCATTTTGGAAATTTTCATTTTTTCAATGCTATCGAACTTTCCACTTGCAAGCTTAATCTCTATCAGGGTGTCAAAATAATTTTGGTAATTATTTAAAAACCTCTTTGTTTTCTTTTCAGTTCTTAAATAATTTAGAGGAAGCAATTTTATTTTCAAGTGTTTTTTAGAAACATCATCTTCAATGACCTCAATAGTTTGATTGATTATGTTCTTAACGCTTGTATCAATTTTCTTATCGTCACCATCTGTTGTAACGCTTATTAATACGAGCATCTCTGAATTGCCACGAACAAAGAATCGATTCGTCGTAAAAACCCAGATTATGCTAATCAAAAGGCAGTATAATATGCTTACAACAACATTGAAGGTTATACCTAAATCAGAAAAAACATCAAGAAGTATGTAATATTGAAGAACCAGTAATAATAAGATGCTAAGAATCAGCCCAGTTGGTTTTTGCCAACTACCAATAATATCTTTAGTTATTTTATATATGGTTTCCATAATTAATATCCCCTCACTCCGAAAAATTCTGAAAAAACATCGTCGTCAACAACTCTTCTTTCCGCGTTGAACGGTTTTTTTGCTTAAAACATCGGAGAGAAACCAATCGTCCCAAATTGAACTTAGTTTCGAATTGATGAATAAAAGAAGTGGTCGATAAATAATTTCCTTTTAGTGTTACTTTATTGGTATTTATTATAAAATCGGGATGTTGGTATTGATGAGGTTCGTCAATTGAATTGACAATTAGATTGACATCTTGATTTTTGACAAAGCTTAAAAAGGAATGTTGGACAATTTCATTGGGGACGTTTTCTTTTCCAATTACTTTATTGACCTGATTTAATTGAAGGATTTTATTTTTTAATGTTTGCACGGAATTTTGAGCTTCATTTTCTTTCTGTTGCAGTTCGTCGTTTAACGCCAATTGATCGAGGGTGACACTAAATGCTCTTTTATAAGCAGCAGCCCCTAATAGCACTATAATAATTAATAGAGCGACCTTCTTTTGTCGATATGTGTATTTTTCGAAAAACTTCATCGTTCAACGATTTTTAATTCGAAAAAAGAGGTGTTTTTATCCTCATTGGTGGTAAAAGATAAAATAGCCACATTATCTACCCACTCTAACTGATTTAATTTCTCAATCCAATTGTCTACATATTCGCTGGATTGAGTAGATCCGGCTATTTTAATTAATTTTCGTTTAAACTCAGGCTTTTCATTTCGTTTTAATTTCTTTACCAATGGATAAACCTGAATTTCTTCCAATTTAATAGTAGATGGAACGGAAGATCCTATTTGATCGAGAGTAGTACTGAAATAATTACTGCGAATAATACCGCTATTTGCAATTAATTGCTTTTTACGGAGCATTTCCTGGTCTATTTGATCAATCTTCTTTAGGTTATCACTATAGACCATTATTTTGGCCTCTAAATCGGCATTAATGGAATTAATATGTCCCTGGTAGAAATAATTGCCAATGAGCGCAATTAAAAAAATAATAATAGCTCCTATACCAATTAATTTAAATTGTCGTTTATCCCGATAATTGGAAATCTTTTGTTTTCGCTCTTTTGAATTAAAAACACTAATGGATAATTTATTCTTTAAAAAAGCATATCCGACTGTAACAGCCCAAAAAGAATTAATTAATAATTCGCCATTAAATTTCGGGCGCTCATTTATTTCTTCTGAATTAAAAGAATAAATACCATTTTTAATCTCAATTGATCCGATCGGCGTTGAACGGATGTTTTGCCGTATATCGTCGTTCAACGTGTGATAAGGACCAATAATTATATCCAGAATATTGTCATTAACGTCGTTCAACGGCGATAAAGCGTCGTTAACCGCCGTTTTACGGGTAAATGAAACGTATCTTTTTTCTTCCAGATCTAAATAATTAATGTAAAAATCATCTGGATCGGCATTCATTAATACGTTTTCAATATAATCTTCATTGGGATCAGTTACTTTATTTAAAACTCCTTTACCAATTACGTGAATTAGGATAGGAATTGAACTAATTATTTGATCACGAATTAATTCAGTATTTAATTTATCCCTGGAATCAATTAATTGAACCTCTCCTTTTGATCGTTTTAATTGAACCCAATTATAAATAACACCTTGTTCAGTAAATTCGATAGAAACTACTTGAACCTTTCGAAAGTGCGTTATTTGTTTCCAATCAAATTCCATTAGTAAGTTACCGTTGGACGAATAAGAATGTGAAGCTTAGATTTCTCTTTTGATTTATTTCGGCTGGAAAGGAACCATTTTAATATTGGAATACGCGATAGAATTGGAACACCGGATCCAGTATCACGACTTGATTTCTTTTCAAGACCTCCCATTAATATTACCTCTCCGTTTTTAACCCGAACAAATGATTTAAATGTTTGCGTTGTTTTATTTGGTGGGGCAGTGGGATCAACTTGTTCTCCGAAATCATTTTGACCAACCGCGATCTCGAGCGTTACATGTTCATCAGATGAGACAAATGGTTTTATTTCGACCTCTAATGATGCTTCAATTTGTTTCCAGACCCTACTGTTCTGAACATTCGCATTTCCTACAACATTTGAGATCTGTACTCTTTCCTCTTGATAATAGCGTTGTTCACCAATTGAAATAGATGCTTCATGGCCGTTTAACGTCGATATTTTTGGAGTTGAATTTGTTTCAACGACGTTGTTTGATTCTAACGCTTGAAGTGACAAAAAGAAATCAGAGGTTACTTTTCCCAAATTCAAGTTTCCAAACCCGTTTAAGGCATCAATAATTGCATTGACCGATGTTGAATTATAGTTCATGTCCAATTCTGGATAAATCTGACCACTCGTTTGCTGATTATTGGCGTCCAAAGCCGCTTTAATTCCCGTTGCTAAATCACTTCCTTTTTGTGAATACAGAATGATGATATCAATTTGAACCATTGGAACAACTTGATCGATAGAGTGGAGGAACGCTTTTAATTCTTCTAAACGCCTGGAAGAGCCAGAAACAACTAATCCGTTTAATTCAATGAATTCATGAACCTCTAACCCATTAACCAATTCTTTTGGCACCAATTCAAGAATATTCTCTACTGTTCTGTATTCTAATTTTATTAATTCTGTAGCACGTAAACTCTCTGAAATCTGCTGACCAATTACATAAACACGATCTTTTTCTTTGTACGAAAAGTCAGTACCCATCAGGCATTTATTTAATAATTGCTCAAACGTAATTTGGTTTGCCGAAAGAGTAATATTCCCTTCAGGCATTTCGTACATGAAATAATGCTCATTCAACTCATTGGCCGATTGAGTAATAATGTCCTTAATCGACACATCATTAGCACTAATAGACAGTGTTCCATCGCTCAGTTTTTCCAATTGCAGGTTCTCATTGTTTCCATTTTGACCATTGTTTCGAGAATTAGAGTTACGATTATTCCTACGCACGTTGGAATTGTTGTTCTGAGTTGTTACAGCTGCTCTTTTGAAATAGAAACTGTTGTTTTTATTCTCTATTTCCAGATCGTTAGCGTCAGCGATCATCTTCATGATATCACCTATAGGTCGATTGACGAAGTAACCTGAAACACGTTCGTATTTGATGTTATTATCTACAATGATGTTCTTGCCTGAAAGCTTTGTGATTTCATGCGTTACATACTGTAGAGTATCATTATCTAAATCTACAGAAAGAAA
>CAYFJL010000146.1:0-7430 GCA_964343335.1 uncultured Polaribacter sp. | reverse complement strand
AATTGTTCAATCCTAGAAACAAAACCAGAGTTGCTTTAGTGATTTATAAAAATCATTTAATCGCCGAACGCTATGCAGATGGTTATGACAAGAATTCCAAAATGTTAGGTTGGTCGATGACCAAGAGTATTACGAGCACCATCTTCGGAATCTTGCAACATCAAGGTAAAATGGATGTGAATGCAAAAGCACCCATTTCAGCATGGCAAAATGATGATCGAAAGGAAATCACCATTCATAACTTACTTCAAATGAATTCTGGTTTGGAATGGGATGAGAATTATGACCGGATTTCAGATGCAACGACGATGCTATTCTTAGAACGAGATATGGCTAAAATGCAAATGGAAAAGCCATTATCAGGTAAACCGAACGAATCTTGGAATTATTCTTCAGGGACAACGAATTTACTTTCTGGAATCTTAAGAAAACAGTTCGGAAGCCATCAGGAATATTTAGATTTCTGGTATTCAGATTTGATTGATAAAATCGGGATGCACTCCATGGTTTTGGAAGCTGATTTGGCAGGGAATTATATTGGCTCTTCCTATTCTTGGGCCACTCCCAGAGATTGGGCAAAACTAGGCCTATTGTATTTGCACAATGGGGAATGGAACGGTGAATCTTTATTTGATGAGAAATGGGTGAATTATGCGACGACAGCTACCCCGACCTCAAACGGAACTTATGGCGCACAAATATGGTTGAATAAAAATGAGAGCAACTATAAAGGAGTCTCCGAAAATGTATTCTTTTTCAATGGCTACGACGGTCAAAATGTATTTATTCTACCCGATCAAGAAATGGTTATTGTTCGAATGAGCCTTGCTGAAAATGCAAACGTAACCTCTTTTTTAAGAGGGATCATCGGCGCCATAAAAAACTAGATAATTACTTGTTAAAAAGCATTCCAACCTTGAGCTTTCAGTTCTATTTCTTGGTTGGCACGTGTAATCAATTGTAAGCCCTGATTTTCTTCGGTAATGTGACCAATAACGGTTAGATTCGGATTTCCTTTGATTTTGTCGTAATCCGAGATTGATATGGTGAATAGTAGTTCGTAGTCTTCCCCACCACTTAAGGCCACCATGGTTGAATCCAATTTAAATTCCTCACAAGTAGAAATGACCTGCGGATCTAACGGCAGCTTCTCTTCATAAATTTTACAGCCTACTTTACTTTGAGTAGCGATATGAAATAGTTCCGAAGACAATCCATCAGAAACGTCCATCATGGCAGTTGGTTTGACATCCAACTCTTTGAGAAGTCGTGGGATATCCCTTCTTGCTTCGGGCTTCAGCTGTCTTTCAATAATGTAGGAATACCCTTGTAAATCAGGTTGGTTATTCGGATTCACCTCAAATACTTGCTTCTCACGCTCCAAGACTTGGAACCCTAAATAAGCAGCTCCTAAATCACCACTCACAACAATTAAATCCGTTGGTTTTGCTCCGTCTCGATAAACAATATCCTCTTTATTGGCCTTCCCAATTGCCGTCACAGAAATCAACATTCCCTTGGTTGAGGAGGAGGTATCTCCTCCAATGAGATCTACCTGATAGGTGTCGCAAGCCAACTGAATTCCAGCGTACAACTCTTCAAGTGCTTCTAAAGAGAAACGATTTGAGACTGCTATAGAAACGGTAATTTGTTCGGCATCTGCATTCATGGCGTAAACGTCCGATAAATTGACCATCACAGCCTTGTAACCCAAATGTTTCAAAGGCATGTATGACAAGTCAAAATGAACCCCTTCCACTAATAAATCGGTGGTTATGACGGTTTCTTTTTCAGAGGCTGATAATACGGCAGCATCATCACCAATGCCTTTGACGGTGGTTGATTTTTTAAGTGAAAAAAATTGAGTCAAATGCTCAATTAATTTAAACTCGCCCAATTCAGCTAAGGAAGTTCTTTCTTGATTTTTGTCTTCAAACATGGTGCAAAAATAGCTAATTTAGGTCTGGATTTAACAATAATTAGCACCTTTAATTGTTATCTTTGTTAGTGTTGATAATGGTTTTGAACTAATTAATTATACCCACCCATGAAGAAAATTTTCCTTTTATCATTCCTTGTTTTATGTGCTTGTGGTCATCTCGATGAAATCAATGAATCGAATAACAACAACACAAATAACAATACCAACAATCCACCTGTAACTTCCAATATTCAAGCACCATGCGAGAATGGTTTTGCTGGCGGATTTCCATGTAGTGGTTATGATTTGGTAGCTTCTTTGTCCTTGCGTGAGCTCAATCCTACGAGTGTTAGTTCTTTAAGTGGTAATGATTCATGGGGTTGGACGGATCCAATTACAGGAAAGGAATATGCATTGGTTGCCTTAAATACAGGAACCTCATTTGTAGATATCAGTACCCCAGAAACGCCTGTGGTTCTCGGGTTTTTACCGACTGCCACATTGAATAGTGACTGGCGAGATGTAAAAGTGTTTGATAACTTTGCCTTTATTGTCAGTGAAGCAGCCGGACATGGAATCCAAGTTTTTGATTTAACTCAATTGCGAAATGTTGCCAATCCGCCAACGATTTTCACTGCGGATGCAAACTATTCAGGTTTTGGAAATGCTCATAATATTGTTATCAATGAAGCTTCTAGTTATGCCTATGCCGTTGGGACTACAACATTTGCAGGAGGGCCTCATATCATCGATATTCAAGATCCGTTGAATCCAGTGGGTGCTGGAGGTTATGCGCAAGATGCCTATTCTCACGATGCTCAGGTGGTTACGTATAATGGTCCAGACCCTGACTATCAAGGAAGAGAAATATTAATTGGATCCAACGAATCTAAAGTAGCTATTGTAGATGTTACTGATAAGAACAATCCCATTCAAATTTCAACCATCAACTATTCCAATATAGGCTACACCCACCAAGGTTGGTTTACAGAGGATATGAAGTATTTTTTACTAGGCGACGAGTTGGATGAATTGCGTTTTGGAGGTAATACTAGAACCATTGTTTTTGATTTTACAGACTTAGACAACCCTACTTTTCACATGGAATACGACGGTCCCACAGAGGCGATTGACCATAACGGATATGTAAAAGATGGTTTATTTTACATCGCTAACTATACCGCAGGAGTTCGAGTGGTGGATGTTTCAGATATTGGCAATCAAAACATGACCGAAGTTGGTTTTTTTGATACACATCCCGTAAAGAACAGTGCAGCTTTCAACGGTGCATGGAATGTTTATCCGTATTTCGATAGCGGTAACATCATCATCAGTGATATTGAAGGCGGACTCTTTATCATTCGGAAATCACAATAATATTTTTCAATGGCAAGAAAAGCGCTATTCATAGTTGTTTTTATTACTATTCTTTCTTGTCGAAATGAAGACCTACACCTTTTTGACAACCTCTCAAAATTTAGTGTTACTGACATTCAAACTCATGGAGGTTCTCTGAACGACGGCTATCAATCTGTTGTGTCAACCAATGATGGCGGTTATGCGGTACTGGGATTTACCCAAAGCAATGACTTCGACATTCAAACCAAATCTGACATTTCTTATGATTTTTGGTTGAAACGGTATGGTTCAGATCATACATTGCAATGGAGTGAAACCTACGGAGGTTCGGGTGATGATAGAGGCTCTGATATTGTAGCGACTTCTGATGGAGGCTTTGCCATTTTAGGGTTTAGTACAAGTACTGATGGTGACGTTCGCACCAACAATGGGATTCGTGATTTTTGGGTGATCAAAACAGATGGACAAGGATCTATTCAATGGCAAGAGACATTTGGATTTTCTGGTAGTGATTATGGGGTTTCTTTAATTGAAACAAAGGACAACGGGCTTTTATTAACAGGGGTTTTAGACGTTACGGCTTCTGGCGGACAAGGGAATTCAAGGCCTGCCAGCCGACACGCTGGTGGTGACTTCTGGGTGATCAAACTTGCACAGAATGGCACCAAAGAATGGACACGATATTTTGGAGGCTCCTTCACCGATGCTCCTTTTGGAGCGATAGAAACCGATGACAATCAATTTATTGTTGCGGGTTCTTCGGACAGCGACGATGTAGATATTTCCAATAACAAAGGTACCTATGATTTCTGGGTGGTTGCGATAGACCACAACGGAAATCTTGTCTGGGAGAAAAGTTTTGGTGGATCTGAGATTGATGAAGCTCGCGGAATTTCGAAAGCTTCGGACGGGAACCTTGTCATTATCGGAGATACCCGAAGTTCCAATCAAGATATCACAATGAATAACGGAGCAGCGGATTTATGGATGATCAAGATCGATACCTCAGGAAATTTACTGTGGGAAAAATCCATCGGAGGTGGAAGTTTTGATGCCGGTAGATCTATTTCAAATGGACTAGATAATGGTTTCATCATCTCTGGAAGTTCTAGAAGCACCACTGCTGATTTAAAAAATGAAGGCCAGAATGACGCATGGATTTTGGGAGTAAATGACAATGGCGATGTCATTTGGCAACAAACGATTGGGGGAACGGAGATTGATGTTTTTTATGATGCCATCCAATTAAATGCAAATACAGTTTTGGCTGTTGGAGACAGTCGAAGTAACAATGCAGACATACCAACTAATAAAGGATTTACAGACGGATTAATTGTAACTTTAAAAAATCAATGATGAGAAGAATATTTACTTTTTTAATTGCAGTTGTTCTACTCACTAGTTGCAGTGGTTTAGACACTGACAATGAAGTACAAGTTACGATTCAGTTTACTCATAACTGGGACGGATTTGTCGTGGATGATACGAGCTTCAATAGTTTTCAATTTCAAACAGCCAATGGAGAGAATGTGAGCATTGAGCGCTTGCGATATGTGGTTTCACAGTTAGAACTAGTAGGTAATAGAAACAACAATATTTTAACACAAGAATATAATCTCGTAGACGTAGGCGATGGAACCGGATTGCAATTGAGTGCCTCCAACGTTATTGCGGGTGATTATAAATTAAGTTTTCGATTCGGATTCGCCGATGCCGATAATCAAGATGGCATCTACCAAGATTTAAACGTTGCTTCCTTCAATGTACCCACCATGTTAGGAGGAGGTTATCACTACATGCAATTCGATGGAAAGTACAAAGACGTCAACAACCAAGATGCGAATTTTAATTACCATGTCATCCGAGCAGCTAACGTAACCAATCCAAGTTCACCTGTTTTTCTAGACACTTCCTTTAAGGTTGATTTAGGAACTGTGACCATTCGAAATGATGTCGTGATTGAAGTGCAGATGAATGTAGCAGAATGGTTTGTAAATCCGAATACATGGGATTTGAATGCATTAAACACGGTGTTGATGCCTAATTTTAATGCCCAGTTGTTAATGAGTCAAAATGGAAAGTCCGTATTCAGTCTAGGGTCCGTAACGCAATAAAAAACAGGTTTGAAACAGGTATTTCTTTTTTCGTTTTTGGTTCTGGTATTGACGGCCTGTTCGTCCAATACCCAGGAAGCATATGAACCTGTTCCTTACACATTAGAAATCCCAGAACTATTCCAACAGAAGTTACTTCCTCCTGTAATTCCGTCTAATAATCCCTTAACCGTAGAAGGAATCGCACTTGGTAAGAGGTTGTTTTTCGACAATATTTTGTCAGGAACAAGAACCCAATCTTGCGCCCATTGTCATCGACCTCAGGATGCCTTTTCACATGCTTTTCAGTTTAGTCCGGGAGCCAATGGAAACTTAGGAACTCGTAACTCAATGACGTTATTTAACAACGCATGGAACTACGACGAACTGTTTACTTGGGATGGCAAGGAGTTTAGTCTTGAGGGACAAGCTTTCGAACCAGTGACAAATCCGATTGAGATGAACGGCAATTGGCAAGATATTGAGCAGTTGTTGAACAATCATGATTCATATCCCGAATTATTTCGGCAGGTATTCGGCGTAGGTAGAATAGATTCAACCATGGTGGTAAAAGCCATTGCCCAATTCCAACGAACCTTAATCTCAGCAAATTCAAAGTTTGATCGCTATTTATTGGGTCAAGAGATGTTAACTCCAGAAGAGTTGAACGGATTTAATGTATTCATGGATGAGGCGAAGGGAGACTGTTTTCATTGCCATGGAAGTGATAATAATCCGCTGTGGACAGACAATCAGTTTCACAATAATGGCTTGGATGCCACCTTTACTGACCTCGGACTCGGAGCAGTAACGGGAGACCCTAACGATAATGGAAAATTCAAAACACCAACACTTCGCAATTTGGTGTACACATCACCTTACATGCATGATGGTAGGTTTGCCACCCTTGAGGAGGTGATTGATTTCTATTCTGAAGGATTGCAAAACTCGTCTACCATAGATCCTTTGATGAAGAATGTCAATCAAGGCGGTGTACGTTTGAGCGCACAAGACAAATCCGATTTAAAAGCCTTTTTATTGACCCTCACAGACCCTGAATTTATTCGAAATCCCGCCTTTAATCGATAATCGACAAATTCAATAGTCTAATTGAGCTTGTTAATCATTATCTAACCTATTTTACTCGCTTTAGTCGTATATTTGCAGACCAATTTAGATTTAATCTATTTAAACTATGATAAAGGTATCCGATTCTGCAAAGAGAAAAGTCGTTGAGTTAATGACAGACGACGGCTTTGATGCAACCAACGATTTTGTTAGGGTTGGCGTTAAGAGTGGAGGTTGTTCTGGCCTTTCCTACGACTTAATTTTTGATAGAAACCAAGAAGAAAACGACAAGATATTTGAAGACAATGGGGTAAAGATTATTGTCGACAAAAAGAGCTTTTTGTACTTGGTAGGAACCACTTTAGAATATTCGGGTGGTTTGAACGGTAAGGGGTTTGTTTTTAACAATCCGAATGCCAATAGAACATGTGGATGTGGTGAATCATTTTCATTGTAGTCACTGTTTAAATGTTTGAATGTTAAAAGTTCGAACGAACAAAAAAATGAAAAAGAAAAATACGTGAGCAAAATTAACTCATTTGAGGAAATCATTGCTTGGCAAAAGGCAAGAGAATTGTCGACTGAAATTTACGCTATTACGAATGAGAGTAATTTATTTTCAAAGGATTATGGATTACGTGATCAGATTCGAAGATCAGTTATTTCAATTTCTTCAAATATTGCTGAAGGATTTGAAAGAGAAACCACGAAAGAATTCATAAGGTTTCTTTATATAGCCAAAGGGTCTGCTGGAGAATGTAGATCACAGCTATATTTGGCCTTTGATCTGGACTATTTGGATAGTGGAAAGTTTGAAAATTTGAAACAAAAAGTAAATGATGTTTCAAAGTTGTTATCTGGTTTTATTAAGTATTTAAATTCAACTTTATAAAACGTTCAACTTTTAAACATTGAACATAGTTAAAACTCATAACAATGAGCAAGTATACAGAAGATGACTTAAGGGAAGAGTTAAAAACCAAAGAATA
>CAYFJL010000145.1:0-7507 GCA_964343335.1 uncultured Polaribacter sp. | reverse complement strand
GCCTGCTAAAATACGAATATTGATTGTCAGTGAGTTAGGTTGCAACAACTCTATTCTCTTTCGGCAAATTGTCCAGGCTTTTCCTTCAAAATCTGTTTCAATGAGATGTTTTCTGATGAATATGAACAATACATCTCTCAACCTGAATTAATAAAGAATATTCCAGTAGAGTATTACCACATAGAGTGGTTCTCTTTTAAGGGTTCTCCAGTTACATCTAGGTCAATTCCATTGAGTGTTATCTATGTTGACACATCCCTGGGGGAGGTCTCATTTACAGGAACTGACAAGTATGTTTCCCGAATAATAAACAACTTCCTCGATATCTCTGAAAGAGCCGGCTTGAAATTGAACTATAGAACATTGAAGGAGGCCTTCGAGGGGAATTCAGTTATTAAATCGATAAATGATAAACTTGAGGAGTATTCTGGAAATATCACCGATCGAAGATTAACATACTCAATTGATGTATCTAGTAAATCAGCCTGGGAGAACACCTTAACCGCATACATTGATGAAATTCCGTTCAGCTTTATCGGAAAGGGAGAACAAAGCTCGATAAAAACAAAGCTTGCCCTTGCTGAAGTTCTACCAAATACGCTGATTCTAGTCGAAGAACCAGAAAGTCATCTATCATTTGGAGGTATGTCCTCTCTGATTAAGAAGATCAATGAGAGAAGTCAAGACAATCAATTAATCATTACCACTCATTCTAGTTTTGTTACAAACAAGCTCGGTCTTGAGAACTTAGTATTGATTTCTAATCAGCAGGTTCTTCGACTTAATGATCTTGATCCAAGTACTTACAAGTATTTCAAAAAGCTTCCTGGTCATGATACCTTGAGGCTAATATTATCAGAAAGCCCGATTTTAGTTGAAGGCCCATCAGATGAGTTGATTGTAAATTATGCATATAAACAAAAGCATGGTAAGCTTCCAATTGATGATGGGCGCGATGTAATCTCTGTAAAAGGGCTTTCTTTCAAGAGGTTTTTGGAAATCGCTCAGAAACTTCAAATTAGTGTTACTGTAATCACTGATAATGATGGAGATACTCCTGCTCTTGCGCAGAAGTACAAAGACTATTTAGGTGTCAACGGGATTGTTATTTCGTATGATACAGATGAGGATTATCCAACTTTAGAGCCTCAAATAGTAAAGGTGAATACCCTAGAGAAAATCAACGAAGCATTGGGGAAAGCTTTTGGGGATAAAGAGGAAGCAATAGCTTGGATGACATCTAGTAACAACAAAACAGAGAGTGCGTTACGGATATTGGAATCTGATGTACAAATTGAAATTCCTGGATACATCAAAGATGTGTTATGAATCGAGTAGTATTCGCATGTGCTGGATCTAGGAAAACATCTATGTTAGTAGAGGATGCTATTCAATTGTATAAGGAAGGTAATCGCGTCCTTCTTCTAACTTATACAGTCTTGAATCGGCAGGAGTTGGAGTATCGTGTTATCAGTCAATTTGGATTCTTACCTTCCAGGATTAGGATTCAGACGTGGTTATCCTTTTTGCTGAATGAGTGTGCTCGCCCCTATCAGAACGTTCACTACAATAATCGAAGAATTAGAGGAATCACCTTTGTCCAAGGGCAATCTGCTCAATACATCAAAGAAACTCAAATTTATGGACACTTTATAGAGGGAAAGCACAGTGTATATTCCGATAAGCTGGCAAAGTTTGCATTAAAGTGTAATGCTGATTCAGGAGGAATGGTGGTGAATCGATTACAGCAATTCTGGGATTATATACTCATTGATGAGGCACAAGATTTAGCTTCATATGATCTTGATATCGTAGCGATGCTTTTCAAGTCTAACATGAAGTTAATAGTAGTTGGTGACGTTAGACAAGTTGTTTATTCAACGCATCATGCAAAGAGGTTATCTAAGTTTAGAAAAGAAAAAGCAATAGACTTCTACAGGGCAGCAGCAGAAGTAGGCTTATGTCAAGTAGAAGAGAGGACAGAATGTTATCGTTCTGTACAATCAATTTGTGCATTTGCGGATAGGCTATATCCCGATCTGCCTGAAACCGTGAGCATGTACGAAGGACAAACAGAGCATCAGGGTCTCTTTGTAGTTCCAATGAGAAAAGTAGTAGATTATTACGAGGAATATAAGCCGGTAGTACTCTGTCATAGTCGACGGTCAAATACGAAAGGAATACCTTCAATAAACTTCGGTAAGAGTAAAGGTCAGACCTACCTTAGAACCTTGGTTTTTCCAACTAAGCCAATTACCAACTACCTTAAAACTGGTGATATAGCGCAATTGAATGATCGCCATAAATTCTATGTAGCCTTGACTAGAGCGCGTGAAAGTGTGGCCTTCGCAACTAATGTGAATTCCGATTTTGTAAATGAATATTTTGAAAGCGTCTAACTTAGGCTGTACGACAATGCTCGTTCCTCGCACTGCGCCCAGCCCGGAGTTGCTGACGCCATCCTCCCTTCGGTCGGAGGCGTCAGCAACGAACGAGCGCGATGCGCGGGTGTCATGCGATGGACCTTCCCTTCGGTCGGCCATCGCACAACACCACGCAAACGCAATCCTTCGGCTCGAAAAAATGTTGAGCCTTCGCGGAACACTTTTTCTTCACCTCGGACTGCGGATCGCACTCGTTCGTTGGGCGTCATGAAGAGAAAGAAAAAACAAGCCAATTTAAAAAGAATATGAAATTGAAGGATTACGAACTAAAAGAGGGAAACCATTTTGTTGCAATGGAATATTATAGTCTAATCATGAATAGGACTTTTTTAGTTCTGATTTTAGAGGATTGTTTAATTGGACTAAAAGTAAACGGCTTAATAAGTGTTGAAGGTGGAGGAGACCCTTTAACGAGGTCTATAACAAAAAATATGGCAATTCAAGATGATTTACAAAATCCGTATTCATACATGAAAAGGTCCTATTTGCGAAAGATTGAAAATCTGAATATTTACCGAGAGGAAATTTTAAAAACTGAAAAGCCAAGCTTTAAAATTAATCGGAATGAAATAAAAAGCGTCACCTATGATAAAAGAAAAAAATGGGGAATGGGATATTATCCACATGACGGAAAAGTTTACGTAAAAACGAAAAATGGGAAGAAAAAGGAATTCATAATTTTAGGTTCTCAATCAGGAAAAGAAATAGAAAATTGGATTAAGAAAAAATAAACACGCACGCCCAGCAATGCATAAAATATTCATTGTGAGCAAAAGCTCGCAACGCCATTTATGCGAGACCGTTGTGGTGCAGGCAAAACTAGGCCAACATCCATGAAGCAAGAAAAGGAACTTGACAGACTAAAAGACGAATTAGCTGACTTAGCAATTCAAATTGCTGGATCATTCAGAATTAAACTCGACTATACCGAGAAATCAATAAGGAAAGTTGAAAAGGTCTTATCCAAAATTCATAAAGAATACCGAAAGACCAAGAATGAAGACGGCCTTCAAGGAATTGCGGCAGAATTCGCGTTCTATATTATTAAGACCATTGAGAAAAATCACGAATCTGGAAAATTGGAAAGAGATCATCCTGACTTCGGAGAAAACAGTTTCCCTTACTACTGGAAAGACACGACATTACTCCCATATGGATGGTGCTTAAAGAGAATATTTGAGGGAAAACAAGATAATGTGTGGTCAAAATACAAGACCTTGGTGATGAAAAAATAAAAAAGCACGACACCAAACAACACCTAAAGCTAATGAGGCCATCTCGTCTGCGGCGGACACAGACTCGGATGACAGTAACAATCTCGTTTCCAGGAAAGCAAAAAAAGAAGCCTTTGTGGAAAACCTACAGCGGCACTATCGGGAAAACCGGGCAATTTTGGATAAAGGCAGTAACGGGTGAAGTGGTACCTTCGACTGCACATCCGCCATAAAAAACAAATCCAAATGAAAGACATCTCCGGAATCGATGAAAACGGCAATCCCAAAAATGGGCCATTTAAGGTATTCTTCAAAAACGGACTTGTCTCCTGCCAGGGCGAGTACGATAACGGAAAGAAATCAGGAGAGTGGACGTACT
The DNA here is from genome assembly GCA_964343335.1 of uncultured Polaribacter sp. Lineage (GTDB taxonomy): Bacteria > Bacteroidota > Bacteroidia > Flavobacteriales > Flavobacteriaceae > Polaribacter. Next base: position 3,470 of record CAYFJL010000145.1, on the reverse strand, counting down.
TTCTAAATAATGGGCAGATGCAATCCACCGGCTATTTTAAGGACGGAAAGATTGTAGGGCAGTGGAAGTGGTTTTTCAAGAACGGAGAACCACGGGCGACAGGCGGCTTCGACGATGAAGAGCGGAAGCACGGTGAGTGGAAGCGCTACCACTCCAATGGCCAACTCTGGGACGAAGGTCGCTTCGAAGACGGCAAAAAGAAGGGCACCTGGAAGGTCTATAATGAAGAGGGCGAGCTTATAAAGGAGCAAACGTTCAAGTAGGCTATCGCACATCCTTCTGAACAATTGCACGGCAACCTGTTTAACAGGTGTACACCAAATGCAAGACACTTACCATGGCACACCAAGTTAAAATCCTGAATATCCAACCCTTAACCCACGATGTCAAGCGAATCACTACCGAGAAGCCGTCGGGTTACACGTTCACGCCGGGACAGGCGACCGAAGTAGCGATCAACCAAGAAGGATACCGAGAAGAGAAACGACCGTTTACCTTTACCTCCCTACCGGATGAGGATCACCTGGAATTTACCATCAAAAGCTACCACGATCACGATGGGGTCACCCACCAGATTGATTCGCTAACAGCAGGTGATGAACTCATCATCGATGACGCCTGGGGCGCTATCGAATATAAAGGCAAAGGCACCTTCATTGCGGGCGGAGCAGGGGTTACGCCCTTCATTGCCATTTTGCGCGATCTGAAAGCAAAGGGTCAGCTGGAAGGGAACCGGCTGCTTTTTTCCAATAAGACCGGGAAAGATGTGATTATGGAGGAAGACTTCAAAGAGATGCTTGGACAAAACTTCATTTCTACGCTTACCCGGGAAAACAAAGAAGGGCATGAGCACGGCCGGATCAATACAGGCTTTTTGAAAGATCACGTCGATGAATTCTCCCAACACTTTTACGTGTGCGGACCGGAGAAAATGGTGAAGGATATCAATGAGCAACTTCAACAATTAGGAGCCGAAACCGATGCTTTGGTTTTTGAGAAGTAGGATAAACCAAAACAGGCATAGCTGTCATGGAATGACTTCTTTGCCTCTGATTGTCTGATTACATTACATCACCCAAAAGCGGTCTTGCTTTTCTACCACTTTCGAAAAGGTTGTCAACCTTTCCTCCCGATACGTTAATATGGGTTCGATTTTGTTTGCGATTGACTACGAAATGTGTAGTTTTATGCAAACACTTTTTTGTTGTGGAATCTACCTATAATTACCTTGAAGAGTATTTGAACAACCTACAAGCTAAAGGTAGGTTTGCAGTGTCAATGGCTGAACTCAAACAACAATTTGATAACTCTGAAAATGCGATTAAGCAGAGCATTTACCGTCTCAAAAGAAAGAATCAGCTTGCTCATGTTCGAAAAGAGTTTTACGTAATTGTTCCGCCACAATATTCAAAAAGGGGAATGCTCCCCCCATCATTATTCATTGATGATTTGATGAATTACCTGAATAGGGAATATTACGTCGGGGCCTTATCCGCCGCTGCATTACATGGTGCTGGGCATCAGCAGCCAATGCAATTCCAGGTCATGGTAGAAAAACCACCTTTGCGAAGTATCAAGAACAAAAAATTGGACATCCATTTTTTTGTTAAAAGCAAATGGCAGGCTGGAAACATTGAAAAAAAGAAAACGGAAACGGGATACATCAATATATCTTCTCCTGCTTTGACTGCTTTCGACTTAGTGTACTACCACGAGGGTCTCGGGGGGGTAAACCGGATCTTCATCATTCTGGAAGATCTAATTGAAAACATCAATTTATCAGACCTGAAGAAGACTGCCTCCAGTCAAAAAGTTCCTGACATACAACGATTTGGCTACCTACTCGAACAGTTGGGGAATGAAAAACTTGCTGATGCATTGCATAAGGTAATTGAGGGCAAAACCTTGCGAGAGATTCCGCTCTCGTTAGCCCATAAGAACCGGGAAGGCCAATTAAGTGATAAATGGAAAGTGATTTTAAACACAACACTTGATCTTTAATGCTTCCGAGACGCTATATAGAGGAATGGAAAGAATATGCCCCGTGGCCAGAAGATGCCCAGGTAGAACAAGATCTCGTCATTGAAAAAGCCTTGCTTGAATTATTTTCTAATTCTTTCCTGCGGGACCGACTTGCATTTAGAGGTGGAACTGCTCTGCATAAGATCTTTCTAAAGCCTCAGGTCCGATATTCAGAAGACATAGATCTGGTTCAGATCAGGTCTGAACCTATCAAGGATACAATATCAGCTATACGTAGCCAACTCGAATTTTTAGGCAAGCCTTCTGTCAAACAAAAGGCTAATAACAACACCTTAATCTATCGATTTGAATCCGAGATACCACCGGTGATCAATTTGAGGTTAAAGATTGAGATTAACTGCCGAGAACATTATACAGTGCTAGGGTATAAAGAGATAGAACACACCATCCAGAATACCTGGGCAGAAGGTTCATGCAAACTAATTTCCTTTGAAGCGGAGGAGATGCTAGGGACCAAATTACGTGCTCTGTATCAACGTAAAAAAGGACGTGATCTTTTCGATCTTTATCATGCATTGACGAATTTGGAAATGGATACAGGTCAAATAGTTAATTGCTATAAAGAATATATGGCACTGTCAGTCGAAAAACCTCCAACCAGGAAGCAGTTCTTGCGCAATATGGAGGACAAATTGGAAGACCCTGATTTCAGTGGAGATATCCATGCCCTCTTGCGACCTGGTATAGAATATGACCAAGCTGAAGCATATGACTTTATCCGAACTGAACTCATTGAAAAGATTTGAATGTGGTGATGGAAAAGGCTACAGCAATTTCCAAGCAGCATTCTAATAAGACTACTCCGAAGCCCCCAACCGCTTCATTCGGGAAAAGGGGAATCCATCACACCCGGTCATTAAATCCGTTTTTTGGGTGTTAACCTGGGAGGTGGCTTCCTCTACACTTGTCGCCGCATAGCTGCTAAAGCAAAAAGCCCATTCGTATGGCTCCATATTCTCCAGCTGTTGGTAATCGATCCTCGTGAATAATCCGGGAGCAAAGGAATTGAGCGAATCGTTCTGCAGGATTATATAGCCCTCTGCTCTATGTACACTTAAGACATGGTATCGGTCATCAGGGAGTAAGTGAAAGACTTCCTGGTCAATGTGATACCGGACCCCGTAGTCGTCTTCAAATGAGCCTGTCAAAAAGGTAGGGAGAAAGTCCTCGTTCGATTCGGGGGCAGTGGTACACGAAATAGGTCCCATTAACAATAATGCGAGTACCGCAATAAAGAAATTAATTGTTTTTGCCATTCTTTTTCCATTTGGTGGTAAGCCTAAAAGTACCATCAATTTGGAATACTCCTTTTTTATACCGCTTCCGAAAAGATTTGGGCTTTGCCCAACCTTTTCACGCGAGTATATACTCCACTCGAAGTAGTTTGGAGTCAAACTACTTCGTTGTCGGTATAGGAGCTATTCTCC
>CAYFJL010000144.1:0-7509 GCA_964343335.1 uncultured Polaribacter sp. | reverse complement strand
TTTGCTTGCTTATTAATTTACTACAAATGAGCAACATAAAAACAATTAAATCCGCATTAGTTTCTGTATTTCACAAAGATGGTTTGGGCCCGATCGTTCAAAAATTAAACGATTTAGGAGTAACCATTTATTCAACCGGTGGAACAGAAAAATTCATCAAAGATTTAGGCATTGACGTCATTGCTGTAGAGGATGTGACTTCGTACCCATCTATCCTTGGGGGAAGAGTAAAAACACTACATCCAAAGGTGTTTGGTGGGATTTTAAACAGACAGGATCATGAAGGTGATGTGGCTGAAATGAGCGAATATGAAATTCCACAAATCGATTTAGTGATTGTAGACTTGTATCCGTTTGAAAAAACTGTTGCTTCAGGCGCCTCAGAACAAGACATTGTAGAAAAAATTGATATCGGCGGGATTTCATTGATCCGTGCTGCAGCCAAAAATTTTAAAGACACTTTCATCGTTTCTTCTATGGATCAGTACGATGAATTCCTTTCTATTTTAGAAGAAGGAAATGGTGAAACATCTATCGAAAAACGAAAGAAATTTGCAGCCAAGTCATTCAATATTTCTTCGCATTATGACACCGCTATTTTCAATTATTTCAACGAAGAAGAAGTTGTTTACAAAGCAAGTGAACAAACTTCGAAGACTTTGCGATATGGTGAAAATCCGCATCAGAAGGGGTATTTCTTTGGGGATTTAGAAGCCATGTTTGACAAGCTTCATGGAAAAGAGTTGAGCTACAACAACTTATTGGATGTTGATGCGGCCGTAAATCTTATGGAAGAATTTCAAGGTGAAGCGCCAACATTCGCCATTCTTAAACACAATAATGCCTGTGGATTAGCACAAAGAGAAACCATTTCTCAGGCTTATGTTGATGCTTTAGCAGGAGATCCAGTTTCGGCTTTTGGAGGAATTTTAATTGCCAATACCAATATTGATTTGGCCACCGCTGAAGAAATTCATAAGCTATTTTGTGAGGTTGTTATTGCGCCGAGTTATGACGAAGATGCTCTAGCTGTTTTAAAAGGCAAAAAGAATCGAATCATTTTAATTCAAAAAGAAGTTGCATTGCCAAAGACATTGGTTCGTACAAGCTTAAACGGATTATTGGTACAGGATAAAGATTTCATCACAGACAAATTAGATGATTTAAATTATGTAACCAACACCAAACCAAGCCAAGCTCAGTTAAAAGACTTATTGTTCGCATCAAAAATTTGTAAAAACACAAAATCCAATACAATCGTATTGGTTAAAGACGGGCAACTTCTAGCAAGCGGAACAGGACAAACAAGTCGTGTAGATGCTCTAAATCAAGCCATTGAAAAAGCCAACAAATTCGGATTCGACTTAAATGGGGCTGTGATGGCTAGTGATGCTTTCTTCCCATTCCCAGATTGTGTGGAGATTGCAGACAAAGCTGGCATCACAAGTGTGATCCAACCTGGAGGTTCCATTAAGGACCAATTGACCATCGATTATTGCAATGAAAATGGTGTGTCAATGGTGACGACAGGCACCCGACATTTTAAGCATTAAAAACCTCCTAAAAAGATTTAATTTACTAGATTTGTAAGGATATAAGTTACTCTAATTACACTTTATTTTATGGGCTTTTTTGATTTCATGACAGAAGACATTGCTATCGATTTGGGAACAGCAAATACGCTGATCATCCACAATGGAAAAGTGGTGATTGATAGCCCTTCCATCGTGGCACGAAATCGCGCCTCTGGAAAAATCATTGCCATTGGTAAGGAAGCCAATTTGATGCAGGGAAAAACCCATGAAAACATCAAAACGATTCGCCCGCTAAAAGATGGAGTAATTGCCGATTTCCAGGCATCTGAGGAAATGATCAAAGAGTTTGTAAAGCAAATCCCTTCGATCAAAAAGAAAATCTTCCCTCCTGCCTTGCGAATGGTAATTTGTATTCCTTCAGGAATTACGGAAGTTGAAAAACGTGCGGTTCGCGATTCTGCGAAGCACATGAATGCCAAAGAAATTTACCTAATCTATGAACCAATGGCCGCGGCAATTGGGGTTGGTATCGATATCATGGAACCAAAAGGAAATATGATTATTGATATCGGTGGAGGAACAACAGAAATTGCAGTGATTGCTTTAGGCGGAATCGTATGTGATCAATCTGTAAAAGTTGCAGGTGATTTATTTACCAGCGACATCATGTATTACATGCGTACCCAACACAACTTACATGTTGGTGAACGCACAGCTGAGAAGGTAAAGATTCAAATTGGAGCCGCCACAGAAGATTTAGATGATCCACCAGAGGAAATGTTGGTGCAGGGTCGTGATTTGCTGAGTGGAAAACCAAAACAAGTTCAAGTCTCCTATCGAGAAATTGCCAAAGCACTTGATAAGTCCATTTTACGTATTGAAGACGCTGTAATGGAAACCTTGTCGAAAACGCCGCCAGAATTAGCAGCTGATATTTACAATACAGGTATTTACCTTGCAGGTGGTGGATCAATGTTAAGAGGACTCGACAAAAGATTATCAAGAAAAACAGATTTACCGGTATACGTTACTGAAGATCCTTTAAGAGCAGTAGTAAGAGGAACGGGTATTGCTTTAAAAGAATTGAATAAGTATAAGAACGTACTTATGAAGTAATTTTTTGAACCTGTTTTTATGCAGCAAATTGTCTATTTTTTTCAGCGATATAAATTCTTTTTGTTGTTTTTATTTCTGGAGGTTATTTCCTTAACACTCATTTTTACCAACTTAAACTTTCAAAAGAGTAAATTTTTAGCGTCGTCCAACTTCTTTGTTGGCGGGATTTATGAAAAAATCACCAACACAAAAGATTACTTCCGACTGGATGAAATCAATCAAGCCTTGGTGGAAGAAAACAATCGACTTAAAAATCAATTAGAAGGAAAAAGTGTTTTGACGGCTAAAGATTCTACGGATAGTAATCAAAAATTCACATACACCAGTGCCAAAATCATCAACAACACCTTTCACACTCAGTTTAACTTTTTAACCATCAACATTGGAAAACAAAATGGAGTTGGTTCAGAAATGGCGGTGATTAATGGCAAAGGAGTCATTGGAATTACAGACCATAGTTCAAACGGATATACCCGTGTTCAGTCGATTTTAAATAAGAATACGCGTATCAATGCCAGACTAAAGAACACCAATTATTTCGGAACACTTTCTTGGGATGGCGTAGATTACAATACTGTACAATTGATAGATATACCAAGACAAGCACCAGTGAAAGTTGGCGATACCATTGAAACAGGAGGACGATCCACTATTTTTCCAGAGGCCATTCCGATTGGTACGGTTTCTCAGGTAAATGAAACGCTAAGTGTTGATAATAAAATCAACGTGAAACTCTTTAATGACATGAGTAATCTCAAATATATCTATGTCATTACAAACCGAGACAAAGAAGAAATTATAAAACTAGAAAACTTGGAAAATGAATAAGACTTTGTATTTCATGTTTTTGTTCTTCTTCCTACTCGGACTGCAGGTTTTTGTGCTGAATAATATTCTGTTATTTGGTTATATCAATCCGTATTTATACATCGCTTTTATCTTTTTTTATCCTTTACGTAAAAATCGGTTCAATCTTTTATTTTTAAGCTTTTTACTAGGACTCGGGGTAGATCTTTTTGCCAATACAGGAGGAATCCATGCCTTTGCATCGGTTTTCATTGCCTATTTTAGGTTGTTTTTTATCAAACTGTTTTTCAATAAACTTGAGGCTGATTATCCCTTTTTTAAGTTGAAATCAGAACCTTTTGGAAAAGTTTTCAATTTCGTTATCACTTTAACAATACTTCATCATTTTTTGTTATTTGCTTTTGCTAATTTTAGCTTTGAAAATATATCTGGGGTTTTTGTGAATACCATTTATTCAACAATATTTACCTTAGTTCTATTCTTTTCAGGATCATATATTTTTACTAAAGATTATTAAATGCAGCGTAGCTTATTGCTTTATGTTTTTGTAGGATTAACCGGAATTATTTTCATTGGAAGATTGTTTCAGTTACAAATTATTCGTGGTGCTGAGTACGACGAAATGAATAATGCCACGGTAAAAACTGAATTTGTTTATCCAGAACGGGGATATATTTACGACCGAAACGGTAAATTATTGGTTGCCAACCAAGTATCCTATGATGTGATGGTGCAACCTAATCGGGTAAAAACCATCGATACTCTTGAATTTTGCAAGCTTTTAAAGATAGACAAAGAGGAATTTTTAAAACGATTCCGAAAAGCAGAAAAATATGCTACCTATCTTCCTTCCGTATTCCTAAAGCAATTGGCGAAAGAGGATTTTGCCTACCTACAAGAGAAACTGCACAAGTACCAAGGGTTTTTCATTCAGAAGCGAATTATTCGAAACTACCCTATCAAAGCAGCCGCAAATGTTCTAGGCTACATTGGTGAAGTCAATGAAGAGAAGGCACGAAAGAGTAAATACTACCAACAAGGAGAACTTGAAGGAAAAGATGGTGTTGAAAGACAATACGAGCAATTTCTACGAGGAAAAAAAGGGAAAAGATATCTGCGCCGAAATAACTTAAATAGGGTTACAGGAAGCTATAAAAACGGAATGTATGATACACTACCCGTTAACGGAAAAGACCTGAAATTAACCCTGGATATCGAATTGCAGCAATATGCCCAAAAACTGATGACAGGTAAAAGAGGTGGTATCGTTGCCATTGAGCCTTCTACCGGAGAAATTTTAGCCTTGGTTACTGCACCATCCTATGATCCAAATATGTTGGTCGGTAGACAGCGCTCTAGAAACTCGGTCATCCTTTTTAAGGATTCCATCAACAAACCTACCTATGACAGAGGACTATCGGCAGTTTACCCACCGGGATCACCTTTTAAAATGATGAATGCTCTTATTGGATTGCAGGAAAATGCCATTACTCAAAATTCTCGCTTCACTTGTTATGGTGGTTATAGATATGGGAATCGAGAGCATGAATTTATGAGATGTCACTGTGATATTTATGGAAGACCATTATCGCTGAAGACAGCCATTTCAAGATCATGTAACAGCTACTTTTCAAATACGTACAAACGAATCGTAGAAAAGGATAATGATCCGAAAGAGGGAATGAACAATTGGAACAAACACGTTACCAGTTTTGGTCTAGGAAATTATCTCGGATACGATCTACCTTCAGGACAAAAAGGCCTGATTCCGGATGGAAACTATTATGACAGAAGGTACCGCTACGCGTGGAATGCCTCTACCAATATTTCCAATGCCATCGGACAAGGTGAAGTGCTAACAACACCAATTCAATTGGCCAACTTTACCGCAGCAATTGCCAATAGAGGTTATTTTTATACTCCTCATATTGTCAAGCAAATCGATAATTCAGATATCGATAATCCCAAATACACAACCCCAAAAAGAACCACCATTGATGCCGAACACTTTGAACCTGTGATTGAAGCCATGCACGAAGTATTCAAAACCGGCACAGGAAAATGGAGTCGAATCAAAGGAATTGAGATTTGTGGGAAAACGGGAACGGCTGAAAACTTTACACTTGTCAACGGATTCAAAGAACAGTTAGATGATCATTCGATTTTAGTAGCCTTTGCTCCTAAGAAGAATCCTAAAATTGCCTTGGCGGTCTTCGTTGAGAATGGTGGCTACGGATCTACCATTGCAGCTCCCATCACCAGCTTAGTGATCGAGAAATACCTGAGAGGCGAAATTTCTCCTAGAAATAAGTATCGCGAAGAACAAATGCTTAACCTGAGCCTAGAGGAAGTGTATCAAAGACTTCTTCCAAAAATCGAAGACCTTGAGACAAGAGAAGAATAATATTTTCGCTGACGTCGATTGGCTACTCATCTTCATTTACATCGTATTAATAGGTTTCGGTTGGATGAACATTTACGCTGCCTCCAAAACGGCCGAAGTGAATGACGTTTTCAACTTTACCACGAAATATGGGAAACAAATGATTTGGATTGCTCTGTGTATTCCGGTGATTGTGACGGTTCTCTTTTTCAATTCAAAATTCTATGAACAGTTTGCAAGCATTCTGTACTTTGCATCCGTTCTCTCCTTGATGCTCCTCTTCATTTTCGGAAAAGAAATTAACGGAGCGAAGTCGTGGTTCAGTTTCGGGTTTATGGGGCTTCAGCCCTCAGAGTTTGCAAAATCTTGCACGGCTTTGGCCGTTGCCAAACTAATGAGTGATCGACTCTACAATTTAGACCTAATCAAAAACCAAATCAAGGCATTTATCATTATCTTTTTACCAGCAGTCTTAATTCTATTACAACCTGATGCTGGATCGGCATTGATTTATTTTTCCTTCTTCTTTGTATTGAATCGAGAAGGGTTAACCATTCGCTATATTTTGTTGGGCATTGGTTTAATTCTTGGGTTTATCCTTACCATATTGTACGGTAAAGCCATTACTATTGGTTCGCTGTTAGTCATACTCACATTAATAATTGGACTAATCGTCTACCAACAAGGAAGTCGTTTTTTACGTTTTCAATGGTACAAGGTTCTCTTATCTTACATTCTAGTCGCTGGCTATATATTAGTAGTGAATTTCACCTACAACTCTATTTTCAAACAACACCATCGAGATCGATTTGAAGTTCTATTAGGATTGAAAGTTGACACTAAAAATATTGGATACAATACCTATCAATCGGAATTAACCATTAGTTCTGGAGGTACTTGGGGCAAAGGATATTTGAATGGTGATATTACCCAAGGAAACTTCGTGCCAGAACAACATACCGATTATATTTTCAGTACTGTAGGCGAGGAATGGGGTTTCTTAGGAAGTAGTTTGGTCATTATCTTATTCATCGTCCTCATTTATAGAATTATGGCCCTTGCCGATACAAATCCGAATAAATTTGGTCGTATCTATGGTTATGGAGTGGCGTCCATCCTATTTTTCCACTTATTTGTCAATGTAGGCATGGTAATCGGCTTACTTCCTACAGTTGGAATTCCCTTGCCTTTTATAAGCTACGGTGGGTCCTCTTTATGGGGCTTTACCATCCTATTGTTTATATTCATCCGCTTAGACGCTCATAAATCCTACGACTGGTAGGTTAACCCAAAAAAAAAGCTCCAAACTTTCGTTTAGAGCTTTCATTCAATTTTGTTCTGTTTACAAGGCTGCAACCTTTCTCGTTAACTGAGATTTTAAGTTCGCTGCTTTGTTCTTGTGAATAATGTTACGCTTCGCTAATTTATCAAGCATGCCAATTACCTCTGGTAACTTTTCTTCAGCTTGCTTCTTATCTTCTAAAGCACGTAAATCTCTAATAGCATTTCTAGTTGTCTTATGCTGATACTTGTTGCGCACTCTCTTAGCTTCGTTGCTTCTTACTCTCTTAATTGCTGACTTATGATTTGCCATGTAAACTTAATTTTTTCTTGTAGTCCGTACGGGAATCGAACCCGTGTTACCAGGATGAAAACCTGGCGTCCTAA